>JBEEJQ010000170.1:0-5016 GCA_041169105.1 Pseudomonadota bacterium | reverse complement strand
CTGGTTGCCGCATGCGGCTTTCCACCCGTTTTATGGCCCATACCATGCGATGGGCAAAAAACGTGCGCGGCCGAAAGAGTCGATGGTTTACGCCACCCAGTCCATTCACAAGCTGCTGGCCGGCATCAGCCAGGCCAGTCATGTGCTGGTGCAGGATGCGCAAAACACCAAGCTGGACCGTCCGCTGTTCAACGAGGCCTACCTGATGCACACCTCGACCAGCCCGCAGTACAGCATCATCGCCAGCTGCGACGTGGCTGCAGCCATGATGGAGCCGCCCGGCGGCACCGCGCTGGTGGAAGAGAGCATTGCCGAGGCCCTGGACTTCCGCCGCGCCATGCGCAAAGTCGATGCCGAATACGGCAAGGACTGGTGGTTCAAGGTTTGGGGCCCCGAAAAATTCGCGGAAGAGGGCGTTGGCCGGGCTGACGACTGGATCTTGCGCAATGACCCGCGCAAAAAAGCCAGCAAGTGGCATGGCTTCGGTCAGCAATTGGCCGACGGCTTCAACATGCTGGACCCGATCAAGTCGACCATCGTCACGCCGGGCCTGGACTTGGATGGCAAGTTCGACAAGACCGGTATTCCCGCCTCCATCGTCAGCAAGTTCCTGACCGAGCACGGCGTGGTGGTTGAAAAGACGGGCCTGTACAGCTTCTTCATCATGTTCACCATCGGCATCACCAAGGGCCGCTGGAACACGCTGCTGACGGCTTTGCAGCAGTTCAAGGACGATTACGCGAAGAACCAGCCGATGTGGAAAATCCTGCCGGAGTTCTGCCAGAAGCACCCGCGCTACGAGCGCATGGGCTTGCGTGACCTGTGCCAGCATGTGCACGAGATGTACGCCAAGTACGACATTGCACGCCTGACCACCGAGATGTACCTGTCGGACCTGGCCCCGGCCATGAAGCCTTCGGATGCTTACGCGCACATTGCCCAGCGTAAGACCGAGCGCGTGGAAATCGACCATTTGGAAGGCCGCATCACCGTGGGTCTGGTGACACCTTACCCACCGGGCATTCCTTTGCTCATTCCCGGCGAAGTCTTCAACAAGAAGATCGTGGATTACCTCAAGTTTGCCCGCGAGTTCAACGAGAAGTGCCCTGGCTTTGAGACCGACATCCACGGCTTGGTGGAAATCAAAGACGATGACGGCAAAAAACGCTACTTTGCCGATTGCGTCAAGGAGTCCTGATCAAGGCGGTGCCAGACCATCTGGCACCTGTGTTCAGACAGCAAAAAAGCGGCCTCGGCCGCTTTTTTGTTGAGGGTGATGTGGAATCAGGCTGCGTCCACAGGTTCGGCAATGCCGCCCACGACTTGGCTGAAGCCGCCGTCCACATACGTGATTTCAGCGGTCACACCGGCGGCCAGATCGCTCAGCAAGAAAGCGGCCACGTTGCCCACGTCTTCGATGGTGACGTTGCGCCGAATGGGCGAGGCCTCGGCCACGACCGACAAGATCTTGCCAAAGCCCTTGATGCCGCTGGCGGCCAGGGTTTTGATGGGGCCCGCCGAGATACCGTTGGCACGCAGGCCACGGCCCTGGCTGCCCAAAGATTCGGCCAGGTAGCGCACCGATGCTTCCAGGCTGGCTTTGGCCAGGCCCATGGTGTTGTAGTTGGGCACGTTGCGGATGGCCCCCAAATAGGTCAGGGTCAGCACAGCCGATTTGTCATTCAAGTAGGGCAGGGCGGCTTTGGCCATGCCAGGGAAGCTGTAGGCGCTGATGTCGTGCGCGATCTTGAAACCTTCGCGGGACAGACCGTCGAGGAAGTCGCCAGCGATGGCTTCGCGCGGGGCGTAGCCGATGGCGTGCACGAAACCGTCGAACTTGGGCCAGTGGACCGACAGGTCGGTGAACAGTTTTTCGATTTGCTCGTCGCTGCCGACATCGCAATCGAACACCAGCTTGGAGCCGAAGTCGGCGGCAAATTCGGTGATGCGGTCCTTGAAGCGCTCGCCGACATAGCTGAAGGCCAATTCGGCACCTTGTGCGTGGCAGGCCTTGGCGATGCCGTAGGCGATCGAGCGGTTGGACAGCACGCCGGTGATCAGCAGCTTTTTACCTGCGAGGAAACCTGTGGAGGTGGTCATGGAGTTCATCTTTCGGAAAAAAATCTGGGTGCGATTGTCGCATGCTCGATCGGGCACATTCAGGCACTGCCCCAGGCTCGCCAGCGTGCAAGGGCGATGGCGCCCAGCGGCAGCAGCAGGCCAATCAACAGTGTGCTGAGGAGCAATCCGCTCAGGTCGTCGTAGTTGGCTGGAACCGTCACGGTGCCGCTGGCATCGCGCACCTGGCGTGTCAATGTGAACACTTGGTTGAGGTACTTGGTGCCCAGTTGTGCCGCCGAGAGGGCCAGGTTGGTGAAGCTGGCCATGACCGCGAAGTAGGTGGCTTTCAGGTGGGGCGGGGCGGAGTTGGCGATCCAGACCAGCATCGGGATCATGCTGATTTGGGCCAAGGGGGATTCCAACGCCGTGTCGACCATGGCAATGAAGCGTGCGTCGACCACTCCGCCGGTATGGGCCGCAGTCCATTCGTGTAGACCCAGGCTCATGCCCAGTGTGGGCAAGCTCAGCACGGTGCCCAGTACAGTGAGTGCGCCCACGACGTAAAAGATGGACCGCTCAGCCATGAAGCGCCGAAACACGAACATGCCCGCCAAGGCCAGGGTGCTGCCAATGAGCGACAACACGGAAAAGAAGGGTTGGTCAAAGCCCAGTTGGTCGATCATCCACCATGACACTCCGGCACCTGTGCCGGGCACAGCACGGAACATGAAGATCACCAGCGCTGTGCCCAGCAGCGTGTTGCGTGCAGACGGCTCAAGCTCACGCACCAAGCGGGCCATGAGCGTGCAAATGATGGCCATGGAACTGATGAAAATCAGCTCTTGGCTGTAGCGCCAACCCGACAGGCCCAGACCAATGGTCAGAGCCACAAACCCCAGACTGCCAAGTAGGAGCGGTGCATTGGGGGCGGTGTCGCCATCGTCTGGCCGCAGCAGTGCCATGGCCTGAGCACGGTCCAAGCCTCGGGCCATGTGTTGCTTGACCTGGGCATCGCGTTGCAAACGTGCCACCAGCAGACCGGCCACAGAGATCACGGGAATGACCAAAGCCAACAGGTACAGGTTTTGGTAGGTTTGTGTTTTTTGGGACGCGCTCAGGGTTTGCACGTCCGCGAACATGCCCCAATTGATCAGGGCCACGATGATGGTGCCGCCCACGATGGCCACCCTTCCCAGGGTTTGCATTGTGGTGTGCATTTTTTTCAAGGTGGCGGCGTCGACCGCAGTGCCATCGGGTTGGGTTTTGGGCACGGCTTCAACCGTCATGGCATCTGCGGTGGCGTCTTGCAGCACATAGCCGATGGGGCTGAGCAGAGCCGCCAGCACAAACCAGGAATTGACACTCCACACCGAGCCCATGGCCTCACGGTGCCCGACCAGCCCGGTCATGATCAGCAAACTGGCGGCAATCAGGCTGGCTCCCAAGAGGATGAAACCGGATTTGTAGCGCCAGAAGATGTCGACCAAATGCCCAATCGGCATTTTGAGCGCCCAGGGCAAGCCGGCCCAAAAGGACAGGGCGGCCAAAAATTCGGCCGACAGGCCCAGATGCTCCTTGACAAAGAAAGTGCCGACAATGCTGGTCAGGCCCTGCACGCCAGCGGCCATGTAGACCATGAGGGGGGGCAAGAATGTCCAGCGCATGTCGCGCGCCAAAGAGCGGACGTTGTCGTCCATCCAGCGTGATAAGGTGTTCAAAGCAGGCCCTTCCTGATGCATTCGAGGGCCCATTGTGCCTTGCTGCACTTGGGCCCAATGCCGAACTGTTCCCACGCGCGCTTGGGCTGCATATTTCTCTTGAAAATCACACACTTAGCGCATTTTTCAGATAGAATACAGGCTTCACGACCAAACGGGCGGGTTTTCACCGCCCGTTTTTTTTGGTCTTTCATTTTTAAGTTTGACATTTCGAAGTTCTGTGGCATTGCAGCAAATCGTTGAAGAAACCGTAAGCGGCCTGGGCTATGACCTGGTCGAAATTGAGCGCTCTGCGGGCGGTTTGCTGCGCATCACGATCGATTGGCCATGGCAGCCCGGATCGGATGTTTTTGTCACGGTGGAAGACTGCGAAAAGGTCAACCGCCAGCTGCAGTTTGCGCTGGAGGTCGACGGGGTGACGTACAACCGCCTTGAGGTCTCATCGCCCGGTATTGACCGCCCACTGCGCCATGAAAAAGATTTCGAGCGTTTTGTCGGTGAGTTGATCGACCTGACGCTCAAAGCCCCGATGGGCGAAAACGCTGCCGGCATGGTCAGCGCCAACCGCAAAAAATTTCGCGGCACGCTTGAGCGTGACGCCACCGGCACGGGCTGGCAAATCGTCTGGAGCGATGAGCCTGCTGTCAAACCCGGTCAACGGATCAGTAAAAAACGTGCCCCTGCGCCTTTGCATGCCTTGGGTTTCACGTTGGACGAATTGCGCGACGCCCGTTTGGCGCCCGTGGTGGATTTCAAAGGGCGCAAGCCCAAGGCACAAGCCTGACCTCATCGTCGGCTTATTGAATATGTGAATCGGGGCTGAACCGCAGCCTCACTGGAACAGGAGAGTCGAGTCATGAATCGCGAAATGTTGATGTTGGTCGAAGCCATCTCACGTGAAAAGAACGTGGAGCGCGACGTGGTGTTCGGTGCTGTCGAGGCCGCGCTGGCCCAGGCCACCAAAAAGCTGTTTGAGGGCGAAGTGGACATCCGCGTGGCGGTGGACCGCGACAGCGGCAATTACGAAACATTCCGCCGCTGGCACGTGGTGCCTGACGAAGCTGGTCTGCAATTGCCTGAGCAGGAGATCTTGCTGTTTGAAGCCAAGGAACAGATCCCTGACATCGAAGTCGACGAATACATCGAAGAATCGATCGAATCCGTGCCGATTGGCCGCATTGGTGCCATGGCAGCCAAGCAGGTCATCTTGCAAAAGATCCGTGACGCTGAACGTGAA
>JBEEJQ010000169.1:0-5029 GCA_041169105.1 Pseudomonadota bacterium | reverse complement strand
CCGCCGAACAACTTGATGGTGTCCATGGTGGCCATGGCCAAGCCAGCGCCGTTGACCAAACAACCGATGTTGCCGTCCAAGGAGATGTAGGCCAGGTCGAACTTGGAAGCTTCCACTTCAGCAGGATCTTCTTCGTCCAGATCGCGGTAAGCCACGATTTCGGGGTGACGGAACAGGGCGTTGGAGTCGAAGTTGAACTTCGCGTCCAGGGCCATGATGTTGCCCTTGCTGTCGCAGTTCAGGGGGTTGATTTCCACCAGCGATGCGTCGGTGTCCATGTAGCACTTGTAGAGCTTCTGGAACACGTCAGCGGCCTGGTCGGCGGAGCCGCCGGTCAGACCCACCGCGTTGGCGATCTTCAAAGCTTGGGCTTGACCCAGGCCGGTCAGGGGGTCGACCAGCTCGGTGATGATTTTCTCGGGGGTGGAGTGCGCCACTTCCTCGATGTCCATGCCGCCTTCGCTCGAAGCGATCACAGCCACTTTCTGGCTGGCACGGTCGGTCACGATGGACACGTAGTACTCTTTGTTGATGTCGGCGCCGTCTTCGATGTACAGGCGGCGGACTTTTTGACCTTCAGGGCCGGTCTGGTGCGTCTTGAGCTGCATGCCCAGGATGTCGCCAGCCAGGCGTTTCACGTCGTCAATGGTTTTGGCAACCTTGACGCCGCCACCCTTGCCACGGCCACCGGCGTGGATCTGGGCCTTGACCACCCACACGGGGCCGCCGAGTTTTTGAGCGGCTTCAACCGCCTCTTGAACGGTGAAAGCGGGGATGCCACGTGGAACTGGCACACCGAATTGACGCAAGATTTCCTTGCCTTGGTACTCGTGAATCTTCATGAGGTCTTCTCTCAGTGGGTAGTTGATTGACCGGCCCGCTGGGGTGATTCACCCGCCAGCAGGCGCTGGACACTGCAGCCTGCGACTGTATCATGCTGCAACGCACCAATACTGAGCCCCGCGTCTTACATCGACATGACGCAGCGGGCTTGCTTTCATGAGGAAGTTCACACAAATGGCCAAAATTTTCATCGACGGCGAGGCGGGCACCACCGGTTTGCAGATCCGCGAGCGTCTGGCGCTCATGCCGCAAGTGCAAGTTCTGAGCATCGATCCGGCCCGCCGCAAGGACCCGCAAGCCAAGCGCGAATTGATGGCCGAAGCCGATTTGGTGGTGCTGTGCTTGCACGACGATGCCGCCATCGAGTCGGTCGCCATGATCGACAGCCTGCCCGGCCAAAAGCCCCGCATCGTGGATGCGTCGACCGCGCACCGCTGCAACCCGGAATGGGTGTACGGCTTTCCCGAGTTGGCCGCTGGCCAGCGCGAAGCCGTGATCGCCGCCAGCCGCGTGGCCAACCCCGGCTGCTACGCCACAGGCGCCATTGCCCTGTTGCGCCCTCTGGTGGATGCCGGCTTGGTGCCTGCCAATTATCCGGTCTGCCTGCCCTCGGTCAGCGGTTATTCAGGCGGTGGCCGCACCATGATCGAAGACTATGAAGCGGGTAAAGCGCCTTTGTACGAAGCCTATGCCTTGGGCCTCAAGCACAAGCACATCCCGGAAATCATGCGCTTCACGGGCTTGACCTGCCGCCCCCTGTTTGTGCCTGCGGTGGGCAATTTCCGCCAAGGCATGCTGGTGCAGCTGCCTTTGCACCTGGACGCCCTGCCCGGCCAGCCCAAGGCGGCGGATCTGCACGAAGCCCTGCGGGCCCATTACGCCCCCAGCCAGGCGGCAGGCGGTTGGGTCAGCGTGGAGCCAGCCACCGACAGCGGCAAGCTCGACGCCCTGGCCTTGAACGACACCAACAAGCTGGAGCTGCGCGTGTTCGCCAACGAAGAAGCCCGTCACGCGGTGCTGATCGCTCGTCTGGACAACTTGGGCAAAGGCGCCAGCGGTGCCGCAGTGCAAAACATCCAGTTGATGCTGGGGTTGTGAGCTGACGCCTACAGGTCGTCGTCGCCCTTGATGACCCGGCGTACCACCTCGGCGCCAAAGCCCCGGGTGAGCAAAAAACGCATTTGTTTCGCTTTTTGGGCGGCGTCCTCGGGGGGCTGTCCGAATTTCTTGCGCCAAACCTCTGTGGCTCGGCTCAGCTCGGTCTCTCGCAAACTCGCCATGGCTTCGGCCACCGCTTCACCTGACAGGCCTTTGGCGGCCAGTTCCTGTTGGATGCGGCCAGCGCCCAGCTTGCTGGAGCGTCGGTGAACCACCGACTCGATGGCGCGGCCATCGTTGATGAAGTCCCGCGCCTGCAGCTCGTCCAGCGCTTTGGCCAGCTCGCCCGGCACTTCTTCGTGCGGGGCCAGCTTGCGTTCCAGCTCCGCCCGTGAATGCTCACGCTGGCTCAAAAGCCGCAGGGCGCGGCCTTTGAGGGAGGGCTGAAAGCCCAAACCCCTGCGGGGTCCGGGCTGACGCTGATCGCCGCTCATGCCGGAGCCTGGGGTCAAGCGGCGCTGTCTTTGGCTGCTTTGGCGGGCTTGGTCGGTGCAGCGCTGGCTTCACCGGCCGCGCCTGCCAGCAAAGGAATGCCCAGCGAGTCGCGCACCTTGTTTTCGATCTCGAAAGCCAGGTCGGGGTTCTCGCGCAGGAACTCACGGGCGTTGTCACGGCCTTGGCCGATTTTTTCGCCCTGGTAGGCGTACCAAGCGCCGGATTTTTCGATGATCTTGGCTTCCACGCCCATGTCGATCACTTCACCCTCGCGGCTGATGCCCTCGCCAAACAAGATGTCGAATTCGGCCGTCTTGAAGGGCGGCGCGACTTTGTTTTTGACCACTTTGACCTTGGTCTCGTTGCCGATCGCGTCGTCACCCTTCTTGATGGTGCCGGTGCGGCGGATATCGAGGCGCACCGAGGCGTAGAACTTGAGCGCATTGCCGCCCGTGGTGGTTTCGGGGCTGCCGAACATGACGCCGATCTTCATGCGGATCTGGTTGATGAAGATGACGGTGCAGTTGGTCTTCTTGATGGTGGCGGTCAGCTTGCGCAGGGCCTGGCTCATCAAACGCGCTTGCAGGCCGGGCAGGCTGTCGCCCATGTCGCCTTCGATTTCGGCCTTGGGGGTCAAGGCGGCGACCGAGTCGACCACGACCAGGTCCACCGCGCCAGAGCGCACTAGGCTGTCAACGATTTCCAGGGCTTGCTCACCGGTGTCGGGCTGGCTGATCAGCAAGTCTTGCAGGTTGACACCCAGGTTTTGGGCGTACTGCACATCCAAAGCGTGCTCGGCGTCCACAAAGGCGCAGGTGCCGCCCAGGCGTTGCATTTCGGAGATGACTTGCAAGGTCAAAGTGGTTTTGCCCGACGATTCAGGGCCGTAGATCTCGATCACGCGGCCACGGGGCAGACCACCGACGCCCAAGGCGATGTCCAGACCGAGCGAGCCGGTGGAGACGACCTGGATGTCCTCGATCACTTCGCCTTCACCCAGGCGCATGATGGTGCCTTTGCCAAACTGCTTTTCGATCTGGGCCAGTGCGGCTTGCAGGGCTTTGGCTTTTTCGGTGTTCACTTCGCTCATGGAAATCTCCTTGAATATCAACGGGTTGGGGCATCCGCTCCTTTGAAAGCGTGTGCTTTACTGGATGCGTGAACAGTACTGTAAACGAACTGTACAAACGAGTAAACGGTATTTTTGGTCAGTTTGCCTTATCATTTGCGGCATGGCCGATGCACCGCTTGTCACCCCCACAGACCCCCCCTCCAAAGCGATGGACGACCGCTGGCGTCAAACCCATTTGGGCCGCTTGCTGGGTCACGCCATGCGGCGCTTTGACGAGCGGGTCTTGCACCTGATGGCGCACAACGAGGGCGTGCCCTTGGCGCTGGCCAATTTGGCCTCGCGCGACCAGATCACGGCTGCGCATGTGCACATCACGCGCCACTTGGCCTTGGAAGGCTCGCGTTTGACTGACCTGGCTCTGGCCGCAGGCATGAGCAAGCAGGCCATGGGCGATTTGGTCGACCAATGCACGGCCTGGGGGCTGGTGCAAAGACAGGCCGACTTGCAAGACGCCCGCGCCAAGCGCGTGGTGTTCACGGCCGATGGACTGGCCTGGTTGCAGGCCTTCAAGGATGCGGTGGCTCAGGCCGAAGCCGAGTTCAAAGAAGCGGTGGGTCACGATGTGGCCACGGTGGTGGCGTTGGGCTTGGAGGCCTACGTGCATTGAATAGCGAAATAGCCAGAGCGCTGACACTAAAATCACCCACAGAGCCCGATATACACCCTTAGCCGGGACGCCCCTACAGGAGACAGCCATGCGAATTCTCATTGCCGAAGACGATCAGGTGCTTGCCGACGGTTTGTTGCGCACCTTGCGCAATGCGGGCGCGGCGGTGGACCACGTGGCCAGTGGCAGCGAGGCCGATGCGGCCCTCATGACCAACAACGAATTCGATCTGCTGATCCTCGACCTGGGTTTGCCTCGCATGCATGGTCTGGAAGTGCTCAAGCGCCTGCGTTCCAGAGGCTCGGTCTTGCCCGTTCTCATCCTCACGGCCGCAGATAGCGTGGAAGAACGCGTCAAAGGCCTGGACTACGGCGCTGACGATTACATGGCCAAGCCTTTCAGCCTGCAAGAACTCGAAGCCCGTGTGCGTGCCTTGACGCGCCGAGGCATGGGCGGTGCCACCTCACAAATCAAACACGGCCCGCTGATCTATGACCAGTCGGGTCGCGTGGCCACCATCGACGGCAAGATGGTTGAGTTGTCCGCCCGCGAACTGGGCTTGCTCGAAGTTCTGCTGCAACGCGCTGGTCGCCTGGTGAGCAAAGATCAATTGGTCGAACGTCTGTGCGAGTGGGGCGAAGAGGTCAGCAACAACGCGATCGAGGTGTACATCCACCGTCTGCGCAAGAAAATCGAAAAAGGCCCAATCCGCATCGCCACCGTGCGTGGCCTGGGCTATTGCCTCGAAAAAATCCCGGGTTGAGTGTGCCTGCACACGGCTTGGCCTGAGCGCCACCACGCGGTGAAGTCGAAGCGATGAAATCCAAGGGCTGGAGCGTCAAGTTTTTCAAACG
>JBEEJQ010000168.1:0-5076 GCA_041169105.1 Pseudomonadota bacterium | reverse complement strand
GGTGCGCATGCACCAAGCGCTGGATGTCATTGCCCGCCAGCACATGCAAGGAATTCACCCGCACCAGCAAGACCTGGGGCCGAGAGGGCATCGGAGCCTTGGCCGCCTCGTCCAGGTCTTCCAGGATTTCGGTGATCTGGATCTGTTTGTCGGGCAAAGCCAGTGCCAATTGACCCGAAGCCACCCGAGCGGCCATGCCCACACCCACCACCGCCACGGTGATCGGTGCTTGCGCTGCGGGCTGCGGCCGGCTGCGCTGGCCCGCGTTGCGCTGCTGGTGCAGCAGGTCATTGAGCTGCGTGGCGGGCAGTCTGGCCAGGGTGCTGATGCTGTGACCGTTGTCGGTCAGCTGCCGGATCAAAGACGCCCGCAAGGCATCTTCGTCGGAGTACAGCCGGTGCCGGCCTTCCGACTTGGCGGGTGTGAACGCGCCGTGCCGAGCCTCCCAAACGCGCAAGGTGGAGACAGGCACGCCACTGAGGGCCGAGATGGCACCGATGCGGTGGTTGGCGATGGGTTGGCTCATGGCGGATGTTTTGAGTAGATATTGAACTGGATTTTATGAATAAATTAAAAATTGAGTAGATATTGGGGTGATGGGTGATAGATTTGCAGCTCGCAAACGAAGGATGCCCCTGTATGTTGAGCAAAAAAGTGTTTCACGCCGTCAATGCCCTGGTGGTCATGGCGAGCTTGCCCGCAGGCCAAACCATCACCACCGCCGAGCTGGCCGCGCAGGTCGGTTTGTCGGTGTCGTATGTGGAAAGCCTGCTCAAAGCGCTGCGCGAGCACGGCTTTGTCCGTGCCACCCGTGGGCCGGGCGGCGGCTACGACCTGGCCCACAGTGCCGACCGCATGAGCGTCTGGTCGGTGGTGGCGGCGTTGGACCCCTATCCGGAGCCTGTCTTGGTGCAAGGCGAATTGCAGATTGATCTGGAGCAGGCCCTTGGCCAGTCGCTGGAGCGTGAGCTGCAAGCCTTTTTGAGCGAGACCTTCATCGGCGACCATGTGAGTGAAACCTTGTCTTCGTCGCTGCCGCGCAAAGCCAAGGTCTGGGACTTCGGCTTCAAGCCCATGGCGCCTCAATGGCGACCCGAGGCCCCCAACTCGGTTTTCCAGTTGTCGCAATTCATCGCCGAGCCTGCAGCAGCCTGGCGCACTTGACTTGAACGGTATGCGCAGCGGATTCAAAGGCAACAAGGCACACCTGCCCAGCAAGCCTTGCCAGGTCTGCCAGCGCGACATGACCTGGCGCAAGGCCTGGGCCAAGAACTGGGACGAGGTCAAATACTGCTCTGATGCCTGCCGCAGCGCGGCCAAGCGTCGCCAGCCGCCTGCGGCCTGAGCCCAGCCGCAAGGGGCTGCGCGTGTTGGGCAAGATCAAACGACAGCAAAGATGGGCGCTGGATTTGGCACCTCAGTCCGTCGCGCTGCCCGAGTGCCCTTTGTGCGGCCGCGAGATCCCGCCTGCCGAGCAAGACGCGCATCACTTTGTGCCCAAATCCAAAGGCGGGCGTGAGACCCAGCTGCTGCACCGCATCTGCCACCGGCAAATCCATGCGCTCTTGTCCGAGACCGAATTGGCGCGGCAGTTCAACACCCCGCAAGCTTTGCTGGCGCACCCGGATGTGCTCAAGTTTGTGGCCTGGGTCCAGCGCAAGCCGCCTGATTTTTTTGAGAAAAGCCGTAAAAGCGCCCAGCGGCGGCGTGCTTGAACAGCCCGATGGGCCATGAAAAAGGGCGCCGAAGCGCCCTTGGGTTTTTCAGTTGGAACTGAAAAATCAGTGGTCCGAAGCCGCGGCAGCGCCGTAGCCGGTTTCAGAGCGCACTTGCTGAGCCGGGAAGGCGGCGCGTTCTTTCTTCGCTTGTTCGCTCTTGTCCAGGATCGAGAACAACCAGATGCCCACGAAACCGATGGTCATCGAGAACAGCGCAGGCGAGCTGTACTGGAACCAGGCTGAGCCCTTGGGGTTGCCCAAGGTCACTTCCCACACCGCCGGCGACACCACGGTGAGCGCCACGGAAGAGATCAGACCCAGAAAGCCGCCAATCACCGCACCGCGTGTGGTGCAGTCTTTCCACAGCACCGACAAGAACAGCACAGGGAAGTTGGCCGAAGCCGCGATGGCGAACGCCAGCGACACCATGAAGGCGATGTTTTGCTTTTCAAACGCGATGCCCAGGCCCACGGCGATCACGCCCAAAGCCAAGGTCGTGATGCGCGAGACACGCAACTCCGATGCGCTGTCGGCATTGCCCTTTTTGAACACGGTGGAGTACAGGTCGTGCGACACGGCCGATGCACCCGACAGCGTCAGGCCCGCCACCACGGCCAGGATGGTGGCAAACGCCACGGCCGAGATGAAGCCGTAGAACACGTCGCCGCCCACGGTCTTGGCCACCAAGACGGCCGCCATGTTGGCCGTGCCAGCGCCGCCCTTGATCACGCCCTTGGTGGTGTCGGCCAACTCGGGGTTGGTCAGCACCAAGGTGATCGCGCCAAAGCCGATGATGAAGATCAGGATGAAGAAATAGCCCACCCAGGTGGTCGCCCAAAACACCGACTTGCGTGCTTCCTTGGCGTCAGGCACCGTGAAAAAGCGCATCAGCACGTGGGGCAAACCGGCCGTGCCGAACATCAGCGCCATACCAAAAGAGATCGCCGAGATCGGGTCCTTGATGAAACCGCCGGGGCCCATGATGGACAAGCCCGCTTTGGCGGCTTCTTCCGGTGTTTTGCCACCGGCTTCGGCAATCGCGGTCTTCACCGCCACGCCTTTGGCAAACAGCGCCTCAGGGCTGAAGCCGAACTGCGCCAAGACCATGATGGCCATGAAGGTGCCGCCGCACAGCAGCAAGCAAGCCTTGATGATCTGCACCCAGGTGGTGGCGGTCATGCCGCCAAACAGCACGTACACCATCATGAGCGCGCCCACGATGACCACGGCCATCCAGTATTCCAGACCAAACAACAGCTTGATCAGTTGACCGGCACCGACCATTTGGGCGATCAGGTAGAAGGCCACCACCACCAGCGTGCCCGAAGCGGCAAAGGCGCGGATGGGCGCTTGCTTGAAGCGGTAACCGGCCACGTCGGCAAAGGTGAACTTGCCCAGGTTGCGCAGGCGCTCGGCCAGCAAGAAAGTGATCACGGGCCAGCCGACCAAAAAGCCGATGGAGTAAATCAGGCCGTCATAGCCCGAAGCCATCACGGCCGCAGAAATGCCCAGGAAGGACGCGGCCGACATGTAGTCGCCCGCAATCGCCAGGCCGTTTTGGAAACCCGTGATGCCGCCACCAGCGGTGTAGAAATCAGCGGCCGATTTGGTTTTGGCCGCAGCCCATTTGGTGATCCACAGCGTGCCGACCACGAAGGTGCCGAACATCAAGATGGCGGTCCAGTTGGTGGACTGCTTGGCGGCGTCGCCAATGTCTGCACCGGCAGCCAAGGCAGCGTTGCCCGCGATCAGGGCCAAAGCGCCCAGGAAAAGTTGCATCGCCTTGTTCATTTTGTGGCGTCCTTCAAGATGGCCTGCGTCAGCGCGTCATAGCGCTTGTTGGCGCGGTTGACGTAGATGCCGGTGATCACGATGGTGAACACAATCACGCCCATGCCGAGCGGAATGCCAATTGAGGTCACGCCCGCGCCCAAAGGCTGTGCGAGAAAAGGCTTGTTGAAGGCGATCAGTGCGATAAAGCCGTAGTAAACGACCAGAGTCAGCACGGTCAGGAGCCAGCCAAAAGTATTGCGCTGCTTGCGCAGCTGAGCGTACTTTGGGTGACTTTGGATCTTGGCGATCACGGGGTCAATCATTGTTATGTCCTGCTTAAAAAACAAAAAAGGCAGACACCCAAGTCACCCGATCTTTTAATCTGAGTGAGTTGTATGTCTGCCTGATGGCTAATGTCGCAGAGAGGACTGACTTTGGGCTTACCCGAGGGTTTTTGCTCTTGATTTGGTGTTTTGTAGGTCGGCAGCTTTAGCTCCGACGTTGTTGGCTTTTGCGTGGGCACTTGTCGGAGCTAAAGCTGCCGACCTACAAATGACTTGTCGGAGCTAAAGCTGCCGACCTACAAATGACATGTCGGGGCTGAAGCTCCCGACTTGCAACCCCTTTGAACCTTGAAGACTTCACGGGGCCGGATCAACAGGGGCCTTGGCGAGTCTGAATTCTTCAGGTGTTTGCCTCGTCCAACCCTTGAACGCCCGCATGAAACTCTTCTCGTTCTGAAACCCCACCTCGGCCGCGATCTGTTTGATCGGGCGCTTGGTGCGCAGCAGCAAATCCACCGCGGTGTCGCGCCGCACGCTGTCTTTGAGCGCTTGCAAGCTGGCCCCTTCTTCTTTGAGTTGCCGATGCAGCGTGCGAGGCGACAAGTTCAGCCAGGCGGCCAGGTCTTCCGCGTTGCGGCTGTGCTCGGGGTGCTCGGCCAGGGTTTGGCGCACCTTCTCAACCAGCAGGCGGTCGCGCCGGTAAGGCCGAACCGTCAGCAACAAGGCGCGTTGCAACATGCGTTGAAGGGCGGCTTCATCTCGGCGCACCGGCAGCTGCAGGTAGCCTGCATCAAAACTCAGTCGGCTGTGTGGGGCATCAAAACGCACCGGCCCGTCAAACAGCACGCGGTAGCTGTCCACATGAGGTGGCGGCGCAAAGTGCAGGTCGGTGGTGCCCAGCGGAATGCGCGAATCCGTCAGCCAGCAAGCCACGCCCAGCGCATTGCGCAGCACCGACACAGTGCAAAACTCGCGCAGACCTTTCAGATCGTGCTTTTCATGCAGCTCGATGTGGGCCAAGCCTTCGGACTGCGTGACCGCCAGTTGGATGTCGTCCGTCAGCAAGTTGTGGTGGCGGCACCAGCGGGCCAGCGCCACCCCCAGCGTGGGCGCGGTCAGTGAGGCCCGCACCAACATGCCATAGCTGCCCCAGGGCAGCCGACGCCTAAACCAACCCAGCGCCTCGTCGTCGAGCTCGCGCATGGCGGCTTCACTCATCCACTCCATCTGCAGTGCTGTCACGCGAGCGTTGGATTTATTCAGTAAGTTTGGCGCAATTTGTGCCTTTTTCAGGGCCTCTG
>JBEEJQ010000167.1:0-5082 GCA_041169105.1 Pseudomonadota bacterium | reverse complement strand
ACCACGGTGCCGTGGTCCAGCACCACCGCTTGGTGGCTGATGGCCAGAATCGCCTGCGGGTGCTGCTCGACGATGATGGCCGACAAGCCCTCCTCGCGGGTGATGCGGGCAATCGCGCGCAGCAACTCTTCCACAATGATAGGTGCCAGACCTTCGAGCGGTTCGTCCAGCAAGAGCAGCTTGGGGTTGAGCACCAAGGCGCGTGCCACGGCCAACATCTGTTGCTCACCGCCCGAGAGCTGCGTGCCCAGATTGCCCTTGCGCTCGGCCAAGCGTGGAAACATGTCGTAGGCGCGATCCGGCGTCCAAGCGCCGGGCCGTGCCACCGCCGTCAGGTTCTCGTGCACCGTGAGCGATTTGAAAATATTGCGCTCCTGCGGCACCCAGCCAATGCCTGCTGCGGCACGCGCATGCGAGGGCAAGGTGTGCAAGGCCACGCCCTCCAGCGTGATGCGTCCGCCATGCTGGCGCGTGGCACCCGCCAGCGTGTCCATGAAGGTGGTTTTGCCCACGCCGTTGCGCCCGAGGAGTGCCAGCGTCTGTCCTTCACCCAGTGACAGATTGACATCGTTCAGGACCACGGCATCGCCATAGCCTGCGCTCAGTTGTTCGACTTGCAGCAGCTTGGTCATGCGCTCACCTCTTCACCTTGTCCCAAGTACACCGCTTTCACCTGCGGGTCGTTGGCGATTTCTTGTGGCGTCCCCTCGGTCAGTACCGCGCCGTTGACCAGCACGGTGATGCGGTCGGCAAATTCAAACACCAGGTCCATGTCGTGCTCGATCAACAACACCGACACATCGGCAGGCAGGGCGGCCACGGTCTGCAGCAATTCCTCGCGTTCGCCTGCGGGTACGCCCGCCACCGGTTCGTCGAGCAGCAGCACCTTGGGCTCGCAGGCCAAGGCAATGGCCATCTCCAACAGGCGGCGCTTGCCGTAGGGCAATGCTGCGGTGTTTTGGTGCATCACCTCGGTCAGTCGGAACAAAGCCAGCAGTTCTTCGCAGCGCGCCACCACAGCCGCGTCTTGCCCCAGGCGTTGCCACCAGCGCGCGCCCAAGCCGCGCTGCTGCGACACCACCATGGCCAGCGTCTGCAGCGGCGTCATGCTGGCAAACAGTTGGTTGATCTGGAAAGTGCGCACCAGCCCGCGTGCCACCCGTTGGTGGCTGGGCAAATGGCTGATGTCTTGACCGAGTAACTCGATGCGGCCTTCGGTGGGCGCGAGCACGCCGGTGAGCAGGTTGATCAGTGTCGTCTTGCCCGCACCGTTGGGCCCGATCAGGGCATGGCGGGCACCGAGCTTGAGCGACAGGTTTACATGGTCGGTGGCTGTGATGCCGCCGAATTTTTTCACCAGGCCATGGGCCTGCAACACGGTGGTGCTCATGACAGTCCTCCGCAGGGCCGCCCCAAGGAGGACTGGGCCCCCTCGGGGGGCAGCGAGTACACGAAGTGACGAGCGTGGGGGCTCATACAGCACCTCCTTTGCGAGCGGCGAACCAGCGCGAAGGGCTCAGGCGTTCACGCCCCACCAGCATCAACACCACGAGGAACAGCCCCATCCAAAACGTCCAGTACTGCGGTGTGATGCTGGAGATCACATCATGCAGCAGCTTGAACACCACCGCGCCCAGCACACCCCCGTAAAGCCAGCCCACGCCGCCAATGACCAGCATTAACACGGCATCGGCCGAGCGCTCCAGCGCAAACACATCGAGCGAAGCAAAGCCGGTGGTCTGCGCCAACAGGGCACCCGCAGCACCGGCCACACCCGCTGCCAGCGTGTAGACCACGGCCAAGCGCGAGGGCACCGAAATACCGATGGCCGCCGCGCGCAGCGGGTTGTCGCGCACCGCCATGAGCGTGGCGCCCCAAGGCGATTGCACCCAACGGCGTGCCAACGCAAACAGCAGCAGCAAGACCGTGAGCGAATACCAAGCGGCCGTCTGGCCGTACAGGTCGAACTCAAAGCGCCCGAGCAGCGGCCCCATCATCACGCCTTGCAAACCGTCTGAGCCGCCGGTCAGCCAATCGAGTTTGTTGGCCAGCTCAAGCAACAGCAGCGCCACACCCAATGTGACCATCAAACGCGTGAGGTCTGAACCACGCAAGATGGTGACCGAGCACACGGCCCCCAGTGCGGTGGCCGCCGCCACACCCACCACCAGCCCTAACAAAGGATCGGGGTGGATGAACTTGGCAAACAGCGCCGCGCAATACGCACCAAAGCCCAAAAAGGCGGCATGCCCCAGTGTGACGATGCCGGTGTAGCCCAGCACCAGATCGAGCGACACAGCAAACAGCGCCACGATGGCAATCTCGTTGACGATCAGCGCGTGGCCCGGCACCAGTGCAGGCAGTGCAAATGCCGCTGCCCACAACAGCGGCTCGTACCACTGCCAGCGCCCTTGCGAAAGAAGGTGTGAACGCGCATCCATCATGCGGCCCCCTTGCGTACAAACAGGCCTTGTGGCCGCCAGATCAGGATGGCGATCATCAGTGCATAGACGATGAAGGCGCCCAGCTTGGGCACGTAATACTTGCCCGCCACATCGGCCACGCCCAGCAGCAAAGCGGCCAGCAGCGGACCGGTGATGGATGAGGTGCCACCCACGGCCACCACGATCAAAAAGTACACCATGAACTTGAGCGGAAAGGTGGGGTCCAGCCCCAGCACTTCGGCACCCAGCGCGCCGCCCAGACCCGCCAAGCCCGAGCCCACGGCAAAGGTCAAGGTGAACACTTGGTTGACTGGAATCCCTAGGCCGGCGGCCACACGGCTGTCGTCCACGCTGGCGCGCAAGCGGCTGCCAAAGCGGGTGCGCGCGAGCACGTATTGCAGCGCCACCGTGAGCACCGCGCACACCGCGATGATGAACAGGCGGTAGTGGCCCATGCCCAAGGCACCATCCAGCAGTTCGGTGCGCCCGCGCAGCCACTCGGGCAGCTGCATGATTTGCTGCTGCGACCCCATGACGTAATCCACCGCCGCCACCGCCATGAAGGCCAGACCAATCGAAAACAGCACTTGGTCCAAGTGCGGTTTGCGGTACATGGGGCGGTACAGCGTGCCCTCCAGCACGGCACCTAGCAGCGCTGCACCCGCAAAGGCCAGTGGCAGGCACAGCAGAAACGGCACATCCAAGCGCTGCATCAGCACCACCGTGATGTAGCCCCCGACCATGGCGAAGGCGCCGTGGGCGAGGTTGATGAAGTTCATCAGGCCCATGGTCACCGACAGGCCCACCGCCAGAATGAAGAGCAGCATGCCGTAGGCGATGCCGTCAAAAAGCAAAGTCAACACATTCAATCCTTCAATGAGCAGACAGCCACTGGCGCATGGCTTGTGCCACCGCCTCAGGCTGTTCCTGCATGGCCATGTGGCCGCAATCGGCGATCGACACCACCGCCGGACGCGCCGAAATGCAGTCGGCGATGGCTTGGTGCTGCGCAGGCGGCGACCAAGCATCGAGTTCGCCGCACAACACCAGCGTGGGAACCTGAATTTTCTGCAGCACAGGCGTGGCATCAGGTCGGTGAATCAAGGCACGCAACTGGCGTTCAAAGGTGTCCGCCGTCTTGCGCTCGAACATGTCAAGGATCGCGTCGATCAAGGGGCGATCGTGGAGGCGTTGCGACGCCACCATGCCCTTGACCCACTCGCTGGCCATGGCACGCACGCCCTGCGCGCGGGCAATCGACAACAAAGCCATGCGCTTGCGCACCTCTTCGTCGCCAGCAGCACCTGCCGGTTTGGGCAGGTGGCCGGTGTCGAACAAACCGAGGTGCGTGACCCGCTCGGGCGCGATGCGCATGACTTCGAGGGCCACACGCCCGCCCATCGAATGCCCAGCCAGTGCAAAGCGCTCGGGGGCATTCGCCAAGAGTTGCTCGGCCATCTGGGTGAGGCTGTCGGTCGTGCCGTGGTCCACGACACGGCAGTCGAAGTCGGGCAACATCGCGGGCACAGGCCCCCACGATGTGGCATCACACATCAGGCCAGGGGCCAACAGCAAGACGGGCTTGTGGGTCATCATCACTTGGTTTTGCCTGGGTCTTTCACGTCCTTGAGGGTCGAAAACTCTTGGTTGTAGAGCTGACCGTTGACCTTCTCGACCTTGCGGATGTAGATGTTGTGCACCACATCACGGGTTTGCGCGTCGATGAACATCGGGCCGCGTGGGCTCTCAAAAATCTGGCCCTTCATCGCGTCGAGCAGCGCTTGGCCACCTGCGCCTTTGGTGGCTTTGGCGGCTTCGTAGATCACGCGCATGCCGTCATAGCCGCCCACGGCCATGAAGTTGGGGCGCAGACCGTTGTTGGCCTTGCCAAAGGCGTCCACAAACTTCTTGTTGAGTGGCGAGTTGTGCGAAGCCGAGTAGTGGTGCGAGGTAACCACACCCAGCGCCACATCGCCCATGCCGTTGAGGATGTCGTCGTCGGTGATGTCGCCGGTGCCGATCAGTTTGATGCCGGCCTTGTCAAGGCCACGCTCGGCAAACTGCTTCATCAGTGGCGCGCCAATGCCCGAGGGGACAAACACGTAAACCGCATCAGGCTTGAGGTCGCGCACTTTTTGCAGGAAGGGCGCAAAGTCGGGGTTGCGCATGGGCACGCGCAGCGTGTCCAGCACCTGGCCGCCGTTGAACAACAGACGGTCCTTGAAGTATTTCTCGGCATCGATGCCCGGGCCGTAGTCTGCGACCAAGGTCACCACTTTTTTGATGCCGTTCTCAGGGGCCCAATCGGCAATGGCAACAGCCGCTTGGGGCAGGGTGAAGCTGGTGCGCACAATGAAGGGCGAGGCGTTGGTGATGCTGGAGGTGGCAGCAGCCATCACCACCATGGGGGTTTTCGACTGGGTGGCCACTGGCGCAGTTGCCATGGCCAAAGGTGTCAAGCCAAAACCAGCCAGCACACTCACCTTGTCATTGATCACCAACTCTTGCGCGATACGCTTGGTGACATCGGGGGCGCTGGTGTCGTCTTTGATGATCAGCTCGACTTTTTTACCCGCCACGGTGTTGCCGTTTTGCGCCATATACAAACGAGCAGCCGCTTCGATTTGCTTGCCCGTCG
>JBEEJQ010000166.1:0-5153 GCA_041169105.1 Pseudomonadota bacterium | reverse complement strand
CCCCACCATGCACAGGGCCGCCCAGAGGTAATCGAGCTTCAATGGTTCGTCCATGTAAAACACGGCAAAAGGCACAAACACCGTCAAGGTGATGACTTCCTGCATGATTTTGAGCTGCCCCACGCTAAACTCGGTGTGACCAATGCGGTTGGCAGGCACCTGAAACAAGTATTCAAACAAGGCAATGCCCCAGCTCACGAACGCCGCCGCATACCAAGGTGCGGCGGACATGTTGCGCAAGTGGCCATACCAGGCGAAGGTCATGAAGACATTGCTGGTCAACAGCAAGAGGACCGTCTGCAGCGAAATCGGCAATTGGGTGAAAAACGTCATGGCGCGTCGGGTGTCAATGCTTCAATCTGTTGCCCCGCCACGCGGGCCCAATGGGCGGGCGTGACCCATTCAGGCACCAAATCGGCCAGGGGGTAAAGCACAAAGGCCCGCTCCCACATGCGCGGATGCGGCAAGGTCAGGCGCGGGCTGCCCATGCGAGCCTCGCCATAAAGCAGCAAGTCCAGATCCAGTGTGCGTGGTGCGTTCAGATAAGGTCGCAAACGGCCAGCCTGGTTTTCCAGCGCTTGCAGGGCGTCGAGCAATTCGGATGCGCTCAGTCGGGTTTCCAGGCGAACCACCGCGTTGATGAAGTCCGGGCCTTGGGCCTCGAAAGGGGCCGTGCGGTACAGGCGCGAACGGCCCATCCCGCGTGTGGCCGGCAATTGTTCCAGCGCGTCCATGCTGGCCCGCACGGTCTGCAGGGCATCACCCAGATTGGCCCCCACCGCCACATAAGCGGTCACCGGCTCACGGCTGCTCATGAGGGCACGGCTTTACTCAGCGCTGCCCGCGCCCTGCTCTGCGCCGGGTTTGCGGCGACGACGGCGGCGTTTCTTGGGCGCACCTTCATCGCCTGCGCTGTCCACGGCATCGTCAGCCGCCTCGGGGGCGGGTTTTGCGGCGCGGGGGGCTGCGCCCTCGCCTTGCGGCTTGGGTGCGCGGCGCACGCGGGGCTTGGCCTGCTGCTCGGCTTTGGCCGCTTGCACCAGGTCTTCGCGCTCGGCATCGCTGGCCATGCTGAACTCTTGCCACCAATCGGCCAAGGTGTCATCCACCTCTTGCGCATCAGCACGCAGGCGCAAAAAGTCAAAGCCTGCGCGAAAGCGCGCTTGCTCAACGAGGCTGAAAGGCGTGGCACCCACGCGTTTTTCAAAGCGCGGCTGCATCATCCAGATCTCGCGCATGTCAGCGGCCAGCTTGCCACGGCCCGACACATCGCCAATGCGGGCATCGAAGACTTCGTCAATCGCGTCTTGCAAGGCCGGATACGGGTGCTCTTTGCGGGCCAGGCGGGCGGCCCAGCCGTCACGCACATCGGCCCACAGCACGCAGGCCAGCAAGAAGCTCGGAGCCACCGGCTTGCCCTCGCCCACACGGCGGTCGGTGTCGGCCAAGGCGGCTTTCACAAAGTCGCTGTCGGCGCGTTCCACCACCACATCCAGCAGCGGGTAAATGCCCTTGGCCAAACCCAGGTGCTTGAGCTGCGCGATCGAGGCCAGCGCGTGGCCTGTCTGCAAAAGCTTGAGCATCTCGTCAAACAAGCGGCTTTGCGGCACATCGGCCAGCAAGGTGGCGGCTTCGACCAGCGGCTTGGCGGTTTTGGCTTCGAGCTTGAAACCCAGCTGGTTGAGCTTGGCCGCAAAGCGCACGGCGCGGATGATGCGCACCGGGTCTTCGCGGTAGCGCGTGGCCGGGTCGCCAATCATGCGCAGCGTGTGTTTCTTCGCATCCTGAATGCCGCCGTGGTAGTCCACCACAATCTGGGTTTCAGGGTCGTAATACATCGCGTTGACGGTGAAGTCGCGGCGTGTGGCGTCTTCGTCTTGCGGGCCCCAGACGTTGTCGCGCAACACGCGGCCACTCGAATCCACCGCGTGCTGAATGCCTTCGAGCTGGCGCTTGCTGGTGCGCTCGTTGCCCTTGACCTGCTCGGCAGCGGCGTTGTCGAGGTAAGCACGGAAGGTCGAGACTTCGATCACTTCATGCTCGCGGCCCCGGCCATAGACCACGTGGACGATGCGAAAGCGGCGTCCGATGATGAAGGCGCGGCGAAACAGGCCCTTGACCTGCTCGGGCGTGGCATTGGTGGCCACGTCAAAGTCTTTGGGGCGCAGGCCCAGCAGCAAATCGCGCACGGCACCGCCCACGATGTAAGCCTCGAAACCGGCTTGCTGCAAAGTGCGCGTGACGTTGATGGCGCGTTCGTCCACCAGGTTGGGGTCAATGCGGTGCACCGAGGCGGGCACTTCGGTGCGGCTGCCAAATCGGGCCTTGTTGCCGCCAGCCGGTTTGCCCAGCAGCTTGGTGATGAATTTTTTGATCATTCTTGAAACAGTTCGAGGATGCGCCAGCCACGCTCTGTGGCCAGTTGACGCAACCGAGCGTCAGGGTTCGTTGCCACCGGATGGTGGGCTTTTTCCAGAAGCGGCAGGTCGTTCATGGAGTCCGAGTAAAAGCTCATCTCCACATCGTCCCAGTCCAGCCCTTGTTGGGCCAGCCACTGCGCCACACGGGTGACTTTGCCGTCACGAAATGAAGGGGTCCCCTTGATCTCGCCGGTGATCCAGCCTGTGGCATCGCGTTCGAGCTCCACCGCGATCAATTCGTGCACGCCAAAGGCCTGGGCGATGGGTCGGGTCACGAACTCGTTGGTGGCCGTCACGATCATCACCGTGTCGCCCGCGTGTTGGTGCGATCGTACCAGCGCCAGCGCTTCGGGCGTGATGCGGGGCCGAATCACTTCGTCCATGTAGCGGTCGTGCGCACGGGCGGCTTCGGCAGCACCACGCTCACGCGCGGCCTGGGTGGCAAAGCGCACGTAGTCGTGAATGTCGAGTGTGCCGGCCTGGTAGTGGGCGTAAAACTCGTCATTGCGCTGACTGAATACGGCCGGGTCGTTCCAGCCCAGCTCGGTGGTGAAGACGCCCCAGGTGTGGTCCGAATCGATCGGCAAGAGTGTGTGATCGAGGTCAAACAGCGCGAGTTTCATTCGTTCTCCAGCATCGCGCGCACCAAGGGAATGGTCAGGGCGCGTTGCGTTTGCAAAGCATATTGATCCAGGTGGTCCAGCAGCTGCATCAAGCTGCCCAGATCACGCGAAAAACGGTTGAGCATGTAGGACATGACTTCATCGCTCAAAAACAGGCCACGGGCATCGGCCGCCTGGCGCAACACTGCGCGGCGTTCGGGCTCATCCAGGACCTGCAAGGCATAAACATGGCCCCAGCCCAAGCGGGTGCGCAGGTCGTCTCGCAACTTGAGGTCAGCCGGGGGCAAAGCGCCTGCCGCCAGCACCCAACGCGGCGTGCCCACGCGAGGAGTGAGTGCATTTACAAACCAGTTGAAAGCCGTGTGTTGCTGCTCCGAGTTATACAGGTGCACATCGTCCATCAGCACCGCCACCCAGTCGTCGTTGAACTCGGGCGGGTTCATGGTGTGCGCGTCCAGCCAGCCAACGCGGGCACCTTGCTCGCTGAAAGCATGGTGCACGGCTTGCAGCAAATGGGTTTTACCCGAGCCACTCTCGCCCCACACATAACTGGGCACGGGCGCACGGGTGCCGCCAGCTGTCCACAAACGCAAGTGGCTGACTGCAGCCTCGTTGGGGCCTGCAAAAAAATTGTTCAGCGTTGGCACGCAGGCCAAGCCGATGTCCAGCGCCAGCTGCTTCATGCGGCGTCTGACCCTGAGTCACCACCGGACTGGTAAAGCGCACTGCTCAGGTAACGCGCACGCAATCGGCGCAAGCCCACCAGCAGCACGGCGCTGGCCGGCAAAGCGATCAAGACGCCTACAAAGCCCATCAACTGACCAAAGGCCATCAAAGACAGGATCACCGCCAATGGGTGCAAGCCAATGCGCTCGCCCACCAGGCGGGGGGTGAGCACGATGCTCTCGATCAACTGCCCCAAACCGAACACCACAGCCACCATGACCAGCGCTTGGCTGGAGGCAAACTGCAGCAGCCCCGCCAGAAGGGCCAAGACCAAGCCCAGGCCAAAGCCCAGGTAAGGCACAAACACCGCGAGGCCCGTGAAGATGCCGATCGGCAAGGCCAGATCTAGACCGAACAGCGACAGGCCGACGGCGTAATAAACCGCCAAGCACAGCATGACCAGCAATTGCCCACGCAGGTATTCGCCCAGCACCGTGTCGCACTCGTCCATGAAGCCGTCGAACACGCCGCGCCAGGCAGGCGGCACCAGTGTGGCGGTGGCGCTCATCAGGCCGGTCCAGTCCATGAGCAAATAAAACAAAGCCACCGGCACCAGCACCACAAAGCCGACCACGGCCAGCGCGGCACTGCCCCCCAGCTTGATCGAGGACATGAGGGGCGACCACCAGTCTTCACGGTTGGCGCTCAGGTAGTCGACCACCTGGCTTTTCAACTCGGTCAGATCCAGTGAAACATGGATGCCCATTTGGGCCAGCCAAGGCTGCGTTGAAATGTTCAAGGCATCGAGCAAAGGCGGGATTTGCTGCTTGAGCAAGGGCCACTCGCGCAACAAGATCGGCACCAGCAACAGCACGATGCCCAGCAAGGCCATGATGGCCACGCCCTCCACGAGCACCACGGCCAACAGCTTGGGCAAGCGCCCTCTCGTCAGGCCGACCAGCTTGAGCACCAAGGGGTGGAGCACATACGCCAAAACAGCCGCCACGATGAAGGGAGCCAGCACAGGTGCCAAGAGCCAGAAAAACAGCACCACAAACGCCGTGACGCCACCCCAGGCGGCCAGGCGGGACATCAAAAATGGAAGGGGTTGCTGCAAGTGGGGCTCGTCTTTTGTGAAAGGGTTGAAAGATCGGTCAGGGTGAACCCTTAAAATAAGCGCTGATTTTAGTCTGCCAGCCCGTTTATTGGCCCCCGTACCCCATTTACTTGCCCTTGCTGGGCCGAAACCATGAGCCACACCCCACTTTCGTACAAAGACGCCGGCGTTGACATCGTTGCAGGCGATGCCCTGGTCGAACGCATCAAGCCCCTGGCCAAGAAAACCATGCGCGAAGGCGTGCTGGCCGGCATCGGCGGCTTCGGCGCCCTGTTTGAAGTGCCCAAGCGCTACAAAGAACCCGTGCTGGTGAGCGGCACCGACGGC
>JBEEJQ010000165.1:0-5193 GCA_041169105.1 Pseudomonadota bacterium | reverse complement strand
CGCCAGATGTCCTTGCCGGTCAAGCCGTCGAGCAGCGCCACCTGGCCGGTGGTCGATGCGAGCGCCACACGGCCGCCGTGCACCGAAGCGAGCAAGGGCGTGGTGACCGGGCCAATGCTGGCCGACCAGACTTTTTGAACCTTGAAGTCCCCCGTGACCGCGGGCAGCGGTGCAGGTTTGGGTTTGTCGGGCGTGCTGGAGCAGGCCGACACCAAGGCCAGCCAGCAGCAGACGCAAGCCCAACGAACCCAAGCCTGTTGCATCATGAATTTCACTTCTTCGTCTCCGTGACCTGCGAAGGGTCCACACCCAAGGCATTGAGCTTGGCCTGAACCAGGCGGCGGTAATCTGCCACATCGGCCAATTGCGTCCAGGCTTGTTGGTAAGCTGTGACCGCTTGTGCGGTTTGGCCTTGCGCCTGCAGCACATCACCGCGCAGGTCTGCCGCCAAACCGGCCATGGCCGGGGTGAATTCCGCATTGAGTTGCTTGAGTGCCTCGTCATAAGACTTGGCATCCATCAGCAAACCCGCCAGACGCAGACGTGCCACATCACGGTAAGCCGGGTCTGAAGCACTGTCGGCCACACCAGCCAGGGCGGCGCGTGCCGCATCGGTTTTGCCTTGTGCCTGCAAAGTCTTGGCCGCCAACAAAGCGGCTTGCTGTGCAAATTGGGTGGAGCCGAACTTGTCTTTCATGTCGGCCAAGCTGCGTTCCACGCGGCTCACATCACCGGAGGCCACGGCGCGTTCGACTTCGTCGTACAAAGCCGAGGCCTTGACGGCCTGGCTGCGCTGCCAGTATTGGTAACCGTTCCAAGCGGCATAGCTGCCCAAAATGGCAATCAACACCCAGGAAATCAGGTTGCCCCAGGTCTTCCAGAAATGCTTGAGCTGGTCGAGTTGTTCTTGTTCTTCGAGGTCGAGTGCGTTGGACATGGTGTGTGGCTTGCTGTGCGCGAATTAATGGGAGGATTGTAGGCTCTGGGCCCAGTCGGCGGCTTGGCTCAAGGACTCCGTCCGTTGAGCGCCAAGGCCATCGCGCAGCGATTTGACAGTGACCTGGCCTTGGGCCAACTCGTCCGCACCAAAGATCAGTGCGTGGCGAGCACCACTGCCGTCGGCCTTCTTGAATTGGGATTTCATGCTGCCCATGCCCTCGCCCGTGCCGGCGTGCATCTGGGCTGTGACGCCTTGCGAACGCAAGGTCTGCAAAACCTGCATGGCCACAGGCAAGGCCGACGCATCGGGGATGATGGCGTAAACGTCGGGGGCGGGTGCTTCCAGCGCCGCGCCCTGCTCCTTGATGAGTTCCAGCACACGCTCCACACCCAAAGCCCAGCCCACTGCAGGCGCTGGCTTGCCGCCGACTTGCTCGATCAGGTAGTCGTAGCGACCGCCACCGCAGATGGTGCCTTGCGAGCCCAGGCTGGTGGTGATGAATTCAAAGACCGTGAGGTTGTAGTAGTCCATGCCGCGCACCAGGCGCGGGTTGATGCTGTAGGCCACGCCATTGGCGTCCAAAATGGCTTTGACCGCGTTGAAGTGCGCCAAAGACGCTTCACCCAGAAAGTCGAGCAAACGCGGCGCGGACTCGACCACGCTTTGCATGGCTGGGTTCTTGGTGTCCAGAATGCGCAGCGGGTTGCTGTGCAAGCGGCGCTTGGCTTCTTCGTCGAGCACATCGCTGTGCTTTTCGAGGTGCGCAATCAAAGCGGCACGGTGGGCCTGACGCTCGGCAGGCTGACCCAGGCTGTTGAGTTCCAGGCGAACATCTTTCAAGCCCAGCTGTTTCCACAAATCGTTGGCCAGCAAAATCAGCTCGGCATCGACTTCGGGGCCGCCAAAACCCAGCACCTCGGCACCGATCTGGTGAAACTGGCGGTAACGGCCACGCTGTGGACGCTCATGGCGGAACATCGGGCCCATGTAGTACAGGCGCTTGCCACCTTCGTACAAAAAGTTGTGCTCCACCACCGCACGCACCAGACCCGCTGTGCCTTCGGGGCGCAAGGTCAGCTGCTCACCATTGAGGCGGTCTTCAAAGGAGTACATCTCCTTTTCGACGATGTCGGTCACCTCGCCCAAGCCACGCACAAACAGCGCGGTGGGCTCCACAATGGGCAGGCGCACATTGCGGTATGCATAACGAGCCATCAGCTCGCGCACCTGATTTTCGAGCCACTCCCAACGCGCCGAGTCGGGCGGCAGGATGTCGTTCATGCCTTTGACGCCCGTCAGCTTCTGGGCCTTGGCCGTCTTGTCGGCTTTGGGGGCGTGTTCTTTCGACGATTCGCTCATTTTTTCTCAGCAGATCCTGAACCAAAGCGGTTCTCAATGTAATTTTCAACCAGGGCCTGGAACTCTTGCGCGATGCCCTCACCGCGCAAAGTCAGGCGCTTTTCGCCGTCCATGAACACGGGCGCAGCCGGTGCCTCGCCGTTACCGGGCAGGCTGATGCCAATGTCGGCGTGCTTGCTTTCACCGGGGCCGTTGACGATGCAGCCCATGACCGCCACCTTGAGGTTTTCAACCCCGGGGTAGCGCACACGCCAGACGGGCATCTGGGCGCGCAAAAAGTCGTCAATTTGCTTGGCCAGCTCCTGGAAAGTGCTGCTGGTGGTGCGGCCGCAGCCGGGGCAAGCGGTGACGCTGGGCACGAAAATGCGCAAACCCAGCGACTGCAAAATCTCGGAGGCGATCACCACCTCTTGCGTGCGGGCTTCGCCCGGCTGGGGGGTGAGCGAGACGCGAATCGTGTCGCCAATGCCTTCTTGCAGCAAGATGGACAAAGCCGTGGCCGAGGCCACCGTGCCCTTGGCGCCCATGCCCGCTTCAGTCAGCCCCAAGTGCAGTGGGTAATCGCAGCGACGGCCCAACTCGCGGTAAACCGAAATCAGATCCTGCACCCCTGAGACCTTGCAGGACAAGGCGATTTGCGCCCCGTTCATGCCCATGGCCTCAGCACGCTGCGCGGACGAGATGGCCGAGGTGATCAAGGCCTCGTACATGACTTGGCGTGCTTCCCAGGGCTGGGCGCGCTGGCTGTTGGTGTCCATCAACTCGGCCAGCAATTCCTGATCCAGGCTGCCCCAGTTCACGCCGATGCGGATGGCTTTGTCATAGCGCATGGCCGCTTCGATCATTTGCCCGAACTGCGCATCGCGCTTATCGCCCTTGCCCACATTACCGGGGTTGATGCGGTATTTGGACAGCGCCTCGGCACAGGCCGGAAAGTCGGTCAGCAGGCGGTGGCCGTTGTAATGGAAGTCACCAATCAAGGGCACATCGATGCCCATCTTGTCGAGCTGATCGCGGATCTGCGGCACGGCCTCGGCGGCTTCGGGGGTGTTGACGGTGATGCGCACCATCTCGGAGCCGGCCAGCGCCAATTCCTTGACCTGGATGGCGGTGCCAATCACATCCACCGTGTCGGTGTTGGTCATGGACTGCACACGCACAGGTGCGCCACCGCCCACGGTGACCACACGCGAGCCCCAGACCACTTGGGACTGGCGGCTGATGCGGCTGGCAGGTGCCGCGATGGCAATGGCTGAACTCATTCTTTCACCTCAAAACGGGCCACCGTGACTTTGGTGTGGGGGGCCAGGTCAAACGGCTTGCCCTGGTAGGTCACGCTGACCGCTCGGGCTTTGCCGATCACGACATTCATGGGCAAGGGGTACTGCACCTGAACACTTTCACCCGCACGAACCACACGCGTCCACAACACCTTGTTCTTACCGTCACGGATTTCAATCCAACTGTCGTCGCTGGCCACAAAGCCAAGCACTGCACCACCGGCAACAGCCACCACCGGGGCGGACTTGCTGGCGGCTGGCGGCGTGGATGCTGCAGCGACTGGTGAGTGTGCCGTCGCAGGCGAAAGCGCGGGCGCTGCCGCAGTCGTGACCACAGGTGCTGCCACAGACGCAGAAACAGTTGCAGGCCCAGGCGCGACCACAGCAGTGGCTGCAGTCTGGGCTTCGTTGGCTTGGGCCTGGGCTTGCTGGACTTCAGCAGCCGCCGCTTCTGTGGCTGTCGGGCCCACCTCGGCTGCTGGCTCTGGTGCCTGCGCGGGCGCTTGGGGTGCCGGCTGAAGCCAAACCCAAGTCGAAGGCGATGGCATCCACAACAAAGCCGCGATCATGGCCAGCATGACGGCGGCAATAGCCACTGTCTGAAGCGGGATGTGGCGGATCACTGAAAACAGGTCCAGACCGAGCCGCTTGTCGGCGTGCACGGGCTCCAGCGGCTGGCGCTGCAGCGGCAAACGGTCCACCGACTGGGGCAAGGCAGCCAGCACGGGCGCGGGGTCGATCTGCAGTTGCCGACAAACGCTGGACGCCAACGCTCGCACAAACACAGGGCCTTTGCTGGTGTCGTGCTGATCGGCTTCCAGAGCTTCGAGCTGGCGAACCGGCACCTTCAGGTTGACCGACAAAACGGCCAAGTGCATGCCCTTGCTCAGTCGTGCGACCCGGATCATTTGACCAGCTGTGGGCACAGCTTCGGGTGCGGGCGTCGGCACAGACTCGGGCGTCATCGGAAGAATGCTGTCGGTCATGGCGGATCAGGATTGGGAAGCAGAAGGCACAGGCACCAAGGTGATGGTGCGTTGCTGCGCAATGCGGTTTTGCACCTGGGTGCGGTCTTTCACATCACCGGCCAATTGACCGCAGGCGGCATCGATGTCATCGCCTCGGGTCTTGCGCACTGTGGTGACCAAACATGCGTCTTGAAGCAACTTGGCAAAAGCCTGCACGCGGGCTTGGGGCGAGCGCAAGAGCCCAGAAGCCGGGAATGGATTGAAAGGAATCAGGTTGAACTTGCAGCGCAGACCCTGCCTCGCGTGACGCTGGACCAGGGCGATCAATTGCTGGGCGTGCTCGGGCTGATCATTGACCCCGTCGAGCATGCAGTATTCAAACGTGATGAAGTCACGTGGCGCATGGGCCAGGTAAGCGATGCAAGACTGCATCAATTCATCGAGCGGATATTTGCGGTTGAGCGGTACCAGGTTGTCGCGCAGCGCGTCGTTGGGGGCGTGCAAAGACACGGCCAAGGCGACAGGACAGTCGGCCGACAAGCGCTCGATCATGGGCACCACGCCCGAGGTGGACACCGTCACACGGCGGCGCGACAAACCATAACCATGGTCATCCAGCATGGTGCGCAAAGCAGGCACCAGGGCC
>JBEEJQ010000164.1:0-5200 GCA_041169105.1 Pseudomonadota bacterium | reverse complement strand
TCAACTTTGTGCGCGGCGAAGACTCACTGGTGCGGGCCCTTTGGGCTGGACAGCCCTTTGTCTGGCACATCTACCCGCAAGACGACAACGCGCACCATGACAAGCTGGAGGCGTTTTTGGATTGGATGCAAGCGCCGGATAGCCTGCGAGAGGCGCATCGGGTTTGGAATGGCATGGCGACCGAAGTGCTGATCACCTTGAACTCAAAAACCCTGCGGGATTGGGCTGGTTGCTTGGAAATTGCCCGCAGCCAACTGCTGACTCAAGACGATCTGCTCACACAGCTGCAAGCTTTTGTTGATGGTTAAAAACAAATGCCTTATGTCATGCAATGAAAGGATAATCCCGCCCCATGAACCTCATCAACACCCTCTTTCCCCTAGGCTGGCAGCACTACCTGCTGGGCGGCCTGACGATTGGCGCTGGCGTGGCGCTGCTGTACCTGTTCAACGGCTGGGTCGGTGGCATGAGCACCGTGTTTTCCAGCAGTTGGTCGCTGGTGTCCAAGCGCGCCTTCTTCCAGCAGGACCGCTTTCTCAGCTCACGCAACTGGCGTCTGGTCTACGCCCTAGGCGTGGTGCTGGGTGCGTTGGTCTGGCGCTTTGCGCTGGCGGGTGGCGAGGCACAACACACCAGCGTGCCGGTGTGGCAGTTGCTGATCGGCGGCTTTTTGGTGGGTTATGGCGCTCGTCTGGGCAATGGCTGCACCTCGGGCCACGGCATTTGCGGGCTGGGCTCGTTGCAGTTGCCGTCGCTCGGCGCGGTGCTCACTTTCATGGCCACCGCCTTTTTGACCGCCAACCTGTTGGCCCTCACCACGAAAGGTCTGGCATGACCCCGCACACCCTAACCTTCCCCAAAGCGCTGGTCACTTTGCTGGCGGGCGCATTGTTTGGCTTTGGCCTGTCGCTGGCGACCATGGTGCAGCCCGAAATCGTCATCGGCTTTTTGCAGTTCAAAGACTGGGGCCTGATGCTGGTCATGGGCGGCGCGGCGGGTCTGGCCATGCTGGCTTACAAGGGCTTTCCGCGCTGGTTCAGCCGCCCGCTGCTGGGCGGTCAGTTCCTGACCCAACCGGCCAGTTGGAACCGCCAGACTGTCATCGGCTCGGCCATTTTTGGCATCGGTTGGGGCTTGTCGGGCGTGTGCCCAGGCCCTGCCATTGCGGCTTTGGGCACGGGCAACACCGACATTTTGTGGGCGCTGGGCGGCATTGTGCTGGGCGGACTGGCCCATGGCCTGACGACCCGGGATTGACCCCTTGGCGTTTGCCCCATCAGAAAACAAGGCCCCACAGGTTAGAATAGAGGGCTTGACCTCAGGTCACCCTTTTTCATTTCAGACTCAATTCCTATGAAAACCGCTCAAGAAATCCGCGTCGGCAACGTCATCATGCACGGCAAAGACCCCATGGTCGTCCTGCGCACCGAATACCAACGCGGCGGCCGTGGCTCGTCCACCGTGCGCATGAAGCTCAAAAGCTTGATCGCCAACTTCGGCACCGAAGTCGTGTTCCGCGCCGACGACAAGATGGACCAGGTCATCTTGGACAAGAAAGAGTGCACCTACTCTTACTTCGCGGACCCCATGTACGTGTGCATGGACACCGAGTTCAACCAGTACGAAGTCGAAGCCACCAACATGGGCGACGCTTTGAACTACCTCGAAGACGGCATGGAACTCGAAGTGGTGTTCTACAACGAGAAAGCCATCTCGGTGGAATTGCCCACCAGCGTGGTGCGCGAGATCACCTGGACCGAGCCCGCTGTCAAAGGCGACACCTCCGGCAAAGTGCTCAAGCCCGCCAAGATCGCCACCGGCATGGAAGTGCCCGTGCCTTTGTTCGTGAGCCAAGGCGACAAGATCGAAATCGACACACGCACCGGCGAATACCGCAAGCGCGTCTGATCTTCCGATCGGTCCAACAAGAAAGCCCCGCAAGGGGCTTTTTTCATGGGGGCATCGAAACCGCTGTATCGCTTGGCACCTCAGGCCAGATGCACAATGGCAGCATGCAATCGATCCAAGACCTCAAGTCCCCTTCCATCCCCCATGCCTGGGCTGAAAGCAAAACCGATTTTCATGACGCCGCCTGGCTGGAGCCCCACGCCGAGCGCCTGGCTTTTGCCGACCCGGAGTTTTTACTGCGCCGCGAAACACGCGGCATCCGCCTGCAGCTGGAAATGCTCAAGCCTGATTTGGCGCAAGCTGAAGCGGGCATCGAGCACACGGTGGTGGTGTTTGGCAGTGCCCGCTTCACCGACATGACGAGCGCACAGGCCAACCTGCATGCCGCCCAGCAAAGTGGTCAAGCCCCCGTCATTGCGCAGGCATTGAGCCGGTTGCGCAACGCGCACTATTACGAAAAAGCCCGCACGTTTGCACAAATGGTGGTCCGTTCTTGCAGTTGTCTGCCAAAGGATGAGCAGCTTTTCATTTGCACAGGTGGCGGCCCCGGCATCATGGAGGCGGCCAACCGGGGGGCGCATGAAGCAGGTGCTCTGTCGGTGGCGCTCAACATCGCATTGCCGCACGAGCAGCAGCCCAACCCGTATGTCACACCGGCATTGAGCTTCAAGTTCCACTACTTTGCGCTGCGCAAAATGCACTTCATGATGCGGGCCAAAGCCTTGGTTGCCTTCCCTGGCGGCTTTGGCACGCTCGATGAATTGTTCGAGGTGATGACGCTGGTGCAAACACGCAAGGCACGTCGTGTGCCGATCTTGCTGTTTGGGACCGATTACTGGACGCGCCTGATCAACATGGAAGTGCTGGTCGATGAAGGCACGATTTCTGCCGAAGACCTCCAGCTGTTCCACTATGTGGACACGCCCGAAGCCGCATGGCAAGCCATTTGCGACTTCTACCAGCTGAATGTGCCGAAGGCTTGAGTCCACTGCAGGTCAGTGGCTTGAGCTCTGACTGGAGGCCGTACCTGAGCATGCAGCGTCGGAGCTGAAGCTCCGACCTACTAAGCCAAAATTTCGGTAGGTCGGCGGCTTTAGCCCCGACTGCAGCCCGTGCCGAAGCCTGCAATGTCGGACCTGAAGGTGCCGACCCACAAAGCCAAACATCCGGTAGGTCGGCGGCTTTAGCCCCGACTGAAGCCCGTGCCTGAGCCTGCAATGTCGGACCTGAAGGTCCGACCTACGGATGCTTGGTCGGGCGCAATTTGAATGCGGCACTGGACCCCAAGCCCACCGCTGTGCCCACCACCCCAAAAACGGGGCCTACGCCCGCAATGGCACCCGCTGCGCCAAACAGCATGGGCATGAGCACACTGGAAGCATTGATGCTCATCAGGCGCAGGCCCAGCGCCTCGCCCTGACGGTGCGCGGGCGTGATCTGGTGCAAGGTGCTCATGATCATGGGCTGCACTGCGCCCAGCACCAAGCCCAGCAACACTGAACACGCGCCCATGGCCCAGGGCGTGGGCATGAAGGGGTAGGCCCCAAACAAAACCGCCGTGCACACCATGGAGGTGGTGATGATTTGGTACTCGTGCAAGTGGCGTGAGACCCAAGGCAAACACAGCCGAATGGTGGCCGCCGCCACCGCAAATGAGCCGAGGATCGTGCCAACCACCGAGGCGCTCAAACCCCGCTCATGCCCCAGCAGTGGCACCACAAAGGTGTGCACGTCCCAGCACGACGAGAGCAACCAATTGACCCCCAGCAGACGCAGCATCATGGGCTGGTGCAGCAGGTCCAGCACATGCTTTTTTTCTTTCGGCCCTTCCACTTGCGCAGACGTCTTTTCATGCACGCCGCGCACGCACCCCAAGGTGAGCAAGGGCAAAAGGGCCATCAGCAAAAACGCCACCCGAAAACCCGTTTCGTGGGCTCGCTCAGGACCTGCAAAGTCGATCATCAAGCCTGCCAGCACGGGCCCCAAAAAGTTGGACACCGCCGGGCCAATCGACAACCAGCTGAAAGCACTTTTGAGCTCGGCCGGCCCCTTGGCCAAACGGCCGACATGGCGCTGCAAGGCGATCACCGCCATGCCGGTGGCGCCACCCGAGGCCAAGGCGCTCACGCACAACATGGGAAAAACCGGCCAAATGGCCGACAGGCTCACGCCGGTGAAGGCGATGGCCACGCTCAAGGCCAAAGGGGCTTTGAGGCCTTTGCGGTCGGCATAGCGCCCGGCGGGCAAAGCCAGAAACACCTGGGTCAGCGCAAACAAGGCCAACAAGGCCCCCACCGCCATGGCGCTGAAGCCCTGTTGCAAAGCCAGCAAGGGCACGGCCATGCGGGTGCCGGCCATGCAGGCATGCAAAAAGATTTGCCCGGCAATCAGGCGCGAGAGTTCGCGCTTCATGCAAAGCGACTCATGCCAAGCGCTTCATATCAAGTGCCTCATGCCCAGCCCCGATCAGGCATCGCCACCGGGCAGCAAGGCCTGCGTCTCGGACTCGGGCAAGGCGTTCACTTGGCGCAAGGCGCGGTTCATCACATTGCTGCGGGTCTGCGCCTGATCCAGCGTGTTGAGCACGGTTTGCGTCTGGTTGCGCACCTTGTCGAGCACATCGCCAAACTTGCCGAACTCGGTTTTGACCGCGCCCAGCACCTGCCAAACTTCGCTGGAACGCTTTTCGAGTGCCAAGGTTCTGAAGCCCATTTGCAAGGCATTGAGCATGGCCATCAGGTTAGTCGGACCCGCCAGCGTGACGCGGTGGTCGCGCTGCAGCGTTTCCATCAGGCCTGGGCGGCGCAGCACTTCGGCGTACAGGCCTTCAGTGGGCAAGAACATGACCGCAAAGTCGGTGGTGTGCGGCGGCTCCAGGTACTTGTCGGCAATCGACTTGGCTTCGAGCTTGATGCGTGCCTCAAGGGCCTTGGCGCACAGCTCGGCTTGCACCGGGTCGGCGCGACCTTGGGCTTCGAGCAAGCGTTCGTAGTCTTCGTTGGGGAACTTCGCATCGATCGGCAGCCACACGGGCTGGCCGTTGTCCGAGCGACCGGGCAAGCGGATGGCAAAGTCCACGCGGTTTTTGTCGCCGGGCTTGGTGGGCACTTGCTCAGCGTATTGCTCGGGGGTCAGCACCTGCTCCAGCAGAGCGCCCAGTTGCGCTTCGCCAAACATGCCACGGGTCTTGACGTTGGTCAGCAGGTGCTTGAGGTCGCCCACACCCTGCGCCAAGGTGTGCATTTCGCCCAAGCCTTTGTGCACCTGCTCCAGGCGGTCGGCCACTTGTTTG
>JBEEJQ010000163.1:0-5244 GCA_041169105.1 Pseudomonadota bacterium | reverse complement strand
CCAGCTACGGCCTGGGTGAGACGGTGGTCCAAGGTGCTGTGAACCCGGACGAGTTTTATGTGCACAAGCCCATGCTGGCAGCCGGCAACCGTGCCGTGATCCGCCGCAATCTGGGCTCCAAACTGATCGAAATGGTGTTCGCCAGCCCCGAAGAAAAAGCCTCTTCGCGCAAATTGGTCAAAACCGTTGATGTGCCCGCTGAACTGCGCAACCGTTACAGCCTGACCGATGCCGAAATCGAGCAATTGGCCCAATACGCGGTCATCATCGAGCAGCACTATGGCCGCCCCATGGACATCGAGTGGGGCAAGGACGGCACGGACGGTCAGCTTTACATCTTGCAGGCACGTCCTGAAACCGTGAAGAGCCAGGCCAAGGGAACGCCAGAACTGCGCTACAAGCTCAAGGGCAAAAGCACGGTGCTGGCCGAAGGTCGTGCGATTGGCCAGAAGATCGGTACAGGCCCCGTGCGCTTGGTGCACAACATCAGCGAAATGGACAAGGTTCAGCCCGGCGATGTGCTGGTGACCGACATGACCGACCCCAACTGGGAGCCTGTGATGAAGCGCGCCAGCGCCATCGTCACCAACCGCGGTGGCCGGACATGCCACGCGGCCATCATTGCCCGTGAGCTGGGTATTCCTGCCGTGGTCGGTTGCGGTACCGCGACAGAGCAACTCAAAGAAGGCACGCTGGTCACGGTCAGCTGCGCTGAAGGCGATACCGGTCACATTTACGACGGTTTGCTGGAAACCGAGATCAGTGAAGTTCAGCGCGGCGTCTTGCCCGAGATCAAGACCAAGATCATGATGAACGTCGGCAACCCTCAGCTGGCTTTTGATTTTGCGCAGCTGCCCAATGCGGGCGTGGGCCTGGCCCGCCTGGAATTCATCATCAACAACAACATCGGTGTGCACCCCAAGGCGATCTTGGACTACCCCGCCATTGATGCGGATTTGAAAAAGGCCGTGGAGTCTGTGGCCCGAGGCCATGCATCGCCTCGCGCTTTTTATGTGGACAAAGTGGCCGAGGGGGTCGCCAGCATTGCGGCCGCCTTCTGGCCCAAGCCGGTGATCGTGCGTTTGTCCGACTTCAAGAGCAACGAGTACCGCAAGCTCATCGGTGGCAGCCGTTATGAACCCGAAGAAGAAAACCCGATGCTGGGCTTCCGCGGCGCTGCGCGTTACATCAGTGCCGATTTCGGTGAAGCCTTCGCCATGGAGTGCGAAGCCCTCAAGCGCGTGCGCGGCGAGATGGGTTTGACCAACGTTCAGATCATGGTGCCCTTTGTCCGTACATTGGGTCAGGCTGAAAAAGTCACCCAATTGCTGGCCAGCCAGGGCTTGCGCCGTGGCCAGGATGATCTCAAAGTGATCATGATGTGCGAGGTGCCAAGCAACGCCATTTTGGCCGAGCGTTTCCTGGAGTTCTTCGATGGCTTCTCGATCGGCTCGAACGATCTGACCCAGCTGACTTTGGGCTTGGACCGTGATTCGGGCATGGAGTTGCTGGCGGTGGACTTTGATGAACGTGACCCCGCTGTGACGGCCTTGATCGAGCAGGCCATCAAGGCCTGTCTGGCGCAGGGCAAGTACATTGGCATTTGTGGTCAAGGCCCCAGCGATCACCCGGACTTTGCGCACTGGTTGATGGATCGCGGCATCAGCTCGATTTCGCTCAATCCGGACACCGTGATCGAGACCTGGACAGCGCTGGGTTCTTGAGCCCGGGCAGAGTGTGCAAGCGATGAAAACGTCAGGGGAAGCTGGCATGTCCGCAGCCTACCGTTGGCGGATTCATCGCAATGTGCTGATCTACATCGTGGTCTTGCTGACCTTGATGGGGGCCATGGCCTGGGCCGAGCAATGGGGCCTCTCACGCAACCTGATTGGCCCTATTTTTCTCTTCAGCACGGTGATGATTTATGCCTTGATTGGCATCTCCGGACGCACATCCGACGAAGACGAATACTACGTGGCAGGGCGCCGGATCCCGGCCATGTACAACGGCATGGCCACGGCAGCGGACTGGGTCAGTGCGGCGTCGTTCATCAGCTTGTCGGGCGCGCTTTACCTGCAAGGCTTCTCAGGCAGTGGTCAGCAGCCCGGTGGCTTGGCTTATGTCATGGGCTGGACGGGCGGCTTTTGCCTTGTTGCGCTCCTGATTGCGCCGCATTTGCGGGCCATGCAGCTGTACACCTTGCCCGATTATTTTGACCGCCGATTTGGCGGTCGCTGGCCCCGGATCATTGCCGCACTGGCCTCCGTTTTGTGCTCCTTCACTTATGTGGTCGCCCAGATTTACGGCATCGGCTTGATCGCTTCCCGACTGACTGGGGTTCAGTTCGAAATCGGTATCTTGCTCGGCTTGGGTGGTGTGTTGTTGTGCTCTTTTTTGGGGGGCATGCGGGCCATCACCTGGACGCAGGTGGCGCAGTACATCGTCTTGCTGCTGGCCTTTTTGATTCCGGTGTCCTGGCTGGCCTATCAGCAGTTCGGTTCGCCCTTGTCCGCATTGGCTTATGGTCCGCAGTTGTCTCGCATCGAAGCCATTGAAAAGCGCTTGATCAACGACCCGGCAGAAATTGAGGTTCGCCAAGAATATGCGCGTCGCGCTCGTGTGTATGAGGCGCGATTGGTCGATGTGGACCAGGCGATGGTGGACCTGCGGCAATCGCTGGAAGATGAAATCCGTCAGCTCAAGGCACAGGGGGCTGATTTTGCGGCCATTGCCAAGGCGCGCCGGGAATTGTTGGCCGTCCCCAAAGATCCCGGTGCAGCCAAAGAGCAGTGGTCCAAGGCCATGCTGGAAAACCGGGAGCGTGCATTGCCCTTGGGGGGGATGCCGCCTCATGCCCAAGCGTTTCGTGGCAATCCCGATGGCAGTGCGCAGGATGTCAAACAGTTTAATGAGTCGCGGCTCAATTTTGTCGCCCTCATTTTTTGCCTGATGGTCGGCACAGCGGGTTTGCCGCATTTGCTCACGCGCTTTTACACCTTGCCGTCGGTGGCGGAAACCCGCACATCGGTGGCGTGGTCGCTGTTTTTCATCGGCTTGCTTTATTTGAGTGTTCCGGCTTTGGCGGTGCTGGTGAAGTTCGAGGTGCTGAACAATTTGGTGGGCAGCAGCTTTGAGGACTTGCCCAGCTGGATGGCGCAATGGGCGCGGCTGGATTCGGGCTTGCTTGAAATTTCAGATGTCAACGGAGACAGGGTTTTGCAATTGGGAGAGCTCAAACTGGGGGCTGACATGATCATGCTGGCCACTCCGGAATTGGGCGGCATGCCATTTGTGGTGTCTGGTTTGGTGGCGGCGGGCGGCTTGGCTGCGGCTTTGTCGACGGCAGACGGTTTGTTGCTGACCATCAGCAATGCCTTGGTGCACGACATTGGGCCGGGCCGGGCGCGCAAACCCAAATCGGCAGAAGGCCGTGTGATTTTGTCCAAATTCGCCTTGCTGGCTGTGGCCATGCTCGCTGCGGTGGTAGCAGCTTTCAAACCGGCGGAAATTCTGGCCTTGGTTTCGGCATCGTTTTCTTTGGCCGCTGCCGCTTTTTTCCCGGGCATGGTGTTGGGCATGGTCTGGCCCAAAGTCCACCGCAAAGCCGTGGTGGTGGGCATGCTGGCGGGTTTGTCGGTCACGGTCTATTACCTGATCTCCAACGCGCAGGGCTTGCGTCACCTGTTCGGCCTGGATCCCTTGGGCGGCCTTTGGTTGGGCATTCAGCCTTTGTCGGCCGGTGTTTTTGGTGTTCCCGTGGGATTTGCCGCCATGGCCCTGGCCACTTGGTGGATGTCGCCTCCACAGGGTGTGGCCTTGCCACAAGCGCAGGCCGTTGATCCTGCGCTTGGACGCTATCCGGGTCTGTGAATTTCACGCTATAATCCGAGGCTTCGCCTTGCTGCACCCCGACAGACGCTGGGGGCAGCTTTTCCAACCTTTTGGGTTAACCGCAAGGAGTCTCAATGCGTCATTACGAAATCATTTTGCTGATCCATCCCGATCAGTCCGAACAAGTTCCAGCCATGCTGGAGCGCTACAAAGGCATGATCACTGCCGGCGGTGGCAACATCCACCGTGTTGAAGACTGGGGCCGCCGTCAGCTGGCATACCAGATCAACAAGCTGGGCAAAGCCCACTACCTGTGCGTGAACATCGAAGCCGACCAGGCTGTGATGGCTGAACTGGAGCACGCCTTCAAGTTCAACGATGCCGTTTTGCGTCACCTGACTGTGCAAAAGAAAAAGGCCGACACCGCTCCTTCGTCCATGATGAAGACCGTTGAGCGCGAAGAAGCCCGCAAGTCACAACAAGCCGAATTCGCCGCTTGATACTGACCTGTTGAGGAGTGAACCGTACCGAACTGACCGCCTGTATTGCCGAGCAAGCTGCTTTGCGGTACACACCTGCCGGTTTGCCTGCTCTGGACTTGATTTTGGAGCACGCCTCTGAAGTTCAAGAGGCTGGGCAAAACCGAAAAGTCCAGTTGAAAATCCGCGCATTGGCCATTGGCTCATTAGCGGAAAGATTGGTCAAGCAAGCGGTTGGCAGTGTTTGGACGTTCAATGGCTTTTTGGCCACCCCTCGACAAGGCAAAAGTGTCGTGTTGCACATTCAAGAGTTTCAGCAAGATTAATTTCAGGAGGCCCCATGGCCACGTTCAAAAAATTCAACAAAGACAAGCGCCCAAAGCGCAACACCCAGTCGCTGCTGTTCAAGCGCAAGCGTTTCTGCCGCTTCACCGTCACTGGCGTCGAAGAAATCGACTACAAAGATGTGGACACCCTGCGTGACTTCATCGCCGAAAACGGCAAGATCATCCCTGCACGTTTGACTGGCACCCGCGCCATCTTCCAGCGTCAGCTCAACACCGCCATCAAGCGCGCACGCTTTTTGGCCATGTTGCCCTACACCGACCAGCACAAAGTCTAAGGAGAACAACCATGCAAATCATTCTGCTCGAAAAGGTTGTGAACCTGGGTAACTTGGGCGAGATCGTCAAGGTCAAAGACGGTTACGCTCGCAACTTCCTGATTCCTTCTGGCCGTGCACGTCGTGCCACAGAAGCCAACAAGGCCGAGTTTGAAGCTCGCCGCGTTGAACTGGAAAAAGCCGCCGCTGCCAAGTTGGCCGAAGCCCAAGCCCAAGGCGAGAAACTCGCTGGCGTGGTCGTCAAGCTGACCCAAAAAGCCGGTGTGGATGGCCGTTTGTTTGGTTCTGTGACCAACCACGACATCGCTGAAG
>JBEEJQ010000162.1:0-5250 GCA_041169105.1 Pseudomonadota bacterium | reverse complement strand
CGTCTTCGCTCATGAACTTGCTGCAAAACACATAGCCATTGCCTATGCGATGCTGCAAAGGAATGCGCCATTGCCAGCCGGCTTCACGGGCCGTGGCACGCGTATAGGGCAAAGGATCGCCTGCCGCCTCACAGGGCACCGCCATCGCGCGGTCACAGGGCAACCAGTGACTCCAGTCTTCGTACCCCGTTTGCAAGGCTTCTTCAATCAAGAGACCACGAAACCCAGAGCAATCGATGAACAAATCGCCTGCAATTTCTCGGCCATCGGCGAGGCGCACCTTCTCGACAAAGCCATCACCCTCACGCAATCCGACATGAACGATCTTACCTTCCAGACGCTTGACACCACGTTTTTCAGAGACTTCACGCAGGTATTTGGCATACAGCCCTGCATCGAAATGGTACGCGTAGTCGTACATCGATGTGACCTGCCGAGGATCTTGGCTGGGACGATCAAACTTGCCACGGCTGGCTGCGGCCCAGGCCATGGAATATTCGTCGATGGTCGGCATCTCTTGATACTGCCGGCATTTGAGCCAGAACTGGTGCAAGGGCGAATAGTCAAACTGCACACCATGCGGGCCGAACTGGTGAAAGTAGCTGTGGCCTTGTTTGGCCCAGTCAATGAACTGGATGCCCAGCTTGAAGGTGCCTTGCGTTCGCCGCATGAATTCGGCTTCGTCCAGGCCCATCGTGCGGTTGAGTGTTTTGATGGGCGGAATCGTGGCTTCGCCCACACCGACGGTGCCAATTTCGTCGGACTCAATCAAAGTGATCTGACAGCCCTGAGTCAACGCATTGGACAGCGAGGCTGCTGCCATCCATCCAGCAGAGCCGCCTCCAACAATGACGATGTTTCGAATCTGACGATTGCTGTTTTCCATGCTTAGCTCCATTGGGACAAAAAGACGGTCATGTCACTGACCGGCTTGATTGCTTGAGTTTTTGAGTCCGATACTTTTTCAACGCAATTCAAATTGCTGTTCACCCGTAGGCGAACTGAAATGGATCACGCCTGACTTCGCATTCAAATCCACCACCAAACGAATGGCATCAGCGCCCTGGGTCCAAGACAGCGTCAACGCATGGTCGGCTTCAGCGGCATGGCTGAATTGACCATTGAATGCCGGGTGCTCATTGCGCAGACGGATCAAATCCAGCAGACGTGCCACCACCGGCTTCTGAATCGCTTGCAAGACTTCATCGCGTGGGTAGTAGTGGCGATTGATGTCTCGGCCCACTTTGGTTTCAGCCAGCAGCGCCATGTCGTTCTCGCCCGCCAGAAGGCCCACGTAATAGACCTGAGGGATGCCCGGCACAAAGAACTGAATGGCGCGCCCGATCAGGTAGGCGGCTTCATTGCGACCCATGGCATCAAAGAACGTGCAGTTGACCTGGTACAGATCCAGATTGGACGCGGCTGCACCTGTGGCCTGACGGCTTTGCCCTTGTGAATTGCGGTGCATGCGCTCCACCAATTCATCCAGCTCATTCGGAGGCACCAGGCCTGGGTTGTTGGCACGATCTGCCGCATCTGCGCCGATGTCAATGATGCCAATGCCGTCGTGCGTATCGAGCACGGTGATGGCGTTGTTGGGCCGTTGGTCCAGCCAGGCGCGCAGCGGCGCACTGCGGCCGAATTCCAGCGCATGCAACACCAAAGGTGGCAAGGCAAAGTCGTACACCCAATCGACCTGCTTGGCGATTTCCATCTGCCTCTTGTAGTACGAGTGGATTTCCACCAGCACTTCCAGGCCCAATTCCCGACCCCGTTGCGCAAAGGCTTTGATGAACTCAAACGTCTCGGGCATCATGAAGCAGTTGGCACCGGCCTTCTTGATGGCATAGCCCACAGCGTCCAAGCGAACCATGGTGACGCCGCTTTGCGAGAGCTTTTGCAAAATCGACTCCAGATAGGCTTTGCCTGCTGGCGTGTGCACATCGATGTCAATTTGCTGCGGTGTGAAGGTGGTCCACAGCAAACGACGCTCGCCGTTGGCCAAGGTGGTGACTGTGAACGGCATTCCGGGACGTGGACGGTACACGGCCAGCAAGTCTTGCTCGGTTGCCCCATTTGGAAACACCGACTCCATGGTCAGGAACAACCCATCGTATGCCGATGCACTGCCTTTTTGCGAGTAATCCATGAACTGGGGTGACTCGGATGACATGTGGTTGACGATCACATCAGCCATCACATCTGCGCTGTGCGTCAGTTGCTTGATGTCTTGCCAGCTTCCAAGGCGTTCATCCACGCGGGTGTGGTCAATCGGATCGAATCCGGCATCTGCGCCATCGATTTTGTGAAAGAAGGGCAGCAGATGCACGCCACCAAACACGCCTTTCAAGGGCCCATCCAGCAACTCCTGAAGTTGCGGGATTGTCGATCCTCCGAATCGGTCGACATAAGTGATCAGTTGAACCTTGTTTTTCATTTTTTCATCATTCACGGAACATATTCAATGGTGCTCTTGCACCTTTTTTTGAGACACCAGCTCTCACCGACGATCAAGAACATTCAATCTGGAACTTTCACGCGCAAAGTGGCCAGCGCAGCGCACACCATCAACACGCCGGACATCATCAGCACATTGCGCGGGTCACCGGCAAACACCGTGTCGTAAAGCTGGCTGACGATCAAGCCACCCAACAACAAAGGAATCACGATGAACATGTTGAAAATGCCCATGTACACCCCCGTGCGTTCAGGCGGCACACTGCGTGCCAACATGACATAGGGATTGCCCATGATGCTGGCCCAACCCAAGCCCACCCCCACGGCCGGCAAGAAGAGCCAGGCCTGGGTTTGAATTTGGGGTATGCACCACATGCCAATGCCGGACAACACCAAGCACAGTGCATGCACTTTGGGTGCGCCATACCGTTTGGTGTAGCCCACCATCAACAAGGCTGTCACAAAGGACACCGCGTTATAGAAACCACCGATTTGCCCATTGACCAAAACCGCATCACGAAAGCCAGTGGAGGTGGGGTCCGAGGTGTCGAACAAGCTGCGGGCAATGGAGTACGAAACGTACTGCCAATACCAGCCCATGGCCATCCACTGGAACAATTTCATCCAAGCCATTTGCCGCATGGGCACAGGCATTTCACGGATCGCGTCCCATATTTCCTTCAATGTGGCGACCAAGCCTTGTTTTTGACTCTCTATCCGTTTTTTATCTTGTGCCGACAGTGGCAACTCAGGCACACGCCAAATGGACCAAAAGATGGTGGTCACGGAAATCACACCACCAATCAAAAATGAGGCCAGTGTGATCTGCGGGATATGGTTGTCACCCACCGCGTCTTTGTTCATGCCAAACCACACCAAAATGGATGGCATCAAGTACGCCAGTGTTTGCGCCAAACCTGTGAAGGCGCTTTGGATGATGTAACCCGCTGCATGCTGGTCTTTGGGCAGTCGATCACCCACATAGGCACGGTAGGGCTCCATGGTCACGTTGTTCGCTGCATCCAAAATCCAAAGCAAGGAAGCAGCCATCCACAACGCCGAGCTGTAGGGCATGGCGAACAAACTGAGCGAGCAAAGGATCGCACCAATCAAAAAATAGGGCGTGCGCCGTCCGTACCGAGAAGTGGTGCGGTCACTCATGGCCCCGACGATGGGCTGCACAAGAAGGCCTGTGATCGGCCCCGCCAGGCTCAACAAGGGCAACTCGGCCTCATTCGCCCCCAGATAACTGTAAATGGGACCCATGCTGCTTTGCTGCAAGCCAAAGCTGAATTGCAGGCCCAAAAAGCCGATGTTCATTTGAACGATCTGTGAGATCGACAGACGAGGCGGCGATGCGTGTGAAAGTGGATTCATGTGGCTGCGTCACATGTGCAAACGGATGCACAGTTGATGGAATTGCTGCAATTTATCCGACTTTGCAATCGATTGCAATAGGGTTTCTACTTGGTCCAGGATCGACATCACCACAGCATCAAATCAAAACGGCGCACAGGCTCTCAAACCTGTGCGCCGTGAGGCACTGTTGCAATGAAATGGTGATCGTGTTTCCGCTCAGCGGGCCAAAATGCCCCACAAATGAGCGATTTCGGACCACGCCACATCGCCCTGAATGGCCGCCAATTGCTGTCGTGCAGACTCTTTCTGTCCCAACTGGAACAAGCTGATGGCATCGTGCAATCGCAAATCGTTTTCACGCCGCGAACCACCCAATTCCAGGGCCTTAGCATAGGCGGTGTGTGCAGCCGTCCAGTTTTGCTGAGAGAAGTACACATCGGCCACAGCAGTCCAGGTCACCGCGTCTTTGGCTGATTTTTCCAATTGAGCAAAACCCTTCGCATCTTCCTGGGACTTTTTGAGTGCGTCAGCACGCAACTTGGTCTGCGCTGGCGCATCTGCGCCCTTGCCCAAAATGCCTTGCTCAAAGCCCTTGTTCAGTACACGCAAGGCCTCGGCAGGCAGACCGGTCTTGATCGCCAAATTGGCCATTTCGGTGTATTCATCCACCTCATCCATGTTGCCCGTTTGCTCCAGCAGGCGGTACAGGTTGAGTTCCTGACGTGAATTGAGGCCGGGCTGCTGAGCCATGCGCGCGATCACTTCCACCCAATAGGCTTTGGAGGGGTAGTCACTGACCAAGCGCTTGAGCGTGCGCGTATAACCTGCATCGTCCTTGAGTTGACGGTAACTGATGGCCATCAGACGCAGATCCTGCTCTGGCGTCTTTTGTCCCGCAGCCGCATCCAGCCGCATCTTTTCCTGGACTTCTTGCAACACTTGCTTGTGTTCGCCCATGACAGACAAAGTCTGAATCATGGCCAAGCGAATGCCCGGGTTGGTCCCGCCTTCTTGCAGGTATTGACGCCCCCACTTGACGGCACGGGCGTTGTCTTTCTTTTGCAAGCTGGCGTTCATCAGGGACTCCAGCATGGAGCGCTTATCCGTCTGCGGCACATCCGATGAGTTCACCAAATATTCCAGCGACTCGATGGCCAAGTCCCAGTTCTTGCTGCGTACAGCCGCAGCCGCTTGCGTTCGCATGACGAAGGCACGCTCCACCGGCGTGAGCTGGTTCACCGACAGCGCTTCTCGCGTCAGGTTCAGCGCCTGATCCGTTTGGTTGTTTTTGAGTGCCTCTTGCGCGGCCGTCAAGGGCTTGTGCACTTCGGCGCGCAATGTGGCGGGGGCAGTGGCTTGCGCATGAACTGACGCCATGCAGAACAACAAACCCGTCAAAAGAATCAATTGGTTGGCCCAGTGGGCTTGGCTTGC
>JBEEJQ010000161.1:0-5353 GCA_041169105.1 Pseudomonadota bacterium | reverse complement strand
CGGACATGTCAAAGCGGATCAACTCGATGCCCAAGATGTAGGCCAGTTGCTTGGCCGCCTCGGTCTTGCCCACGCCCGTGGGGCCAGAGAACAGGAAAGAGCCAATCGGCTTGTCGGTCTTGCCCAGGCCTGAACGGGCCATCTTGACAGCGGACGCAAGCACTTCAAGGGCCTTGTCCTGACCAAAAACCACCGACTTGAGGTCGCGCTCGATGCTTTGCAACTTGCTGCGGTCGTCGTTGGACACGTTGGCCGGCGGAATGCGTGCGATCTTGGCCACGATGTCCTCGATCTCGGCCTTGCCAATGGTCTTCTTGCGCTTGGAAGGCACCAGAATGCGTTGCGCAGCACCGGCTTCATCGATCACATCGATGGCCTTGTCGGGCAACTGGCGGTCGTTGATGAACTTGGCCGACAGCTCGGCAGCGGCCTGCAGCGCGGCATTGGCGTACTTGACGCTGTGGTGCTCTTCAAAACGGCTCTTGAGGCCTTTGAGGATTTCCACGGTCTCCGAGACGGTGGGCTCGACCACGTCCACTTTCTGAAAGCGGCGTGACAAGGCCGCGTCTTTTTCAAAGATGCCCCGATATTCGGTGAAAGTGGTCGCGCCGATGCATTTGAGCTGACCGCTCGACAGCGCAGGCTTGAGCAGATTGGATGCATCCAAAGTACCGCCAGAGGCAGCACCCGCGCCAATCAGGGTGTGGATTTCGTCAATGAACAGGATGCCGTTGGGCTTGTCTTTCAGGGCTTTGAGCACGCCCTTGAGGCGTTGCTCAAAGTCACCGCGGTATTTGGTACCCGCCAGCAGTGCGCCCATGTCAAGCGAATACACCTGGGCCTCTGCCAGGATCTCGGGCACGGTGCCCTGCGTGATGCGCCAGGCCAGGCCCTCTGCAATCGCGGTCTTGCCCACGCCCGCCTCACCCACCAGCAGCGGGTTGTTTTTGCGGCGGCGGCACAGGATCTGGATGGTGCGCTCGACTTCGTACTCGCGGCCAATCAACGGATCGATCTTGCCCTCTTTGGCGGCCTGGTTCAGGTTGTTGGTGTACTGCTCCAGTGGCGAGGCTTTTTCGTTGCGCTCGCCACCCGAAGACTCTTCAGACTCCGAACTGGATGGCGCTTCGGCCGATTTGGCCGCTTCGGGCGGATCGGTTTTGCGAATGCCGTGGGCGATGAAATTGACCACATCCAGGCGGGTGATGCCCTGCTGGTGCAGGTAATACACGGCGTGCGAGTCTTTTTCGCCAAAGATCGCCACCAGCACGTTGGCACCGGTGACTTCCTTTTTGCCATTGCCCGTGGACTGCACGTGCATGATGGCGCGTTGGATGACGCGCTGAAAACCCAAGGTAGGCTGGGTGTCCACCTCTTCGGTGCCCGCCACTTGGGGGGTGTTGTCCTTGATGAAGTTGGTCAAGGCCGTGCGCAAGTCATCGATGTTGGCGGCGCAGGCGCGCAACACCTCGGCAGCGCTGGGGTTGTCCAACAGGGCGAGCAGCAAATGCTCGACCGTGATGAACTCGTGACGCTGCTGACGGGCCTCGACAAAGGCCATGTGCAAGCTGACTTCCAATTCCTGGGCAATCATGTGATTTCCTTTTTGCCTTGCTGAGTGATTCTGTGCATGTGGGGGAGCTTGCCCACTATTCAATGGGTTCGCTGACGCATTGCAGCGGGTGGCCGGCCTGACGGGCTGCGTCCAGGACCTGATCGACCTTGGTGGCAGCCACATCGCGGGAATACACGCCGCAAATGCCTTTGCCATCCAAGTGGATCTTGAGCATGATCTGGGTCGCCGCCTCGCGGTCCTTGCCAAAAAATTCCTGAATGACCATCACCACGAACTCCATCGGGGTGTAGTCGTCGTTGAGCATCGCCACCTGGTACATCTGGGGCGGCTGGATTTTCTGTGAACGGCGCTCCAGCACCACCGAGTCGCCACCGTCAGGTGTGCGGGGCGCGACCGGTGGCAGCGTCGGATTCTGTGGTTTTTTCGTTGCCATGAATTCATTCTATCGGTGCTTTCATGCCCTTGAAGCGCAGGGCCTGAAAAGACTTTCAGACGGGCTCCGAACTCGGGAAAACCTCACATTGACAAAATCAACAGGCACGCCTCAAACTGGTGCAAACAAAAAAACGGAGACAAGCCATGCCCAGTGGTACGGTCAAATGGTTCAACGATGCCAAAGGCTTTGGGTTCATCCAACCCGATGGTGGTGGCCCGGATGCGTTTGCGCACTTTTCGGCCATCGTGGCCGAAGGCTACAAAAGCCTCAAAGAAGGTGCGCGAGTCACTTTCGAGCTGAGCAATGGGGCCAAAGGCCTGATGGCCGCCAACATTCAGCCCGAAGCAGCGCCCCTACCAGGCAACATGCCCACATCCGACGCGCCAGCAGACACCACTGCAAGCTAAAGCTTGGGTATCCCCCCGCAAAGATTGCGCCCTCTGCATTGGGCCAGTGCTCTTGCTGATCGTGATCGGCCAGGTGAACGCGTTATCCTTGCAGCATCAAACCACTGTGAGAACGGATTTTCAAATGAATGGGTGCCTATTTCTCGGTATGCGCATGACGTCGCTGCGCTGTGCGGCAGGCCTCGTGATGGCCCTTGCGGTCAACCTGACCAGTGCGCAAACCGGCCCGCAAATGCAGCTGCCGCGCACCAAACTCAGCGCCGGGATGCACATGCTGGACGTTCAGCTGGCCCAAACCCCCGAGCAACGCCAAATTGGTTTGATGTTCCGCAAAGAGATGCCGCAGCACGAGGGCATGTTGTTTGTATTTGAGCAGCCCGCCACCCAGTGCTTCTGGATGCGTAACACCCTTATTCCCCTGACTGCCGCCTTTGTGGCTGACGACGGCACCATCGTGAACTTGGCAGACATGAAACCGCAAAGCGATGATTCGCACTGCTCGACCAAGCCGGTGCGCTATGTTCTGGAAATGAACGCAGGATGGTTTGCCAAAAAGCAAATCAAGGCCGGCTACCAACTCGGCGGTCAGCCCTTCACACGTTGATGCCCGCAGGGTCGATCAAACGCCCCAGACCACATCGGATGTTTCGGCCAAGCTGCGTGACAGCAGCTTGAGCATGGGCGTGGCCCTTTGGGACAGGCGAACAGCATCCAAAGCGACGCCATCGTCTTCATCATCCTCTTGGCTGCGCCCGGCTGCTTCTTTTTCAGCGCGGCGCTTGCGCAAGGCTTCGTCTTGGGCGACAGCCGCTTCCAGTGCGGCCATGCGCGTGGGAATGTCTGCGGCCAAGATGATCCCTTTGACCGGGTCGCTGCCCACCATGATCTGAAGCAGTTTGCGGGCATCGGCCTCCAGCATGATCAAGTCGCTGGCGGCGGCAGATTTGAATTTGAAAAGCATAGGCACTCCTGAAAGAATCGTTTGTCCAACTCAGAGGCCCACCATCTCCATGCGTTCGTCTTCGTCGGTGTCGCCCTGAATCAATGCCTTGAGTTTATGACTGGCATGGAAGGTTGCAACACGACGTGCATCAATGGGAATCAATTCTCCGGTGCGCGGATTGCGACCCGGACGGGCCGCCTTGGTGCGGATCTGGAAGTTGCCAAAGCCTGAAATCTTCACATCATCGCCCTCGATGAGGCTGTCCACCATCAGGTCAAAAAAGGCATCGACCATGTCTTTGGACTCGCGCTTGTTCAAACCAATCTGTTCAAACAACAAATCGGCCAGATGCGCCTTGGTCAAGGCAGGGGTTTCAAGGCTTTCGACTGAAAGTTCCATCACAGCACCCCATCAAGCGCGCAAACGCGCGGAGACCTGAGCCGTCAGGTGCGCAAGCACCGCGTTCATGGCCGCTTCAATCTGCGCCTCGGTCAGGCTGGCCTCGGCCGCGCCCAAGGTCAGGCGCACAGCCAAACTCTTTTCACCGACTGCCAGACTGCCAGCGGGGGCATCCGCTTTGGGACGGTAAATGTCAAAGAGCACTGCGTTTTGCAGCAAACCGTCTGTGGGCGCGGCATGGATGGCCTTCATCAACTGGTCATGCGTGACCGACTCGGCCACGATCACGGCAATGTCGCGCTCAACGGGCTGTTGCTTGGCCACACCCTGCGCCACGGGCACCATGCGAGCCGTGACGGCGTCGAGAGACAACTCGAACACCACCGGCGCACTGCTCAGCTCCCAAGCCTGACGCCAGCGGGGATGCAATTCGCCCACATGACCGATCACCGCGCCGTCCAGCAGCACCTGGGCCGAGCGGCCGGGATGCAAGGCAGGATGTTCAGCGGCGACGAATTCAGCTTTGCGCGGTGCCAGCAGCTTTTCCACATCGGCTTTGACGTCGTAAAAATCGACGTTGCGGGCCTTGCCTTGCCAGCCCAAGGGCTCCACCGGACCCCAGGCCATGCCCGCCACGCGCATGGGCTGGTCAAAACCCTCCACCGTGGTGTCGGTGCTTTGCACGGCAGCGTTGCGCAGGAACACACGCCCCAACTCAAACACGCGCACGCGGTCGGCCTTGCGGTCGGCGTTGAACTTGACCACTTGCAGCAGGGAGCCGATCAGGCTCGATCGCATGACACTCATTTGGCTGGCGATGGGGTTGAGCAAGCGGATCGGATTTGTGTTGCCTGCCAGGTCCTTTTCCCAAGCTTCTTCGACAAAGCTGTAGTTGATGGTTTCCTGGTAACCCAGAGCCGCAATGGCGCGACGCACGGCGGACGGGCTGCGCTCGGTCTCGCGGCGCACCTTGGCGGTGATGGGTGCCAGCGGCGGGTTGGTCGGCAGGTTGTTGTAGCCCACCATGCGGGCGACTTCCTCGATCAGGTCTTCTTCGATTTGCAGGTCAAAACGGAAGCTGGGCGGCGTCACGGTGACGGTGCCCTCGCCTTCAGACACTTGCAAGCCCAGGCCGCGCAGGGCGTCGGCACACTGCTGCTGCGTGAGCGGCATGCCGATCACCTTGTTGGCACGGGCCACGCGAAGGGTCACGGGTTCGGCTTGCGGAATGTTCAGGGTCTGGTCGTCAATAGGACCAACCTTCGTGTCGGGCGTGCCGCAGATGTCCAACACCAGCTGGGTGATGCGCTCGATGTGTTCCACCGTCAGCTGCGGGTCCACACCGCGCTCGAAGCGGTGACCGGCATCGGTCGAGAAGTTGAAGCGGCGCGAACGGCCAGCGATGGACGTGGGCCACCAGAAAGCGGCTTCGATGTAGATGTTTTGCGTGTCGTCGGACACGGCGGTGGCGTCGCCGCCCATGATGCCAGCCAGCGATTCGACCTGGCTGTCATCGGCGATCACGCCGACCTTGTCGTCCACGGTCACGGTGTTGCCGTTGAGCAGTTTGAGCGTCTCGCCCGCCTGACCCC
>JBEEJQ010000160.1:0-5379 GCA_041169105.1 Pseudomonadota bacterium | reverse complement strand
CACGGTGATGCCGGACACGCCCATCATCTCGCTCAATTGCTGAAAGCCCAGAGCCACTTCGCCTTGGGCGATCAAGGCCCCCACGGGCACGCCCGGCTTGGCTTGCACGATGCGGTCCTGGATCTGCCCGGTGATGCCCCAGCGCTCGAACTGTTTGGCCAGCTGGACTCCGCTGGGGCCTGTCGAATAGCCCAAAGTCCGGGCATTCAAGATGGCTTGTTTCAGAGCAGCTTCGGTGGAGATGTCGGGTTGCTCGGCCCCAGCTGGCACCGCCACGGCTACGCCCGAGTGCACCAGGTCCACACGGCTGCCGTTCAGGGCTTTGCCGTCGGCGATCAAGGTGTCGATCGCGTTGCTGGCCAGCACCACGCAGTCAAAGGCTTCGCCCGCTTGCACGCGTTTGGCCGCGTCCACGCCGCCGACTGACTCGACCTGTACTTCCCATGCGGGGGCGTGGGCTTTGAAGAGCAGGACGAGGTCCGCCAGCAGCGGCTTGGTGGCCATGGAGGAGATGACGCGCAGAGGTGTGGGCATGGTGTGGGTGTGCAAAAAAAGCAGATGAAGAATTAAACCAAAGCCGACTGGGGCCTGTGCATACGCCACTAAACTACCTGTTATGCGAATTTTGGGTATCGAATCTTCTTGCGATGAGACGGGCGTGGCTCTGGTAGAGACCACGGGAGACGCCTTGCCGCGTCTTTTGTCGCACGCCTTGTACAGCCAAATCGAGATGCATCAGGCCTATGGCGGCGTGGTGCCCGAGTTGGCCAGTCGCGACCACATTCGCCGTGTGCTGCCGCTCACGCGCCAGGTCATGACCGAAGCGGGCGCGACCTTGGCCGATGTGGATGTGGTGGCCTACACCCGTGGCCCGGGCCTGGCGGGGGCGCTGCTGGTGGGATCGGGCGTGGCCTGTTCACTGGCCGCGGCCTTGGGCAAGCCGGTGCTGGGCGTGCACCACCTCGAAGGCCATTTGCTTTCACCGTTTTTGAGTGCCGATCCGCCCGAGTTCCCCTTCATCGCTTTGCTGGTGTCGGGTGGCCACACGCAACTCATGCGGGTGGACGGCGTGGGGCGCTACGAATTGCTGGGCGAAACCATTGACGACGCGGCGGGCGAAGCGTTTGACAAGTCCGCCAAGTTGATGGGCCTGCCTTACCCGGGCGGCCCGGGCCTGTCGCGCCTGGCCGAGCAGGGCAACCCCGCGGCCTACAAACTGCCACGGCCCTTGCTGCACAGTGGCGATTTTGATTTTTCCTTTGCCGGACTCAAAACAGCGGTGCTGACCCAGAGCCAAAAAATCGGTGCCGCAGCCCACACCGAAGGCGCGCCCGAGCGTGCGGATCTGGCCGCTTCAACGCAAGCGGCCATTGTGGAAGTGCTGGTCAAAAAGTCCATGAATGCGCTCAAGGCCAGCGGCATGAAGCGCTTGGTGGTGGCCGGTGGCGTGGGGGCCAACCGCGAGTTGCGCGCGCAACTCAATGCAGCCTGTGCCAAAGCACGTGTCCGCGTGCATTACCCCGAGCTGCACCTGTGCACCGACAACGGCGCCATGATCGCCATGGCCGCCGCCATGCGCTTGCAGTCGGGTGCGCAAAGCGCCGAAGCCCGTTACAGCTTCGATGTCAAACCACGCTGGCCACTGCACGAGTTGGCTTGAACACGCGCGGATGTCCGTGAAGACGGATCCCGCATAGGTGCGGAACGACAGGTGTCGGCAAATCCAGCACTTGTCACCCCGGGCGAAGACCCGGGGTCCATGTTTTGGAGCCCTGTACCAAGAACCGTTACACTGCGCCCCTTTCTCGTTCTGAACCATCTTTATATGGGTTCTTTTTTTCATATGCGTTTGTCTTTCCTTTCCCGCAGCGCGTTGCTGTCCCTGGCCGCTACTTTGGCGATGTCCCCCATCTGGGCTCAAACTCCTGCCCCGATCAAGCTGGCCCTGATCGAAGGCCTCAGTGGTCCTTTTGCCAACACTGGCGAAGCGGTGGTGCGCAACATCACCTGGGCGATGGAACGGGTCAATGCTCGGGGCGGCGTCAAAACCGCACAGGGCACACGCCCCATGGCGCTGGAGCGTTACGACAGCAAAGGCCAAAGCGAAGAAGCCTTGTCGGCACTCAAGTCGGCCATCGACGATGGTGCGCAGGTGATCTTGCAAGGCAACTCTTCGGCCAATGCGGCCGCGCTGATCGATGCGATCAACAAGCACAACGAGCGTGAACCCGGCAAGCGCGTCCTGTTTTTGAACTACTCGGCGGTGGACCCTGCGCTGACCAACGAGAAATGCAGCTTTTGGCATTTTCGGTTTGATGCCCATGCCGACATGCGCATGGCGGCGCTGATGCAGGTCTTGCGTGAAGACAAAAAGCTCAAGTCGGTCTACCTCATCGGGCAGGACTACAGCTTTGGCCAAGCCGTGTTGCGCGAAGCCAAAAACCAGTTGTTCCGTCAGCGGCCCGACATGAAGATCGTGGGCGAAGAGCTGCACCCTGTGGGCCGCGTCAAGGACTTTTTGCCCTATGCCGCGAAGATCAAGGCCAGCGGTGCGCAGGCCATCATCACGGGCAACTGGGGCAATGACTTGACGCTGTTGGTCAAGGCCGCACGCGAGGCCGGCTACGAGGGCAAGTTCTACACCTTTTATGGCAACGCATTGGGGGCTCCTGCCGCCATTGGCGATGCGGGCGTGGGCCGTGTGGTGGCTGTCGCCGATTGGCTGCCCAATGTGCCGGGCAAAGCCAGCGAGCAGTTCTACCAGTCTTTCCGGCAGCGTTTCCCCAAACCCTCTGAAGACTATGTGCATGTGCGCATGCAACTCATGATCGAGGCCCTCGCCCAAGCGGTCGACAAAGCAGGCTCCACCGATCCTGTGGCCGTGGCCTTGGCGCTTGAAAAAGCCCGCGTCAGCATGGCCGGTCAAACCGGCACCATGCGCGCTGACGACCACCAGTTCCAGCAAGGCCTGGTGGTCGGCGTCATGGAGCGCCAGGGCGCGGCAGGCGTGCCTTTCGATGTCGAGGGCTCAGGCTACGGCTTCAAGGTGGTGCGACAGATCAAGGCCGAACAAGCCCGCATGCCCAGCACCTGCCAGATGCAGCGCCCCTCCTGAACTGCGGCGGTGCACATGAACTGAAAAGGCGGCTTGACCGCCTTTTCTTTTGTCCGTCACTCTCATGTGACGCAGACGCCGTTGACGGATCAATGCATGCAGACGCATTTCAAGTCCTCTTATGTCCAGTGGCGCGAACAGACGAATTACCCCAAGTTTGCATGGATGCGTTTTGGGCTGTACAACGAAAATCTACTCAAAATTTTGTCAGTGCCCGAGCGTGCGGGTTTGTTGCCCGTGGATCAGACATTGGCCCAGATGCCCGAGTTCGTAGCTTTTTATTTGGAATTGATGGGCGATTACTTGCAAAAGAACATGCCGCACATTTCGCTGGAACGTTTTTGTCAGGCCATCTTCAAGGACCGGATCATGGAGTTGGATGACGGCCAGGTGTTGGCAGCTTTCAAGCAAGCCTTTGAGCAAGCAGTATTTCCATCGGCAAGGGAGAGCTGGCAGCAGTCAGACTGCGCCATGGCGTGATTGACCCAGGGACTGATGTCAGAATTTGACGAAACCCGCTGACCGGCGGGTTTTTTTTGTGCGTGCAGCTTTGGCCGAATGGCCAAAAAAATGCGCCCCGAAGGGCGCATGAAGAATAAGTCAGGCAACTGCAAAACGCTGACAGAGATCAGTGTACTGTATTTTTATACAGTCAACTTGTTGCGTGATCAGGCATGGGGTTTTTCCATGTCCACATCCAGTGCAAAGTTCGCATCGCTCAAGGGCGTCTGATCGGCCATCCAGCTGCCATACACGGTTTGAAAGTCGGCCGTGATCTGCGCCAGCGGCATGTCGTCAAAGGTACCGCGCTGGTTCACATACTCCATGTGGCGATTGCCCGATTTGTCAAAGGGGTGGTAAATCGAATCGTTTCGCCCATCAAATTCCAGCGGCAGCAAGCCAAACTTGTCGCACAGCTCGATGTTGAACGCTGGCGTGGCTTTGACCCATTGGCCATCCAGCCAGATGTCGGCGTAGCCGTGCCAGATGAACACATCGGTCTTCATGGTTTGGCGCAGGCGCTCGGTGCTCAGGTGATTGCGCACATCGGCAAAGCCCAGCCGTGCGTGCAGGCCAGCGGCGCGGCAGGCGGCCACCAGCAGAGCGGCTTTGGGCACACACCAGCCGTGGCCCAGCGCCATCACGGCGCTGGCTTTCATGCCAGCAGGCGACAGATCAATGCGGTAGGGGTCGTAGCGGAACTGGTCGCGCACCGCCAGATACAGGGATACGGCCCGCAACCGATCATCGGAGCCTACTGCGTGTTGATGAGCGAATGCGCGCACGCTGGGATGATCGCTGTCGATAAGTGTAGTGGGGGCCAGCGAGGCGGCCTTGGCTTGGTCGTCGTTCATGGCGGAACTTTACGGTTTGGCCGGCTGCGGGGCCTGTCGCCCCCATGACCTGGCGCGGTGGTCAGGGCTAGGGCAATAGGTAGCTGGTTTCCTGTCGCAGCATGCGCACCATTTCCAGGGCGGCAGGAGACAGGCTTCGGCTGCGCCGTGTGACCACGCCAATTGGCCGCTGGATGTCCGGGCCCGTCAGGCGGCGGGTGACCACGCCGTCTTGTTGCACAAAGGCTGCCGCCAGCTCGGGCAGGGCGGCCACGCCCAGGCCCGCTTTGACCATGGCGTGGATGGTGGCGATGTGCTCGACCTCGTAGCGCGGGTGAAAGGCGATGCGGTGTTCAATAAAGGCCGCATTGGTGTATTGGCGCACGCTGGCGGGCAGGGGCATCGAGATGTGCGTCAGCTCGGCCACCTGCAGCCAGCTCAGCGGCGTCTTGCCTTTGGCCAGCCGGTGGTTCAGGGGGATCAGCAGCACAAAACCATCGGCCGACAACGGGGTGTAGTCCAGGTCGGCGTAGTCGGGGTTGGCGGCCGTGAGCGCAAAGTCCACCGTGCCGGCGCGCACCAGGTCAAACGCCGGACCCGACAAGGTGTCGTGCAATTGCAGCGCAATGCTGGGGTGTTGTTCGGCATAGCGGGCCATCACGCGCGGCACCACCGTGGCCGCCAGCGAGGGCAGGGCGGCCATGCTGACTTTGCCCGACTGGATCTGCGTGATGTGTTGCACGCGCTGCACGGCTTCTTGTGTTTGAGCGTTCAGCAGCTTGGCTTGCTCGACAAACACTTGCCCAGCGGCGGTCAGGTGAACGCTGCGCGTGGTGCGGTCAAACAGGCGGGTGCCCAAGGATTCTTCGAGCCGGGCCACCACACCCGAGACCGCCGATTGCGACAGGTGCACTTGCGCGGCGGTGCGCC
>JBEEJQ010000159.1:0-5479 GCA_041169105.1 Pseudomonadota bacterium | reverse complement strand
ACCTGTTCTCCGCCATTCCTTTCATCGGTCCTGATCTGGCTTTGCTGATCCGTGGTGACTTCGTGGTGGGCGACGCCACCCTGAACCGCTTCTTCAGCTTCCACGTGATCGCTGTGCCTTTGGTCTTGCTGGGCTTGGTTGTTGCACACATCATTGCTTTGCATGAAGTGGGCTCCAACAACCCCGATGGCGTGGAAATCAAAGGTCCCAATGCCCCCAAAGATGCCCAAGGTCATCCTTTGGACGGTATTCCTTTCCACCCCTACTACTCTGTGCATGACATCTTCGGCGTGAGCATCTTCCTGATGGCTTTCACCGCCATCGTGTTCTTCGCGCCTGAGTTCGGTGGTTACTTCCTCGAGTACAACAACTTCATTCCGGCCGATCCGCTGACCACACCGCTGCACATTGCACCCGTTTGGTACTTCACGCCGTTCTACTCCATGCTGCGTGCCATCACCAGCGAGATGATGTACGCCTTGATCGCTTGCGTGGTCATCGGTGCTGTCTTGGCTGTGGCCAAAGGCAAATTGCCTCAGTTGCTCAAGGGCGCTGTGATCGGCGCAGCTGTGGTGGTTTCCGCCATGATGCTGGCCATCGATGCCAAGTTCTGGGGCGTGGTGGTCATGGGTGGCGCTGTCGTCATCTTGTTCTTCCTGCCATGGCTGGACAACAGCCCTGTCAAGTCGATCCGCTACCGTCCTGACTGGCACAAATACCTGTACGCCGTGTTCGTGATCAACTTCCTGATCCTGGGCTACCTGGGTGTGCAACCTCCTTCCCCGATCGGTGAGCGCGTCTCCCAAGTCGGCTCCCTGTTCTACTTCGGCTTCTTCCTGTTGATGCCTTGGTGGAGCAAGCTGGGCACGCCCAAGCAGGTTCCTGACCGTGTGACTTTCACGCCTCACTGAGATCCGGAGATTCAAGAACATGAAAAACCTCAAGAAACTCGCTCTGGGCTTGGTGATGGCCCTCGGTCTCCTGTCCGGTGCCCACGCGTCCAGCGGTGGCGGCATCGCCTGGGACAAGGCCCCATCCAAGACCAATGACCTGGCTGCCTTGCAAAACGGTGCCAAGCTGTTTGTCAATTACTGCCTGAACTGCCACTCTGCTGCTTTCATGCGTTACAACCGCCTGAAAGACATCGGTTTGACCGAACAGCAAATCAAGGACAACCTGTTGTTCGCATCGACCAAGGTCGGCGACACCATGAAGGCCGCGATCGACCCGCTGCAAGCCAAGGAATGGTTCGGCAAGAACCCCCCTGACTTGACTTTGATGGCGCGTTCGCGCTCTGGTCATGGCGGCACCGGTGCAGATTACCTCTACACCTACCTGCGCAGCTACCACCGCGACGAGACCAAGCCCACAGGCTGGAACAACCTGGCTTTCCCGAACGTGGGCATGCCCAACGTCTTGTGGCAACTGCAAGGCGAGCGAGAGCCCGTCTATGAAGAGCACGAAGAACACGGCCATGCCGTGCAAGTCTTCAAAGGCTGGAAGCAAGTCAAGCCTGGCACCATGACATCCCAGCAGTACGATGCCGCCGTGGGTGACCTGGTCAGCTACATGCAGTGGATGGCCGAGCCAGCACAAAACAGCCGCGTGCGCATTGGCGTGTGGGTCCTGTTGTTCCTGGCAGGTTTCACATTCATCGCCTGGCGTTTGAATGCCGCCTATTGGAAAGACGTCAAGTAATTGATCTTTCACCCGGCGTTTGAGCCGGGTCTTGTGGAGTGGTGGGCCTTTGTGGCCTCCCACTCTTTTTGATTTTTTGAGGAGCCTCCCGCCATGATGGTGCTTTATTCCGGAACCACTTGCCCTTTTTCACACCGTTGCCGCTTTGTGCTGTTTGAAAAAGGCATGGACTTCGAGATCCGTGATGTGGACCTCTACAACAAGCCCGAAGACATCAACGTGATGAACCCTTACGGTCAGGTGCCTATCCTGGTTGAACGTGACCTCATCCTGTACGAGTCGAACATCATTAACGAGTACATCGACGAGCGCTTCCCGCATCCTCAGTTGATGCCCGGAGACCCGGTCGATCGCGCACGTGTTCGCTTGTTCTTGTTGAACTTTGAAAAAGAGTTGTTTGCCCATGTCGTGACACTGGAAAACCGCACACTCAAAGGCAACGACAAGGCTTTGGAAAAAGCACGTGCCCACATCCGTGACCGCTTGACCCAATTGGCCCCTGTGTTCTTGAAGAACAAGTTCATGCTCGGCGACAACTTCTCGATGCTCGATGTGGCCATTGCGCCGCTGCTGTGGCGTCTGGATTACTATGGCATCGAGCTGAGCAAGAACGCAGCACCTTTGCTCAAATACGCAGAGCGCATCTTCTCGCGCCCAGCCTACATTGAAGCACTGACCCCTTCCGAGAAAGTCATGCGCAAGTAATTGCCTGTGAGGACCGACATGTTCAGCGACACCGAACTGCCATCGACACGCCCTTATCTGATTCGGGCTTTGTACGAGTGGTGCACCGAAAACGGCTTCACGCCTTATGTGGCGGTGAAAGTCGATGGCTCGGTGCAGGTGCCGCGCGAATATGTCCAAGGTGGCGAAATCGTTCTGAACGTGAGCATGGACGCCACCAGTTCCCTGAAGCTGGGTAATGAGTTCATTGAATTCAAAGCCCGCTTTGGTGGCAAGCCCCGCGACATCATGGTGCCCATTGAACGTGTCATGGCCATCTATGCGCGTGAGAACGGACAAGGCATGGCCTTTCCCGTCAGTGATGTGCAGTCCGACGCTGCACCAGGTCTGTCGGCTGTGGACAGTTCTGTGGCCGACGATGCAGAGGGCGAGCCCACACCGCCGCCGCCAACTTCGGGACGTCCGGCCCTGACACGTGTGAAGTAAAAAAATACAGGCATCGGCTCAAACTGAGCTGACTTGCACGTTAGAATCTAGCCCGTGCCGCTTTAGCTCAGTTGGTAGAGCACCCGCCTTGTAAGCGGTAGGTCGTCAGTTCGAATCCGACAAGCGGCACCAAAAATCAAAAAGCCCCTGATCGCAAGATCAGGGGCTTTTTCTTTGGCGAATGTCAGTGCCTCAAAGCGTGCGCCCCTGCACCTTGATGCGGATCGCGGTCACGGGCATTCCTTTCTGGTTCAAATGGGCCTGCAAAGCCGGCGTCAATTGGCGCAGCTTGGCGGCCACAGCGTTGGAGCTCACCAGCAAGCACCAAGCACCATCTTCGATGGGGCCCGCCTGAACACTGGCACGCAAAGGCGCAGGCAGCAGGCCGCGAATGGCCTGCAGTCGCTCGGACGATTGACGCACCCGACTGGCCAGCAGGGCAAAAGTCGGCGACTCTTGAACGGCTTGCTGAAGGGGGATGGCGTGGTGGCGTCTTTGCATGGTCTGGCAGGGGTGATGGATTATCACGCAGGCAAGACTTCATGCGAGAGCGGTGGCCGAGAAAGCGCAGCTGCAAGGGCTAAAATGAGCCTTTGGTCTGACATGGCCACGCCGGGATGCTGCAAGACTTGTTTTTGGGCAGTCCGGCTTCAAATGAACCTTTTAACTTGACAGGATAGACGGTCTGTTTTTCAGCCTGGTGCTGAAGGTGGATCTCGTAGACATGGCCATCCCATTCCTCACCAAAATTTTCGGCAGCCGCAACGATCGACTGCTCAAGCAATACCGCAAGACGGTGGAGCGCATCAATGCCCTGGAGGCGGGGCTGGAAGGCCTGAGCGACGACGAGCTGCGTGCCAAGACCGAGAGCTTCAAGCAACGTGTGGCCGCTGGCGAAACGCTGGACGCCTTGTTACCCGAAGCCTTTGCCGTCGTGCGTGAAGGCTCCAAGCGTGTCATGAAGATGCGCCACTTCGATGTGCAGCTGGTGGGCGGCATCGCTTTGCACAACGGCAAGATCGCCGAAATGCGCACCGGTGAAGGCAAGACCCTCACATCGACTTTGCCAGCGTACTTGAACGCGCTGTCTGGCAAGGGCGTGCATGTGGTGACGGTGAACGATTACCTGGCCAACCGCGATGCGCAGTGGATGGGCAAGTTGTTCAACTTCCTGGGCCTGACGGTGGGCATCAACCTGCCGCAAATGGCGCGCGAAGAAAAACAAGCCGCCTACAACTCGGACATCACCTACGGCACCAATAACGAATACGGTTTCGACTACCTGCGCGACAACATGGTCTATGAAGCGCAAGACCGTGTGCAGCGCCCACTCAACTACGCCATCGTGGACGAGGTGGACTCGATCCTGATCGACGAGGCCCGCACCCCGCTGATCATCAGCGGTCAAGCCGAAGACCACACCGCCACTTATGTTGCGATGAAGCAGGTCATTCCGATGCTGACCTTGCAAGTTGGCGAGGCCGATCCCCGCACGGGCGAGGGCATCATCACGCCCGGTGATTTCACCGTGGACGAAAAATCGCACCAGGTGTTCTTGACCGAAGCCGGTCACGAAAAAGCTGAAGCGGTGCTGGCGCAGTTGGGCTTGATCCCGGAGGGCGCAAGCCTCTACGACCCGGCCAACATCACCTTGATGCACCACCTGAACGCCGCCTTGCGTGCGCAGCACCTGTACCACCGCGACCAGCACTATGTGGTGCAAGACGGTGAGGTGGTGATCGTGGACGAGTTCACTGGTCGCCTGATGAGTGGCCGCCGCTGGAGCGATGGCCTGCACCAGGCCGTCGAAGCCAAGGAAGGCGTGCAGATCCAGGCCGAGAACCAGACCATGGCCTCGATCACCTTCCAGAACTACTTCCGCCTGTACAACAAGATCGGCGGCATGACTGGTACGGCCGACACCGAGGCCTACGAATTCCAGGAAATCTACGGTCTGGAGACCGTGGTGATCCCGCCCCACCGCAAGAGCCAGCGCGAAGACCAACTCGATCGCGTCTACAAGACCTCCGACGAGCGTTACACCGCCGCGATTGCCGACATCCGTGAATGCCATGAGCGCGGTCAGCCCGTGCTGGTGGGCACCACCTCGATCGAGAACTCCGAGCTGATTTCGCAATTGCTCACGCAAGCGAAGTTGCCGCATCAGGTGCTCAACGCCAAGCAGCACGCCCGCGAAGCCGACATCGTGGCGCAGGCCGGACGGCCTGCCATGATCACCATTGCCACCAACATGGCCGGTCGCGGCACCGACATCGTGCTGGGTGGCAACATCGAAAAAGACGTGCAGGCCATCGAAGCCGATGAGTCGCTGTCCGAAGCCGATCGCCAAACCAAAGTCGCCGCCTTGCGCGAACAATGGAAGCAGACCCACGAGCAGGTCAAAGCCAACGGCGGCTTGCGCATCATCGCCACAGAACGCCACGAGTCACGCCGCATCGACAACCAGTTGCGTGGCCGTTCGGGCCGCCAGGGGGATCCCGGTTCATCGCGCTTCTACCTGAGCCTGGACGATCCGCTGATGCGCATCTTTGCGGGCGACCGCGTGCGCGCCATCATGGACCGCCTGAAGATGCCCGAAGGCGAAGCCATC
>JBEEJQ010000158.1:0-5484 GCA_041169105.1 Pseudomonadota bacterium | reverse complement strand
CGCCACGCCCGTGACGCAAGGCATGATCGTGCGCACCCGCAGCGACAAAGCCGTGACCGCCCAGAAGTCGGTCATGGAGTTTTTGCTGATCAACCACCCGCTGGATTGCCCCATCTGCGACCAGGGTGGTGAGTGCCAGTTGCAAGATCTGGCCGTGGGTTACGGCGGTTCCAAATCGCGCTACGAAGAAGAAAAGCGCGTGGTCTTCCACAAGGAAGTCGGTCCGTTGATCTCCATGGAAGAGATGAGCCGCTGCATCCATTGCACACGCTGCGTGCGCTTTGGCCAGGAAGTGGCCGGCCAGATGGAACTGGGCATGTCCAACCGCGGCGAACACGCCGAGATCGAGACCTTCCTGGGCAAGACCATCGACTCCGAACTCTCGGGCAACATGATCGACATCTGCCCCGTCGGTGCTTTGACCAGCAAGCCATTCCGCTACAACGCCCGCACTTGGGAGTTGTCGCGTCGCAAGTCGATTGCTGCACACGATTCGTCGGGTGCCAACCTGATCGTGCAGGTCAAGAACAACCATGTCATGCGCGTCGTGCCCCTGGAAAACGAAGACGTCAACGAGTGCTGGATCGCCGACCGTGACCGTTTCTCGTACGAAGCCTTGAACGGTGCCGAGCGTTTGACACAGCCCATGCTCAAGCAAGGCGGCGAGTGGAAAGAAGTCGACTGGCAGACCGCTTTGGAATACGTGGCCAATGGCCTCAAGAACATCCAGCGTGACCACGGTGCCAACAGCATTGGCGCACTGGTGAGCCCACAGAGCACGGTTGAAGAGCTGTACCTGGCCGGCGCTTTGGTGCGTGGCCTGGGTTCGGACAACATCGACTACCGCCTGCGCAACGCAGAGTTTGGCGCTGCCGAAGGCGTGCGCACATTGGGCACCTCGATCGCTTCGCTGTCCACATTGCAAAGCGTGTTGGTCGTGGGTTCCAACCTGCGCAAGGACCATCCTTTGTTCGCTTTGCGCGTGCGCCACGCTGTGCGCCATGGTGCTCAGCTGAACGTCATCACTTCGCAGGCCGCATTCAGCCACGCCGACGCCTGGGCCATGCCTGTGGCCCAAGCCGTGCTGGCCGATGCTTCGAGCTGGGCGCAAGCCTTGGCCGATGTGGCTGCAGCAGTTGCAGCAGAGAAGGGCGTTGCTGCTCCTGTGTCCTTGAGCACCACAAGCGGTGCGGGCAACGCCACAGCACAAGCACAAGCCATCGCCAAGTCCCTGCTGGGCGGCGAACGCAAGGCCGTGTTGCTGGGCAATGCCGCAGCGCACCATGCCAACGCATCGAGCCTGCTGGCCCTGGCCAACTGGATCGGCGAGCAAACTGGCGCGACCGTGGGTTACCTGACCGAATCTGCCAACACCGTGGGTGCGCAGTGGGTGGGCGCTCAGCCTCAAACCGGCGGCAAGAACGCAGGTCAAATGTTGGCTGGTGGCTTGAAAGCCGCGCTTTTGCTGAACACCGAACCCGAGTTCGACAGTGCTGCTGGCAGCGCCGCTGCTCAGGCTTTGGATCAGGCCGAGATGGTCGTCACCCTCAGCCCGTTCAAAGCCAATATGGCTTTCAGCGATGTGTTGCTGCCGATTGCACCGTTCACCGAGACTTCCGGTTCCTTTGTCAATGCAGAAGGCCGCCTGCAAAGTTTCCACGCGGTGGTCAAGCCTCTGGCTGAAACCCGTCCCGCCTGGAAAGTGCTGCGCGTGTTGGCCAACTTGCTGGACGTGCCCGGCGTGTCTTTCGAGACTTCGCAAGACGTGCTGGCCCGTGCCACGGCCAAGCCCTTGGTGGCATCGAATGCCACCCGTGCTGCAATCAACCTGACTGCGGCTGCCGGCACGCCTGCCGTGGCATCGATCTACCAACTTGACGGCATCGTGCGCCGCGCACCGTCCTTGCAATTGACTGCAGACGCTCGCCAGGAGGTGACAGCATGATTGACGCTTTGTACAACGGCGGCCTGAACCTGGTCGCTGCCACTTGGTGGGCCACCTTGGTCTGGCCAGTGCTCTGGATCTTGCTCAAGATCGTGGCCATCCTCGCGCCTTTGATGGGCGCGGTGGCTTACCTGACGCTGTGGGAGCGCAAGCTGCTGGGCTTCATGCAAGTTCGCTTTGGTCCCAACCGCGTGGGTCCCATGGGGCTGCTGCAGCCGATCGCTGACGCGGTCAAACTGCTGACCAAGGAATTGATCAACCCCACAGCGGCCAGCCAAGGCTTGTTCCGCTTGGGCCCGATCATGGCGATCATGCCTGCCCTGGCAGCATGGGTGGCCATTCCTTTCGGTCCTGAAGTTGCTTTGACCAACTTGAATGCCGGCTTGATGCTGGTGATGGCCATCACCTCCATCGAGGTGTACGGCGTGATCATTGCCGGTTGGGCTTCGAACTCCAAGTACGCCTTCCTGGGCGCGCTGCGTGCTTCGGCCCAGATGGTGAGCTACGAAATCGCGATGGGTTTCTGTTTCCTGGTGGTCCTGATGGTCACCGGCAGCATGAACCTGACCGACATCGTGCTGGCCCAAGACAAAGGCAGCATGGCCCGCATGGGTCTGAACTTCCTGTCCTGGAACTGGTTGCCTTTGTTGCCCATCTTCTTGGTTTACCTGATCTCGGGCGTGGCCGAAACCAACCGTCACCCCTTTGACGTGGTCGAAGGCGAAGCCGAAATCGTGGCCGGTCACATGGTTGAGTACTCGGGCATGGGCTTTGCGATCTTCTTCCTGGCCGAATACGCCAGCATGTGGCTCGTGTCCATCCTCGCCGTGATCATGTTCCTGGGTGGCTGGTTGTCGCCCATCGACAGCGCCTTGTTCAACTGGGTCCCTGGCTGGATCTGGCTGGGCCTGAAAACTTTCCTGGTCGTGTCCATGTTCATCTGGATTCGTGCCACATTCCCGCGCTTCCGTTATGACCAGATCATGCGTCTGGGTTGGAAGATTTTCATTCCGGTCACCCTGGTGTGGCTGCTGGTGGTGGGCGCTTGGCTGTTCTCACCCTGGAACATCTGGAAATGAGCGGTGCACAGAACATGACCACCATGACATCTTCTTTCTCCATCAAGGACTTCCTCAAGAGCTTCATGCTCGTGGAGTTGTTCAAGGGCATGGCCCTGACCGGACGCTACGCTTTCGCCCGCAAGGTGACGGTGCAGTTCCCCGAAGAAAAAACACCGCTGTCGCCGCGTTTCCGTGGCCTGCACGCCCTGCGCCGTTATGACAATGGTGAAGAGCGTTGCATCGCCTGCAAGCTGTGCGAAGCCGTTTGCCCTGCAATGGCCATCACCATCGAGGCAGGTCAGCGCGAAGACGGCTCACGCCGCACCACGCGTTACGACATCGATTTGACCAAGTGCATCTTCTGCGGCTTTTGTGAAGAAAGCTGCCCGGTGGACTCCATCGTCGAGACGCAAATTTTCGAATACCACGGCGAAAAGCGTGGCGACCTGTACTTCACCAAAGACATGTTGCTGGCCGTCGGCGACCGTTACGAAAAAGAGATCGCAGCAGCCAAAGCGGCCGATGCGCCTTACCGTTGAACGTGGCCCAGTCCTGAACATTTAAAAAAGACAGACCTATGGACGTCAAGACCGGTTTCTTCTACCTCTTCTCGGTGGTGCTGATGTTTTCAGCCTTCCGGGTGGTGACAGCGCGCAACCCTGTGCACGCTGTGCTGTACCTCATGTTGGCCTTTTCCCAGGCCTCAGCCATCTGGCTGCTGCTCAACGCCGAATTCCTGGCCATCACTTTGGTGCTGGTCTATCTGGGGGCGGTGATGGTGCTTTTCCTGTTCGTGGTGATGATGCTGGACATCAACATCGACACCTTGCGTCAGGGCTTCTGGAAAAACTTCCCGCTGGCGGCGACGCTGGGTGCCATCGTTGCGCTTGAAATGGCGGCGGTGCTGATGAGTGGTTTCCGCTTGTCGCAAGCCCCAGCGGCTGTGGCCGGATCGGTCGCGCAAGCGTCCAATGCCAAGGCCTTGGGTATCTTGTTGTACACCGAGTACCTCATGCCCATCCAGATTGCTGCGGCGATCTTGCTGGTGGCCATGGTGGCTGCGATTGCCCTGACCCTGCGTGAGCGCAAGGACAGCAAGGCCATCAATCCTTCGATCCAGGTCCGCGTTCGCGCTGCTGACCGCTTGAGCGTGGTCAAAGTGGCTGCGACACAAGCCGCACCTGCACCCGTGGCCCCTGAAGCTGCACAGGAGAACAAATGATGGCCTTGACACTCGGACATTTCCTGTCGCTCGGCGCCATGCTGTTTGCATTGGCCGTGATCGGCATTTTCTTGAACCGCAAGAACCTGATCGTCTTGCTCATGGCCATCGAGTTGATGCTCTTGGCCGTGAACATGAACTTTGTGGCCTTCTCGCACTACCTGGGTGACATGCACGGCCAAGTGTTCGTGTTCTTCATCCTGACAGTGGCGGCCGCAGAATCGGCCATCGGTCTGGCCATCCTCGTGCTGTTGTTCCGCAACAAGAACAGCATCAACGTGGACGAACTCAATTCGCTCAAGGGTTAATAAGAATATGAGTCAAACCCTCAACGCAAGCACGCTGCTGGCTGTGCCGCTCGCGCCCCTGGTGGGCTCGGCACTGGCTGGTATTTTCGGCACGCAATTCGGTGGCAACTGGATTGGCCGCCGCCTGGCACACACCCTGACCATTTTGGGTGTCCTGGTCGCCTTCATCCTGTCGGCCATGACGTTCAAGAGCGTCGTCGACGGTGCCCGTTTCAATGAAACGCTTTACACCTGGATGGTCGTCGGTGGCCTGAAGATGGAAGTCGGCTTTTTGATCGACAGCCTGACGGCCATGATGATGTGTGTGGTGACCTTTGTGTCGCTGATGGTGCACATCTACACCATCGGCTACATGGAAGAAGACGAAGGCTACAACCGTTTCTTCGCCTACATCTCGCTGTTCACCTTCTCCATGCTGATGCTCGTCATGAGCAACAACATGTTGCAGCTGTTCTTTGGCTGGGAAGCCGTGGGCCTGGTGTCCTACCTGCTGATCGGTTTCTGGTTCAACAAGCCGACCGCCATCTTCGCCAACATGAAGGCCTTCTTGGTCAACCGTGTGGGTGACTTCGGTTTCATCCTGGGCATTGGCCTGATCGCAGCTTATGCCGGCACACTCAACTATGCCGAAGCCTTTGCCAAGACAGCTGAGCTGGGCGCGCTCACATTCCCTGGCACCGACTGGATGCTGGTGACCGTGATCTGCATCTGCCTGTTCATCGGTGCCATGGGCAAGTCGGCTCAGTTCCCACTGCACGTGTGGCTGCCTGACTCGATGGAAGGCCCAACGCCTATCTCGGCACTGATTCACGCCGCGACCATGGTGACCGCCGGTATCTTCATGGTGGCCCGCATGTCGCCGCTGTTTGAACTGTCTGACACCGCTTTGAACTTCATCATGGTGATCGGCTCGATCACGGCGCTGTTCATGGGCTTTTTGGGCATCAT
>JBEEJQ010000157.1:0-5607 GCA_041169105.1 Pseudomonadota bacterium | reverse complement strand
ACCTTGACGTAATCTGATTTGATTTCGTAGCTGGGATCGATCAGCACCATGGCCCGCTTGGAGCCGGTGGCCGAGGCGGGCGGTGGCAGCAGCTTTTTGAGGGCCTCAAAGCCGTCTTCGCGGCTGACAGTGATGGTGCGACCCGCGTCCAATTGGGCAATGTTGGAAGCCAGCGATTTGCTGTCGGTGGGGTGCAACTCAAACAGGCGCAGGCGGTCACGCGATTCATGGCGCATCAGGCGCTGCATCAAAAAGGGCGAGCCGGGGTAGATCCGCGCTTCACCATTGGCATTGAAGCTGGCGATTTGTTCGAGGTAGTCTTCGATGGGTTCAGGGATGCTGTCGAGTTTTTCCAAGGCGCCCAGCAATTTGAACAAGCCGTCCTGAGCCTCGGCACCTTTTTGGGAGTAGTCGCCGTCCAGGCGGTACAGGCCCGCGCCGGAATGGGTGTCGATCAGGGTGATGCCGGCCTCTTTTTGCATGAGGTGGCGCAAGGTGGCCAGCAAGGTGATGTGCTTGAGCACATCCGCATGGTTGCCGGCGTGGAAGGCGTGTCGATAACTGAACATGCACCGATGGTAACCAATATCCCCGCAAGTCCTTGATTTTTCGTATAATGGCAGGCTTCGCAGCGATTTTGTGGTCCCGCGGCGAAGACGCTTTTGGTCGCAAGGCCGGGGCAAACTCCCACCTAAGAGGCTCCCAACAGAGGAGCACCGACCGTGGAAAAGGACCCACCAAACCTTTCTTTCAAAGAGAAAACTCATGACAACTACTTTCAGCGCCAAACCCGCTGAGGTCGTGCACGAGTGGTTTGTGATTGACGCGACCGACAAGGTCCTCGGACGAGTAGCCAGCGAAGTTGCTCTCCGTTTGCGCGGCAAACACAAGGCCATTTACACGCCTCACGTTGACACCGGTGACTTCATCGTCATCATCAACGCAGCCAAACTCAAAGTGACCGGTACCAAGAGCCTGGACAAGGTGTACTACCGTCACTCCGGCTTCCCTGGTGGCATCACTGCAACCAACTTCCGCGACATGCAAGCCAAGCACCCTGGCCGCGCACTCGAGAAGGCTGTCAAGGGCATGCTGCCCAAGGGCCCACTCGGCTACGCCATGATCAAGAAACTCAAGGTGTATGGCGGCGCAGAGCACCCACACACCGCCCAACAGCCTAAAGTGCTGGACATCTAAGGAGCCTTGAGATGATTGGTGAATGGAACAATGGCACAGGCCGTCGCAAATCCAGCGTCGCCCGCGTGTTTCTGAAAAAAGGCACTGGCAAGATCACGGTCAACGGCAAGGACATCCAAGCCTACTTCGGCCGCGAAACTTCGATCATGATCGCCAAGCAACCTTTGATGTTGACCAACAATGCCGAAACTTTCGACATTCAAATCAACGTCCACGGTGGCGGTGAATCCGGTCAAGCCGGTGCATCGCGCCACGGCATCACCCGCGCCCTGATTGACTACGACGCATCGCTCAAGCCCGTGCTGAGCCAAGCTGGTTTCGTCACTCGCGACGCCCGTGAAGTCGAACGTAAAAAGGTTGGCTTGCACTCTGCTCGCCGCCGCAAGCAATTCTCGAAGCGTTAATCCGCTGTCTTGTTTTGCAAAAGCCGCCTGGTTCGCCTGGCGGCTTTTTTGTTGCTGTTTTGCGTGACTTGGTGCAGAGGGTTAGGGCATGCCGAGTCGGCTCGACGTCGCTTCGCGCCTGAAGTCGCCAACTCGGCATGCCCTAACCCTCTCTTCTGAATTTAGAGGTTCGCTCATTGGCTGGTTTGGAGCATTCGCAGAGCGGTGTGGGGTGCCCTGATGGGGCGACTTCAGGCGCGAAGCGACGTCGAGCCCCGTCAGGGCACTCCACGCCGCGCTACCACTGACTCGCGCAAACCTTCAGAACGCCCAGCCATCAAACCCCCATGGCCAGTAGCGTTAATCGGTGCCTTGCAGTGAAATAACCTACTGCCGCGCTATACTATTTGGCATTGATCCCGGAGAAACACCATGAGCGCCGTCGCAGAAAACATCCAGACCGAAATGCCCGCACCGATTGTCTTTACGGACAGTGCTGCAGCCAAAGTGGCCGACCTGATCGCGGAAGAAGGCAACCCGGATCTGAAACTGCGCGTGTTCGTCCAAGGTGGCGGCTGCTCGGGCTTTCAGTATGGTTTCACCTTCGATGAAATCACCAACGAAGACGACACCACCATGAGCAAGAATGGCGTGTCTTTGCTGATCGACGCCATGAGCTACCAGTACCTGCTTGGCGCAGAAATCGACTACAAAGAAGACCTGCAAGGCGCGCAGTTCGTCATCAAGAACCCCAACGCCACCACCACTTGCGGTTGCGGTTCATCCTTCTCGGTCTGAGCACCCGCCGCCAGGCACGGCCCATTTTTCAGCGGGGGTAAATCGCCCCCAACACACGGGCGCCTCTGGCGCCCGTGACGCTTGGCAGGCTCGCAGTTTCGCGTTGCATGGTTTTGAAGGCCAGCCAGGCAAAAGCGGCCGCTTCCACTTGCAAGGGGGGTAAACCTTGCGTCTCGCTGCTGACCACATCGATGCCTGGCAAATGCGCAGACAGCCGACGCATCAAGTGCCCATTCAAGGCCCCGCCACCACAGACGATCAGTGTTTGAGCCTCGGGTGCGTGCACGCCGACGTCCATGGCGCAAGCCAAGGCCGTGAACTCGGTCAAGGTGGCTTGCACATCCACCGCAGACAACTTGTCAAAAGCGCGCAGGTGCTGTTGCAGCCATGACGGATTGAACAGATCACGCCCGGTGCTCTTGGGTGGGACACGACTTAAGAACTCTTCGCTCCGCAAGCGGCGCAGCAAGTCGACATGAACTGTGCCTGTTGCAGCCCAGGCACCGTCGCGATCAAAGGCTTGGCCGGTGTGCTGCTGACACCAATAATCCATCAAGGCATTGCCGGGCCCACAGTCCCAGCCTTGTACCGAGCCATCTGCATGCAAGACGCTGATGTTGGAAATGCCACCGATGTTCATGCTGGCCATGCATTGCCCCGGGCGGCCAAACACGCCGGCATGAAAAGCGGGCACCAGTGGGGCACCTTGCCCGCCGGCTGCCAGGTCGCGGCTGCGGAAATCGGCCACCACGTCGATGCCGGACAACTCCGCCAACAGGGCCGCGTTGATCAACTGGATCGTGTAGCCCACAGCGGTGTGATGCTCGTCGCCATCAAATTCCAAAGGCCGGTGGCGTACCGTTTGACCGTGTGCGCCCAGGGCGGTGATGGCCTCGGGGGATTGCCCGCTTTGTGCCAGCAAGTCGCTGACCACCTGTGCGTAATGCCGCGCAATCGCGTTGCCAGCCAAAGCGCCCCGGTGCAATTCGTCAGGACCACTTTGGTTGAGCGCCATCAGTGCATCGCGAAACCCTGCATCAAAAGGTGTAAAGGCATGCGTCAAGACCTGCATCTTGCCTTGGACATCGATTTGGCAAAGTACGCCATCGACACCATCGAGTGAGGTGCCCGACATCAGGCCGATGAAAAGACGGGAGGACATGAAGGGCTGGGGCGGAGGTGGTGAAGCCCGGGATGATGCCATTAAAAAAGGGCCCGAAGGCCCTGGTGATCATTGCTCGCTGGTGTCGCGCATCAGCGCGGCGGCCTGAAGCTGTGATTGAGCCAAGGCCACAGTGGCCTTGAAGCGGTGCATCGCGTTTGGCGCAATGGGTTCGCTTTGTGCCTTCTGGATCACGCTTTGAGGATCCACATGGACGCCATTGATGCGGAACTCAAAATGAAGGTGTGGCCCCGTTGACCACCCTGTGGAGCCGATCGCACCCACGGTTTGACCTTTTTGAATGGCTTGACCCTTGCGCACGTTGATGCGGCTGAGGTGGGCGTAAACAGTGCTGTGGTTGGCTCCGTGGCGCACGATCACCACATTGCCAAAGCCGCCTTGCACGCCCGCAAAATCGACCACGCCATCACCGACCGACATGGCTGGCGTGCCGATGGGGGCGGCATAGTCCACGCCGTTGTGCTTTTGCAGGGTCTGGAAGATGGGGTGCAAACGCATGCCCATGCCACTGGTTTTGCGCGAGAAAGCCACGGGCGCTGCCAAGTAGGCGCGGCGCAGGCTCTTGCCGTCGAGGGCGTAGTAATTGCCCTTCTGGCCGTTTTCCTGGAACCAGACGGCTTGGTAAAGCTTGTTGTCGTTGTTGAACTCGGCGCTCAGGACGCGGCCTGTGCGGATGGGCTCACCATCGGCTTCGAGCACCTCATAGACCACCGAGAAACGTGCGCCTTTGCGCAAAGTGCGGTGAAAGTCGATCTGGCTCGAAAAGATGTCGGTCAATTGGCTGATCACGGCGTCTGGCAGGCGGGCCTCATCGGCCGCGGCATACAGCGAGCTGGCCACCGTGCCGCCTGTCATGCGCACACTGGTGCTCAGTGCGGCAGACGCTTGGGTGGCTTGCAGGCCTTGGGCCGTGCGCTCGATCACCAGGCGTTGGAAAGCGGTGTCGGTTTCGTTGCGCAACCAACGCACGCTCAATTGGCGTAATTGCTGCTGGCCGTTGACTTCGGCAGAAACGGTGCGGGCCGAGCGTTGCAAGGCCTGCTTGGCCAGCGGGTTGCTGCGCAGGAATGCCGCCGCCTGCGTGTCCACCACACCCATGCGGCGCAACAGGCTTTCGGGTGTGTCCGATGTCCGGGTCAGGTCGGTGCGGATCAGGTTCAGATGAAGTTGATCAATGGCCTGGGCCTGGTCAGCCAGGTTGGCGACCTCAACGGGGGTGGAGATGCTGACCACAGGCTGGTCCGCGATGTCAGGGCCCAAATTGGCAATGGCGAATGCACCGCCACCGCCGGCCACCAGCACGGTGGCCAAGGTGGCGCTGATGGTCTTGGGGTGACGCAGCAGCCATTGGCGCAGCGCATGAGCGCCTTGGGCCAGTTGCGGGTGTTGACCGTCAAGCCACACCAAGGCGCGATGCGCTGCCGACAAACCGCTGCTCAAGGCCATCGTGCCTCGCAGCAGCAGCGGCAACAGCAGTGCGCTCAATCGGGTTTGGAATCGGTTCAAAAAAGGCATCAAAAAAGAAGATCGTTCGGACTGCAAGGCCTGAGCGCTGCAGTGCGAGAAAAGAAGGTGACCAGCGCATCCACCTAAAATGGACGCCTTGGTGAGGTGCAGAGTTTACCGCCCGAGCCCTTTTGACTCCAGAAAAAACCCTTATGAATCAAGCGCTTGTTACAAAATTCCCGATAACAGATTCGGTTCTGAATGCTTTGGAAGTCACTTTGCGCGGCTGCGAGGAATTGATTCCCAAAGAGGACTGGCTGCAAAAATTGGCCAAATCCGAAGCCACCGGGGTGCCTTTGCGCATCAAGTTGGGCTTGGACCCGACGGCGCCCGACATCCACATTGGCCACACCGTAGTGCTCAACAAGATGCGCCAGTTGCAAGACCTGGGTCATCAAGTCATCTTCCTGATCGGCGATTTCACCAGCCTGATCGGCGACCCCTCAGGGCGCAACAGCACCCGTCCGCCGCTCACACCTGAGCAGATCAAGCTCAATGCCGAAACCTATTACAAGCAAGCCAGCCTGGTGCTGGACCCGG
>JBEEJQ010000156.1:0-5616 GCA_041169105.1 Pseudomonadota bacterium | reverse complement strand
CAGACCATTGGGGTCTTTCCACAAGGCGATGTCGCGGTTCATGTTCACTTCTTGCGGCATCCAGTGGTTGGCGCAAGTGGCGAGGTATTTTTCCCAGGCCCATTTGTATTTGAACGGGACCAACTGGTTCACGTCGGTCTGGCCATTGATGACGCGCTTGTCGGCAGCAGTCATGCGGCGGAGGTTGGGAGCGGCTGGAGACGCCGAGGCCGATGCAGGTACTGCACCCGTGCCAGGCATTGGAGGCATTGCAGGTTGCAATGCGGGTTTAACTTGATCGTCCCAAGACAACATAAAAATTTCCAGTTCTCAAATTATGAAAGCATGCGCGTGAATTGCAAAGCGGGGATTCACTTTTTGCGCATGCAATGACTTGAAGTGTTGTTCAATTGCATCGCACTGCTGTTTTCGGATCGCAGTGCGATGCGTTTGAAATCACTGGCAAGCTTCGCAACCGACATCGTCGATCGCAGTGAATTGAACATCGGTGGCGGGTGCTGCGCTCAGCACAGGGTGCGATGACGATGCATCACTGGCGCTCATGCCACCCGACGGCATGCCCGAAGATACGGCGTTGTGCGAGCCCGCTTGCACCGTGGATTTCTCCACTTGCGTGGCACTCGATGTGCGCAGGTAGTAGGTGGTTTTGAGGCCACGCAACCAGGCGAGCTTGTAGGTGTCGTCGAGCTTCTTGCCTGACGCGCCAGCCATGTAGATGTTGAGCGACTGTGCTTGGTCAATCCATTTCTGGCGACGTGCGGCAGCTTCCACCAACCAGGTGGTTTCGACTTCAAACGCGGTGGCGTACAAGGACTTGATCTCTTGTGGCACGCGGTCGATGGGACGCAGCGAGCCGTCGAAGTGTTTCAGGTCCATGACCATCACGTCATCCCACAGACCCAGGCGTTTCAAATCACGCACCAGGTAGCCGTTGATCACGGTGAATTCGCCCGACAGGTTGGACTTGACCGACAGGTTGCCAAAGCAAGGCTCGATCGAAGCGTCCACGCCAATGATGTTGGAGATGGTGGCGGTAGGGGCGATGGCCACGCAGTTGGAGTTGCGCATGCCGTCTTGCGCGATCTTCTTGCGCAGGGCGTCCCAGTCCAGGGTGGATGAGCGGTCCACTTCCACATAACCACCACGCTCGCGGGCCAGCAGGTCCAGGGTGTCCAGTGGCAAGATGCCCTGATCCCACAGCGAGCCTTTGTAGCTGGAGTACTGACCGCGTTCCTTGGCCAACTCGGTCGAAGCCCAGTAAGCGTAGTAGCAGATCGCTTCCATTGACTGGTCGGCAAACTCCACAGCCGCTTGCGAGGCGTAAGGGATGCGCATTTCGTACAGCGAATCCTGGAAAGCCATCAGGCCCAAGCCCACGGGGCGGTGACGCATGTTGGAGTCCCGGGCCTTCTTGACGGCGTAGTAGTTGATGTCGATCACGTTGTCCAGCATGCGCATGGCGATCGAGATCGTTTTTTGCAGTTTGGCGTGGTCGATGACTTTTCCGTTGGGGCCGTCTTTCAGGTGCTTGGACAGGTTGACTGAGCCCAGGTTGCAAACAGCGGTTTCTGTATCGCTGGTGTTGAGAGTGATTTCTGTGCAGAGGTTGGACGAGTGCACCACACCGGCGTGCTGCTGGGGCGAGCGCACATTGCAGGGGTCCTTGAAAGTGATCCAGGGGTGGCCGGTCTCGAACAGCATCGACAGCATCTTGCGCCACAGGTCAGTGGCGGGCACTTTCTTGCTGGGGCGGATTTCGCCGCGTTCGGCTTTTTGTTCGTAGGCCACGTAGGCTTTCTCGAATGCTTGGCCAAACAGGTCGTGCAGGTCAGGCACGTCCGAGGGCGAGAACAAGGTCCAGTCGCCTTTTTCCATGACGCGGCGCATGAACAGGTCAGGAATCCAGTTGGCCGTGTTCATGTCGTGCGTGCGGCGGCGGTCGTCGCCGGTGTTCTTGCGCAACTCCAGGAACTCTTCGATGTCCAGGTGCCAGGTTTCCAGGTAGGTGCAGACCGCGCCCTTGCGCTTGCCGCCTTGGTTGACCGCCACGGCAGTGTCGTTGACGACCTTGAGGAAGGGCACCACACCTTGTGATTCGCCGTTGGTGCCCTTGATGTGGGAGCCCATGGCGCGAACACGTGTCCAGTCGTTGCCCAAACCGCCAGCGAACTTGGACAGCAGTGCGTTTTCCTTGATCGACTCGTAGATGCCGTCCAGATCGTCGGGCACGGTGGTCAGGTAGCAAGACGACAACTGTGAGCGCAAGGTACCGCTGTTGAACAGGGTCGGGGTGGACGACATGAAGTCAAACGAGGACAGGATCTCGTAGAACTCGATGGCGCGGGCTTCGCGGTTGATTTCATTGAGCGACAGGCCCATGGCCACGCGCATGAAGAAGGCCTGAGGCATTTCGATGCGGGTCTTGCGCACGTGCAGGAAGTAGCGGTCGTACAGGGTCTGCAGACCGAGGTAGTCGAACTGCATGTCACGCTCGGGCTTGAGGGCTTCGGCCAAACGCTTAAGGTCAAACTGCAGCAGTTTTTCATCCAGCAGGTCGTTGTCCACGCCCTTCTTGATGAATTTGGGGAAGTAGTCCAGGTACTCTTGCGCCAGCTGTTCCGGGGGCACTTCCTTGCCCAGGATCTCCTTGGCGATCGTGTGCATCAGCAAACGGGCCGTGACGTAGGTGTAGTCAGGGTCTTTCTCGATCAGTGTGCGCGATGCCAGGATCGAGGCTTTGTAAACCTCCTCCATGGGCACGCCGTCGTACAGGTTGCGCATGGTTTCGGCCACGATGGGCTCAGCGCTCACATCCTTGCCCAAGCCTGCGCAGGCATTGACCATCAGGGACTTGAGGTAATTGACGTCCAGCTTCACGCGCTGGCCGCCGTCGATCACGTGCAATGCGGGCTCGTTGGAGGTGGTTTCGGTGGCCACTTGTTGCTGCTGTTGAGCGCGCTCTTGGGTGCGGCGTTCGCGGTACAGCACATAAGCGCGGGCCACTTCGTGGTTGCTGCTGCGCATCAGGCCCAGTTCGACCTGATCCTGGACGTCTTCGATGTGGAAAGTGCCGCCGCCTGGACGTGATCGGACCAAGGCGCGGACTACGTTTTGGGTCAGGTCTTCCACCACTTCGCGAACACTGGCCGATGCCGCGCCTTGTGTGCCGTGCACCGCCAAAAAGGCTTTCATCATGGCCACGGCGATCTTGTTGGGCTCAAAAGGCACCACGGCGCCATTGCGTCGGATGATCTGGTAATTGGCCAATGCTGTGGTCGGTGTCGAGGTGGGGTGTCCACTTTCTTGGAGGTTGATGAGGCCAGAAGAATGGCTTGAAATGTTCAATTCGGTGTGCATGGTCATGTTATTGGTTTGTTGCAGGGCTTTGAATCGGTGTGAGGCGCTTGAAATTGGTCGAAATTCATTTGTGAGAATTTGTAATGGACACTATATCTGGTGTCTGGGGATCGTTCAAGCCACTACCTATAGTGTACAGAGCCCCGGGGCTAACTTTTGGGCTTGGCGTCATCACTCGGGAAACGTCATGCACCATTTTGGACTTTTCAAGAGCTGAAAAGTGCCCCGGTAAACCTTGAAAACACGCGGTTTTTTTCCGAAAAGTCACATCTGTCGCGGCTTGCGGCAGGGTTTCGTCGCTGCAAGCTTGATTTGGTGGACTTGGCAATAAAGGGGTGTTGACTTCTGAATCGCCCAAAAGCGATTGGCAGGTTCATATGAGGGCGAAAAAAATATTTTTCAGTGTGGCTGATTTGGCATCAAACCAAGGGAAAACACTGATCTGAAAAATCCAACAAAGACTTCAAACGTGACCAGTTGAACCCCGGCCCCGGGTCTTGCTTGCGACCTGGGGCAATGTGTTCGTGCCCCGCAATGTGGGCGATGGGGTATTGCAGCGCCAGGTCTTGGCACAAACGAGCAAGACTTTCATACTGCGCAGGCTCGAACAGCTCCCCCTCCAGGCCCTCCAGCTCAATGCCGATCGAGTCATCGTTGCAGTTGCTGCGGCCTCTGTAATCCGACTTGCCGGCATGCCAGGCCCGGTCATCACAACTGACAAACTGCCACAGCGAGCCATCGCGCCGGATATAGAAGTGCGACGACACCTCAAGGCCCCTGATCTGCCCAAAGTAGGGGTGGGCATCCCAATCGAGCTGGTTGGTGAACAAGGCTTGCACCTCGTTGCCGCCGTATTGGCCTGGGGGCAAACTGATGGAGTGGATCACCAGCAAATCAATGCAAGCACCAAGGGGGCGTGGGCCAAAGTTGGGCGAGTCCAGCCGCTGGGCCGGGCCATACCAGCCGTGTTGCCAGTGAGCGGAGGGCACAGCAGGCAAAAGCATCAAACCGGGTTGTGGTCCTGGGCGGCGCTGCGGTGTTCTGTGCTGCAGTACTGGCCTTTGTGGCCCGACACCGCTTCAGCACGTGGCAGATGAATGCCGCAATGCGCGCAAGCCACCATTTCTGTAGGGGTGGGTGCTTGTGAGGCCTTGGGGGCTGCGGTGCCTGCCCGGCCCCGTTTGATGGCCCAGACTACGACCAGCACCACCAATACAAAAAAGAGGAACTTCATCCCGCACGCCCCAACAAGACTTCGAGCACAAAACGCGAGCCCGCATACGACAACAGCAGCAAACCCGCACCCATGTACAGAACGCGCACAGCGCGGCGGCCACGCCAGCCCCACTGGCTGCGACCGATCAGCAGCACCGCAAAGGTCAGCCAAGACAGCAGGGCAAAAATCGTCTTGTGGTCCCAGCGCCATTGGCCCCGGCCTTGGCCATAGAGGGTTTCACCAAAAAACACGCCCGCGACCAAGGTGGCCGTCAGCAGCATGAAGCCCGCCGTCACAAAACGGAAGGTGAGTTTTTCCAACGTCAGCAGGGGCAGGCCACTGTCGGCCTCTTGCCCCAAGCGGATGTTGCGCTCGGTGCGCGTCATCATCCAGGCGTGGATCACGGCCGCGCCAAACATGCCATAGGCCGACAGGCCCAACGCCCAGTGCAGCGGCAACCAGGCAGATGCCTGCTCATGCAAAAGCGCACCCGGAAACAACCAAGCCATTGCCACCGCCACGGCACCCAGACCGCCCATGGCCCAACGGGCTTTGAGCTGCGGGAAGATCTGCCGCTCCACCACATAGGCCGTAACCACCAACCAGGTGGTGACCGACATGGCCGGTGCAAAGCCAAAACGCACCGGTCCTGCCAGCAAGCCCAGCAAAGCCAGTGCGTGCGCTGCCCAGGCCAGGCCCAGCAAACGCCGTGCGTTGACTTCGCTCATGCGCGCACCGGTCACGGCAGCAAGGCCGTAAGCCAGCGCGGCCGTAGCCGTCGCAGGGTGCATCCAAAATGGGGGACTCGCTAAAATCATGGGTCCGAGTTTAGCCTTTCAGGTGCAGCCACAGGGGCTACACCATCCCGCTGGACCGGTTATTTCTGGATTGCATCGATGGCTTCCGCCCTGACCGAAAAACTTTCCCGCCTCGTCAAAACCATCAGCGGACAGGCCCGCATCACCGAATCGAACGTGGCCGACATGCTGCGCGAGGTCCGCATGGCGCTGCTGGAGGCCGACGTGGCGCTGCCGGTGGTGCGC
>JBEEJQ010000155.1:0-5641 GCA_041169105.1 Pseudomonadota bacterium | reverse complement strand
CGGCGCAGCTGCACGACATGGTGGCGTACCACGACTTCGAGGGCATCACCATCCATGCCGAAGAGGGGCCGCGTGTGCTGCAGAGCATTGGCCGCAAGCCCGCTGTGATCTTGCGCAACCATGGTCTCCTGGCTTGGGGGCAGACCTTGCCGCAAACCTTTGCGATCTTGTGGACTTTGCAACGCGCTTGTGAAATTCAGCTGGCCACGCAGAGCATGGGGACGCCGATCCCGGTGCCTGAAGACATCGCCGCCAAATGCACACGCGATGCTTTGCAGTTCAACCCCCACCACGGGGCCGGGCAGGATGTGTTTGAGGCACTGGTTCGTCAGATGGACCGCACAGACAGCGGGTGGCGAGCATGAGCGGCGTTTCATTCAAGAAGGTCGCCATCGTCGGCGCGGGCGCCATTGGCGGCTGGATGGGCGTGCACCTGGCGCGTGCCGGGGCGCAAGTCAGCGTGCTGGCCCGCGGTGTCACACTGGCCGCACTGCAAGGTGAGGGTCTTCAATTGCACCAGGGCGGTGAGTTGCACACCGTGCCCGTCAAGGCCTCGAACCAAGCCGCCGACTTGGGCGTGCAGGACCTGGTGGTGATCTCGGTCAAGGCGCCTGCGCTGGCCTCAGTCGCCGCTCAGGTGGGCCCGCTGATCGGTCCTCATACTGTGGTGCTCACGGCCATGAACGGCGTGCCTTGGTGGTTCTTGCAGGGCTTTGGCGGACCGGTGCACGGTCGCTCGCTCGTCTCGGTGGACCCAGAGGGGCAGATTGCTCGTGCCTTGCCTGCGGCGCACATCATCGGCTGTGTGGTGCATGCCAGCTGCTCGGTCGATGCACCCGGCGTGATCCGCCACCACTTTGGCGATGGCCTGATCGTGGGCGAACCATCGGGCGAACTCACGCCGCGTGTGCAAGCCTTGCACGCCCTGCTGCAAGAAGCGGGCTTCAACGCCACGCTGTCACCTCAAATTCAAAAAGACATTTGGTACAAGCTCTGGGGCAACATGACCGTCAACCCGGTCAGTGCCCTGACTGGGGCCACCACCGACCGCATCCTGGACGACGAGCTGGTGCGCGGCTTCATCTCGCATGTGATGCGCGAAGCCAAAGCCATTGGCGAGTGCATCGGCATTCCGATCGCGCAGGAGCCCGAAGACCGACATGCGGTTACACGAAAATTGGGGGCCTTCAAAACGTCCATGCTGCAAGACGTGCAGGCGGGCAAACCGGTGGAGCTGGACGCCCTGGTCAGCGCGGTGCGCGAGCTGGGGCAGCTCACGGAGGTGGCCACGCCATTCACCGACGCACTGCTGGGCCTGAGTCGCCTGCATGCCAGGGGACTGGGGCTTTACCCCGCACAATGAAAACATGACCCACGCTCGCAAAGCCCTGACGGGCACCGCTTTTGCCACCCTGCTCCTGATCGCCTTCATGATGGGGGCCAACCATGTGGCGGCCCGTTTTGCGTTCAACAACGGGGTGGATGTGGTGACCGCCGTGAGCTTTCGCAGCAGCGTCACCGCTTTGGTGGTGGGGGTGTTGTTGTGGCGGGGGCAGGTGAGCTGGGTCACCACTGCGCGTCAAAAGAAATTCTTGCTGGGCATCGGCGGCTTGATCGCTGTGCAGAGCGTTTGCCTGTATTCGTCGGTGGCGCGTTTGCCCGTGGCGCTGGCTTTACTGGCTTTCAACACCTATCCGCTGACCACGGCTTTTTGGGCGCGTGTCTTGTATGGCCACAAGGCCGAACGTGCGGTCATCATGGCTATGCCTTTGATGTTGGTCGGGCTGGCGTTGGCGCTCGATGTGTTCGGCGCAGCCTCGGGCCTGGGCGCTGCGGCGCATTGGAGTCAGATCGGGGCGGGTATTGCTTTTGCATTGGCCGCATCGGCCACGTTTGGTTTGGCCATGGTGCTCACGCAGCACGAAGCGGGGACTTTGGATGGGCGCTTGCGCACCTTCTCGACCATGGGGCTGGTTGCGGTTTTGGCCATCACTGCCGCCATGAGCCAAGGCGGTTTTCACCTGCCCACCGCGCTGCCGGGCTGGTGGGGCTTGGGCATGTTGACCTTTTTGTACGGCACGGCTTTCACCATCATGTTCACCGTCTTGCCCAAGCTGGGCGTGGTGGGCAACTCGGCCATCATGAACGTGGAGCCCGTCTTCGCCCTGGTGCTGGCCTGGGCGCTTCTGGGGCAGTCGATCGCGCCTATGCAGTTGGTCGGTGCTTTGGTGGTGGTGTCCACCGTCATGTGGCTGGGTCTGCGCAAGCGCTGAAGTGAGTCAGGACTTTTTGAGTTTCAAAGCCTGGTCGTAAAGCACGTTTTTGGATTCGCCGGTGATCTCGGCAGCCAGTTTCACGGCGGTTTTCAGGGGCAGCTCGGGTAGCAGCAACTGCAACACCCGCAGGCCCTCCCCGCTGGTCTCGGCCGCCGGGGTGTCGTGCACCACCAGCGCAAACTCGCCGCGTTGGCGGTCCGGTTTTTCGGCCAGCCATGCGGCGAAATCTTGCGCTGCTACGGTCTCAATCTGCTCAAACTGCTTGGTCAACTCCCGACCCACGGTGATGCGCCGCTCACCCAAAACGCCTAAGGCTTGTGCGAGGGCTTCGATGCGGTGCGGGGCCTCCAGCAAAACCACAGCGCGGGTCTCTTGCGCCAGGGCCTGTACCGCGTGTTGGCGTTCACCCGCTTTATTGGGCAAAAAGCCGGTGAAGACAAAACCACCTTCCCCCGTCATGCCCGAGGCGCTGAGCACCGTGATGACGCTGCTGGCACCGGGCAAGGGCAGCACGCGGTAACCCGCCAAGCGCACGGCGGCCGCCAGGCGAGCGCCCGGGTCGCTGATGGCGGGAGTGCCCGCATCGCTGACATAAGCCACACGCTCGCCTTGGGCCAGGCGGGTGATCACGGTTTGCGCGGCCTCGGCTTCGTTGTGCTGGTGCACGGCCAGCAACTGGCTGCCCGGGCGATCGATGCCGTAGGCCCGCAGCATCTGCTGGGTGTGGCGGGTGTCTTCGCAGGCGATGACATCGACCTTTTGCAGCACGTGCAAGGCGCGCAGGCTGATGTCGGCCAGGTTGCCAATCGGGGTGGCCACGACATACAGTGTGCTGGCCGGGTGGTTTTGCTGACCGGCAGCGTCGTTGGCGGCGGCAAGGGCTGGGGCGAACGACGCAGACAAGGGAGACGGAGTCAATGCAATTCCTCAAAAAAGACGGTGTCGGCAGCGTCACGACCAAGGCCCGGGGTGATGCGGGCGAAGACGAGGCGCTGGCCTATTTGCAAGAACGCGGTTTGCGCCTGCTGCAACGCAATTATCGGACCCCTGGGCGTGGGGGCGGGGAAATCGACCTGATCATGCAAACGCCCGACGGCACGGTGGTGTTTGTCGAGGTGCGAAAACGCAGCCGCAGCGACTTTGGAGGGGCGGCTGCGAGCGTGAGTTTTCAAAAGCAAAGGCGCATCGTGTTGGCCGCGCAGCACTACCTGTTGCGCTGGCGGCGTTTGCCGCCTGCACGCTTTGATGTGGTCACGATTGAGGCACAAGGGCCTCAATGGTTGTCCGCCGCTTTTGATGCAACTTGAAACAGGAAGTACGCCAAGTCACCTGAAATCAGGGGAAATGCACCGGCAAGGACCATGCTGGCGGTTATCATCCCCGCCATGTTAGACCTGCGCATTCAACAGCATTTCATCGACAGTGCAGACTTGCACTACCAAGTGGCCGAGGCTTTGGCCAAGCCGGTGGATGCGGCTGTGCAGGCGGTGCTCGCTTGCGTGACGGGTGGCGGCAAGGTGCTGACGGCAGGCATGGGCGCTTCGTCGGCCATGGCCCAATACCTGGCCTTGTTGCTGGTGGGGGGCTTTGAGCGCGATCGTCCGGGTCTGGCGGCTTTTGCTTTGGCGTCCGATGGCCTGATGGCATCAGCTTGGCCTGACGGACAAGCCTTGGCGCGCCAGGTGCGTGCGCTGGGTCAAACCGGGGATGTGCTGGTCTTGATCAGCGCCGACGGCGAAGAGCGTGCTTTGGTCGAGGCGGTGCACGCCGCGCACGAGCGCGAAATGACCGTGATGGCTTTGACTGCGCAAAACGGCGGCGCTTTGGGTCGCCAGTTGCGCGAAACCGATGTGCATGTCTGCGTGCCCCATGAGCGGGTGGCGCGAATTCGTGAGGTGCAGCACCTGGTGTTGCACTGTCTGTGTGATGGAATCGATACCCAATTGTTGGGTGAACAGGAGCCTGTTTAAATGAAACGCAATCTTCAATCGCTGGTCATGACCGGCACTTTGGCTGTGGTCGCTTTGTCGGGTCTGTCCGCTTGCGCGCCTTTGTTGGTGGGCAGCGCGGTCATGACGGGCGTGGTCGCCACCGACCGCCGGACCACGGGCTCGCAAGTCGAGGATGAGGGCATCGAGATCAAGGTCGGCAGTGCCATCCGTCAGGAATTGGGTGACAGCGTCCACCTGAACGTGACCAGTTACAACAAGCAAGCTTTGCTCACCGGTGAGGTCCGCACGCAGGCCCTGAAAGAGCGTGCCGAGAAGTTGGCGCAAAGCCAGGAGAACGTTCGTGCCGTGGTCAATGATCTGGCCGTCACTTTGCCCAGCAGCTTGACCCAGCGCTCCAAGGACACCGTGATCACCGGTCAGGTCAAAGCGGCTTTTCTCGATGCCAAAGACCTGCAGGTCAACAGCATCAAGGTGGTGACTGAGCGCGGTATCGTTTATTTGATGGGCCGTGTGACGGCCCGTGAAGCCAAGCGCGCTACGGACATTGCACGCGGCATCAGCGGTGTAGCCAAAGTGGTGCGGGTGTTTGAAGAAATCTCGGAAGCAGAACTCCAGCGCCTGAGCCAGCCGCCCATGTCCAAATAAGCGTGTTCAGCACCTGATGAAAAAAGCGGCCGTGGCCGCTTTTTTCATGTCCAAAATGCTCAGCGCAAGCGGCGAATGAGGCTGGAGGTGTCCCAGCGGCCGCCGCCCATTTTTTGCACATCGGCATAGAACTGGTCCACCAAAGCGGTCACCGGCAAGCGGGCACCATTGCGCTTGGCTTCGTCCAGCACCAGGCCCAGGTCCTTGCGCATCCAGTCCACTGCAAAGCCGAAGTCAAATTTGTCATCGGCCATGGTTTTGCCACGGTTGTCCATTTGCCAGCTTTGGGCAGCGCCTTTGCCGATCACGTCCAGCACCTGGTGCATGTCCAGACCCGCTGCCTGACCAAAAGCCACGGCCTCGGACAAGCCTTGCACCAAGCCGGCGATGCAGATCTGGTTGACCATCTTGGCCAGTTGGCCCGCACCCGATTCGCCCAACAGGGTGAACGCACGCGAAAAAGCCAAGGCGGCAGGGCGCACGTTGTCAAAAGCTGCTTGATCGCCACCGCACATCACGGTGAGCACGCCGTTTTGCGCGCCACCTTGACCGCCCGAGACCGGAGCGTCCACAAAGTGCAGACCCAGCTTTTGGGCCTCGACATACAGCTCGCGGGCCACTTCGGCGGAGGCGGTGGTGTGGTCCACAAAGATGGCACCGGGTTTCATGCCGGCAAAAGCGCCGTCTGGACCCAAAACCACGCTGCGCAAATCGGCGTCATTGCCCACGCAGGCGAACACGATGTCGGCCTGGGCAGCAGCTTCGCGC
>JBEEJQ010000154.1:0-5741 GCA_041169105.1 Pseudomonadota bacterium | reverse complement strand
GAAACTTTGTTGACGTTTTGCCCGCCCGGGCCTTGGGCGCGAATGGCGGTCAATTCAACTTCGGCCTCGGGAATGTGCAGGGTGTTCATGGGCTGCAACGAGTATGCCGCAGACGCTGTGACTCAGCGGTCAAGGAGCCCACACTTCTCTTGCCTTGAATTCAAAAGTGCAGGTCGGTGGCTTGAGCCCCGACATGGATTTGTGCTGCACGACCATTGTCGGAGCTGAAGCTCCGACCTACAGAGGGCTGATGATGTGGCTTTATTGCAGCGGCTCTTTCAAGGCATCGGGCACAGGCAGCGGCAAGACATCGATGCCTTCGTCCAGCAAGGCTTCGGTTTCTTCACGCGTGGCCTGGCCGCGGATGTTGCGCTCTTCGCGTTCACCGTAATGGATCTTGCGGGCTTCTTCGGCAAACCGGGTGCCCACATCTTCGGTGTTGGCCATGACGTGACGCACCATGTGCATCAAGGCCGCTTGCATTTGCACCACAGGGTTGGCGTCAGCACTGGGAGCAAGCGCACTGGAAGGCGCAGAAGCAGGCGCGGCTTCCGATGGTGCGGCCTCATTCTGAGCAGGGGCCGATGGGCTGCCGTGCCCCAGGTTCAGGCGAGGTGCCGACAGCATTTTGGTGATCTCGCTGTCGTTGCACATGGGGCACGTGACCCCTCCCCGCGCACGTTGCGCGTCGTAATCGTCCTGCGAGCCGAACCAGCCTTCGAAGCTGTGGCCCTGACGACACTGGAGGTCAAGGACTTTCATGCGGAATGTTCAGGTGGCGCTTTGCCAAGTCAGCGGCCAAGCGCCAGACAGGACATTTTGCAACCAAAGCGCTCCGGTCAGGGTTTTGGCGTCGGTCACCAGACCTTGCTGGCACCAGGCCATCAGTTCGTCGGGGCTGGCGGTGAACACGTCCAGAAACTCCTCTGCGTCCAGCTGGCGCTCGCCCAAGCTGAGGTCTCGCGCAAACCAGATCTCGATCACCTCGGTGGAATAGGCGATCACCGGGTGCAAGACGCCAGCCTTGGCCCATTCGCGGGCGCGGTAGCCGGTTTCTTCCACCAGCTCACGCTGGGCGCACAGCCAAGGGTCTTCGCCTGCGTCCAGCTTGCCAGCCGGGAATTCGATCATCACCTGCCCCACCGGGTAGCGGAACTGGCGCTCCAGCACCAGGCGCAAGCTTCCGTCGGGCAGCTGCAGCAGAGGGATCACCATCACCGCGCCGGGGTGAACCACATACTCGCGTGTGGCCAGGCCTTGGTTGGGCAGACGGACTGTGTCGCGGAAAGCGTGCAGAAAATGACCGCGCAGCAACTCCTCTTGCGAGACACGGTGCTCGATCAGATGATCGTCAGACATGGGGGGAGTCTCAGTGAAACCCGACAGCGTTCAATGCTGGCGGTGCATCAGGTAACGGTAGACGAAACCCGGAAAAGACAAGGTGACAAACATGGTGCCGGTGATGGCGTAAAACTCCCAGCCCTGGGGAGCGATTTGACCGGCGTGGTTTTCCAGCGCCAGACCCACAGCACCGACCACAAAGTAAAGCAGCACCAATTCAGCGAGCCGAATGGCCAGTGATTTGGTGCCGTTGGTGGGACCGACCAGCAAGATGCGCTGATTGGCAAATGGCAAGTTGGCAGCCAGCATAGCCAGCGCGATCAACAAACCAATTTGCCAAGCGGTGGACATGATCAGACAGCCAGCATGCGGGCGACAGCGTCAGCGCACAAAGCCATCAGGGCACCCGGTGTCATGCCCAGGACCAGCACCAACAGACCGTTGAGCGAGAGCACCACACGCACATCGGCATCGGCCGAGACGGTGGTGGCCGTCACAGGCTCGTCAAAGTACATGACTTTGACGACGCGCAGGTAGTAGAAAGCGCCGATCAAGGACATGATCACGGCAAAGATGGCCAGACCGATGTAGAAGCCCTGGCCCGAAGCCACCAGAGATTGCAACACGGCCAGCTTGGCGTAAAAGCCGACCATGGGCGGGATACCGGCCAAGGAGAACAGGCAAATCGCCATCACGCCAGCGTACAGCGGGCTGCGCTGGTTCAGACCGGCCAGGTCGGTGATTTCTTCGCTCTCAAAGCCTTGACGGGCCAGCAGCATGATGATGCCGAAGCTGGCCAAGGTGGTCAGCACATAGCCGACGATGTAGAACATGGCCGAGCTGTAGGCGTTGGCTGCCAAAGTGGTCTGACCGTTGATCACACCTGCCACGAAGCCCAACAAAACAAAGCCCATTTGCGCGATGGTCGAGAAAGCCAGCATGCGCTTGAGGTTGGTCTGCGCAATGGCGGCCAGGTTACCGATCAGCAAGGAGCCAATCGCGAGGAAGGACAACATCTGTTGCCAGTCGATGGCCAGAGGCAGCAGGCCTTCGACCAGCAAGCGGATCATGATGCCGAACGCCGCCAGCTTGGGTGCGCCGCCGATCAGCAGCGTGGCCGCAGTGGGGGCACCTTGGTAAACGTCTGGGATCCACATGTGGAATGGCACGGCACCGATCTTGAATGCCAAGCCGGCCACGATGAAGACCAGGCCAAACACCAGCACTTGGTGGTTGACTTGACCCGAAGCGATGGCTTTGAGCACAGCGGCCAATTCCAGGCTACCGGTGGCACCGTACATCATGGACATGCCATAGAGCAGGAAGCCGGAAGCCATCGCGCCCAGCACGAAGTACTTCATGGCCGCTTCGGTGGCTTGACCGTTGTCGCGGCGCAGGGCGACCAGTGCGTAGCTCGACAGGGTCAGCAGTTCCAGGCCCAGATACAGCACCAGGAAGTTTTGACCGGAGATCATCACGCTCATGCCCAGCAAAGCGAACATGCTCAGGCTGAACAATTCGCCACCGCGCAGCATGTCGCGGTCAGCGGCATAGGGGCGCGAGTAAACCAGGGTCACCATCACGGCGATCGAGGCGAAGCACTTGAGCCAATGGCCCATCGGGTCGCTGACCACCAAGTGACCAAAACCATAAACGGTCTGCCCTGCACTGGCGTACATGGCGTTGAGCCAGGCCACGCCACCGAGCGACAGCAAGGTCAGGGCATACGTGCCGGTGCGCTTGGGGCTCTTCACGAACAGGTCGGCCAGTGCGATCACACAGGCCATGACCAGCAACACGATTTCAGGATAAATCGTCATCCAACTGGTGTTGTCCATCATCATTCTTTCTATTCTTCAGTTCAGTACTGAATGGTCATTGGGGCAATTTGGACAAGGCCACATGCTTGAGCAAGTCGACCACCGAGGTGTCCATCACGTCGGTGAATGGCTTGGGGAACAGGCCCATGTAGAGCACGGCGATGGCCAGCAAAGCCATGACCAGGAATTCACGGCTGTTGATGTCCGTGAGTTCCTTGACGTCGTCATTGGCCACAGGACCGAGGTAGACGCGCTTGAACATCCACAGGGTGTAAGCGGCACCAAAAATCAAGGCAGAAGCAGCCAAGGCACCGATCCAGAAGTTGAACTTGACGGCTCCCAAGATGACCATCCACTCGCCCACAAAACCGGCTGTGCCTGGCAAGCCGCAGTTGGCCATCGAGAACAGCAAAGCAAAAGCGGCGAACTTGGGCATGGTGTTGACCACACCGCCGTAGCTGGCGATCTCACGCGAGTGAACGCGGTCGTACAAGACACCAATGGACAAGAACATGGCAGCCGACACAAAACCGTGCGCGATCATCTGAACCACCGCGCCAGACACGCCCAGCGGGTTGAAGATGAAAAAGCCCAGGGTCACAAAACCCATGTGCGCCACCGATGAATACGCCACCAGTTTTTTCATGTCCTGCTGGACCATGGCGACCAGACCCACGTAGATCACGGCAACCAGTGACAGCACGATCATGAAGGTGCCCCACTCGCGTGCGGCGTCCGGTGCGATGGGCATCGAAAAACGCAGGAAACCGTAAGCGCCCAACTTGAGCATGATGGCAGCCAGCACAGCCGAACCGCCTGTAGGGGCTTCCACGTGCACATCGGGCAACCAGGTGTGCACAGGCCACATGGGGACCTTGACCGCAAACGCGGCAAAGAAGGCAAAGAAAAGCAGCGTCTGCACCGTGCCAGACAGGGGCAACTTGTGCCAAGCCAGGATGTCAAAGCTGCCGTTCGAGGCGGTGTACAGGTAAATGAGCGCGATCAGCGTCAGCAGCGAGCCCATCAGGGTGTACAGGAAGAACTTGAACGCGGCGTAGATCTTGTTCGGACCGCCCCAGATGCCGATGATCAGGTACATCGGGATGAGGGTCGCTTCAAAGAAGACATAGAACAAGATGCCGTCCAGGGCACTGAACACGCCAATCATCAGACCCGACAGGATCAAGAAGGCCGCCATGTACTGGTTGACTTTGCGGGTGATGACTTCCCAGCCCGCGATGACCACGATCACGTTGATGAAGGCGGTCAACAGCACGAACCACAGCGAAATGCCGTCCACACCCAGGTGGTAGTGCACGTTGAAGCGTTCGATCCAGGTGTACTTCTCGACAAACTGCATGGCCGAGGTGCCGAGCTCAAAGCCCTTGTACAGGGGCAGTGTGATCAGAAAACTGACGACGGAGCCGATCAAAGCCACCCAGCGCACGGCGCGGGCTTGGCTGTCACGACCGATGGCCAGCAAGATGACGCCGAAAACAATCGGTGTCCAGATGGCAAGGCTTAACAATCCCATTTTTATCGTCCTCTAAACCGTTAAGCGAGCCAGACGAAATACGTCATCAGCGCAAACACACCCAGGATCATGACCAGGGCATAGTGGTACAGGTAGCCCGACTGGAAGCGGCGCACGGCTCCAGAGATCAGACCCACCACTTTCCAGGAACCGTTGACCAGCAGGCCATCGATCAAGGCTCGGTCGCCCACTTTCCACAAACCGGTGCCGAGCAAACGCGCGCCACGGGCCAGGATGTTTTCGTTGATCCAGTCCAGGAAATACTTGTTTTCGAGAACAACGATCACGGGACGCAACACACGTGCAAAGAAGGCAGGCACTTTGGGGTTGACGAGGTACATGTACCAGGACACCACCACACCGGCCAAAGCCAGCCAGAAAGGTGCTGTGCTCAGGGCGTGCACCGCCATGGCCACGGGGCCGTGGAACATCTCGGCCATTTCTTCCATCACGGGGTGCTTCTCTGCGTTCACGAAGATCACGTCTTTGAAGAACTCGCCGTAGAGCATGGGCTCGATCGCCATGAAACCGATCACCACCGAAGGAATCGCCAGCAAGACCAAAGGCACGGTCACGACCCATGGGGATTCGTGCGGTTCGTGGTGGTCATCGTGGCCATGACCGTGGTCGTCGTGACCATGGTGGGCATCGGGGTTCTGGTCGAAGCGTTCCTTGCCGTGGAAGACCAGGAAGTACATGCGGAACGAGTAGAAGGCGGTCACAAAGACACCAGCCAGCACGGCGAAGTTGGCAAAGCCCGCAGCGGCCAGATGGCTTTCATGCACGGCTTCGATGATGCTGTCCTTGGAGTAGAAACCCGAGAAGAACGGTGTACCGATCAAAGCCAGCGAACCCAGCAGCGAAGTGATCCAGGTGATCGGCATGTACTTGCGCACGCCACCCATCCAGCGGATGTCCTGGTTGTGGTGCATGCCCATGATGACGGAGCCGGCACCGAGGAACAGCAAGGCCTTGAAGAAGGCGTGCGTCATCAGGTGGAACACGGCCACCGAGTAAGCGGATGCGCCCAGGGCCACGGTCATGTA
>JBEEJQ010000153.1:0-5768 GCA_041169105.1 Pseudomonadota bacterium | reverse complement strand
CGCTGCTACGGCTTTTTTCACCCCCGCTTGCCCGATGAGCCCCTGATTTTTGTGGAAGTCGCGTTCATGGACGAGATCGCCAGCAGCATCAGCCCCTTGCTGGACGAATCGGCGGAGGCTGTGGATTTGAGCCGGGCCACGACCGCGATTTTTTATTCCATCAGCAACACGCAGCCTGGCCTCAAGGGCGTGAGTTTTGGCGATTCGTTGATCAAACGCGTGGTGGAGACCTTGCGGGCTGATTTTCCCAAACTCAAAACCTTTGCCACCTTGTCCCCCATTCCGGGGTTCAGGAGCTGGCTGGGCAAAAACGCGAGCCGCATGTTGGAGGCCACGCCTGAAAAAATGAGGGCGCAGCTCGGCCGCGCAGTAGGCTTTGAGCCTGCAGGTGCCGAACATGTGCTGTCGGCGCTGGAGCCCATGCCCACCTTGCCTGAGAAGTCGGCCCTGCGCCAATGGCTGTTGGCCTGTGCTGCGCATTACCTGGGCCAAGAGTTGAGCGAGGAACGACCGCTCGATCCGGTCGCCCGTTTCCATTTGGGCAACGGCGCACGCGTGGAGCACATCCACTGGGCGGCCGACCTGTCCAGCAAAGGGGTCAAGCAGTCGTTTGGCCTGATGGTCAATTACCTGTATGACTTGCGCAAGCTCGACCGCCACCGCCTGGGCCTGGCCCAAGGCCGCATCCCGGTGTCGGACGATGTGGCGCGTTTGTATTTTTAATCCGTCATTTTTCGTCACGACACATTCCATCAAGAGGAGATACCCATGACTGCATTCAACGCCCCCATCGACCGCCGCAGCGTTCTCAAGTACGCCGCCTCCCTGGCTGTAACGGGCTCCGGCTTGGCTCAAGCGCAAAGCACCTGGCCTGCCAAGCCTGTGACCTTGATCGTGCCTTTTCCTGCGGGCGGGGGCACCGATGCGTTTGCGCGGCCCCTGTCGGCACAGTTTTCCAAATTGACAGGCAAGCAACTGATCATCGACAACCGGGGCGGCGCAGGGGGTACTCTGGGTGCAGGCGTGGCCGCCAAGAGTGCGCCCGATGGTTACAGCTATTTCATGGGTGCTGTGCACCACACGATTGCGCCATTCATGTACCCCAAGCTGGACTACGACCTGGAGCGTGATTTGGTGCCGCTGATCCTGGTGGCCAACGTGCCGCAGGTGCTGGTGGTCAATCCCAAGAAGTTCAACAATGCCGACTTCAAAGCCTTTCTGGACGAAGTCAAAAAAAGCCCCGGTCGCTTCAACTACGGCTCGGCTGGCGGTGGCACTTCGCACCATTTGGCGGGCGAGTTGTTCAAGCTGCAGACCAAGACCTTCATCACGCACATTCCTTACCGCGGTGCAGGGCCTGCTTTGCAGGACTTGATCGCGGGCAACATCGACATGTTGTTTGATGGGCTGGGGTCGTCGGCGACACACATCAAGAGTGGACGCATCAAGGCTTTGATGGTTTCTGGCAACAAGCGCAATGCGGCTTTCCCGGATGTGCCATGTTCCACAGAGTTGGGTTTGCCCGATTACACCGTGTCCACCTGGTATGGGATCTGGGCACCCAAAGGCACGCCAGCCGATGCGCAGGCCCGCATGGTCGAAGAGGTGCGCCGCGCCTGCCAGACAGACGAAGCCAAAGCCGTGTGGGCCGGTCAGGGGGCAGAGTTCCCCAACCTCACAGGCGCGCAATTTGATGGCTTCATCAAAAAGGAATTGTCCAAATGGTCGCAGGTGGTCAAGGCCTCTGGTGCCAAGCTGGATTGATGCGGTCAACGGTTTCAGTGACCCTGCGCTTCCTCTTTTTTCTTCACACTTGAATCACACCCATGAGCTCTCACAATTTGTACTCGGCCTTGCGTGCCGCATTTCCCTCTGACCTCAAGGCCACGGCGGTGGAGACCGATGAAGGTCTGCTGTACAGCTGGGCCGACCTGGACCGTGCCACGGCCATGATGGCCAATTTGCTGCAGTCGCTGGATTTGCCCGAGGGCAGTCGTGTGGCCGTGCAGGTCGAAAAATCGGTCGAAGCCATGATGCTTTACCTGGCCACTTTGCGGGCCGGCTATGTGTTTTTGCCACTCAACACGGCCTACCAGAGCGCCGAGATCGAGTACTTCATCGGCAATGCCGAGCCGGCCGTGGTGGTGTGCAGTGGTGCCAACTTTGGCTGGGTCAGCAAGATTGCCTTCAAAGCGGGCACGCAGCATGTGTTCACCCTGAACGACGACCGCACCGGCAGCCTGCTCGATCGCGCAGCGCACCACAGCGACCAGCACCAGCCTGTCGAGAGCAAGGCCGATGACCTGGCTGCCATCCTCTACACCAGCGGCACCACCGGCCGCAGCAAAGGGGCCATGCTCACGCACGGCAATATGCTGAGCAACGCACTGACGCTCAAGGACTACTGGGGCTGGACGGCGACCGGAGGGCCTGAAGGCCGTGGAGATGTGCTCATCCACGCATTGCCCATCTTCCATGTGCATGGTTTGTTTGTGGCGATCCATGGTGCCCTGATCAACGGCAGCAAGATGATCTGGATGGCCAAGTTCGACCCCAAGCGTGCCATTGCGCACATGGCCAAGGCCACGGTGTTCATGGGCGTGCCCACTTTGTATGTGCGTATGTTGGCCGAGCCGAGCCTCAACAAGGCGGCCGTCAAGCCGATGCGTTTGTTCATTGCAGGCTCGGCCCCTTTGCTGATCGAGACCTTCACCGAATGGCAAGAGCGCACGGGCCACACCATCTTGGAGCGCTATGGCATGAGCGAAACCGCCATGTTGACCTCCAACCCCTATGCCCCAGACAAGCGCTATGCCAAGCAGTCAGAACGCCGTGGCGGCACGGTGGGCTTTCCTTTGCCCTGTGTTTCGCTGCGCGTGCGCGGTGACGATGGTCAGGACCTGCCGGTGGGCGAAATAGGCGGCATCCAGGTCAAGGGCCCCAATGTGTTCAAAGGCTATTGGCGCATGCCTGAGAAAACCGCCGAAGAGTTCACGGCCGACGGTTATTTCAAGACCGGTGACGTGGGCAAGGTCGATGAGCGCGGCTACGTGACCATCGTGGGCCGCAGCAAGGACCTGATCATCAGCGGCGGCTACAACGTGTACCCCGCCGAGATCGAGGGCTACATCAACGAGATGAAGGGCGTGGCCGAAAGCGCCGTGGTGGGCGTGCCGCATCCGGACTTTGGCGAGGTCGGTGTGGCGGTGGTGATTGCGAAGGCGGGCGCGACTGTGCAGCCCGATGCTGTCATCGCCGAGTTGAAAGCCAAACTGGCCAACTTCAAGATTCCCAAGAAGTGCTTTGTGGTGCCTGAGTTGCCACGCAACACCATGGGCAAGGTGCAAAAGAACTTGTTGCGCGATCAGTACAAGGCCTTGTTTGCCTGATCGGCATGGCCCCATGAAAAAGACCGCCTCGGCGGTCTTTTTCATGTCGACAGTGTTCACTTGAGGTACGCGTTTTTGTCCTGAATGCGCTGGATGTATTTCGCAGCCTCTTCGGGCGTCATCTCCTGGTTGATCACTTTCACGTTCGCATACCAAAGCTCTTCTTCCATCGAGGGCCAAACGCGGTTGAGTCGTTCGGCGTTGATGCGGATCGTGTCGCCGCACTCCTTGCGCCAGTCCACCATCTCCCGGCTCAAGGGATCGGTGATGTTCACCGTGTGTTTGGACAGCGAGTAAAAGCCGCTGAGCGTGTCGGTCATCAATTGGGCAAATTCGGCCGAGGCCAACCAGTCGATCAGCTTGCGGGCGGCTTCGGGGTGCTTGGTGTTTTTGTTGATGCCGATGCCAAAGTCAGGGTGAACCGAGATGTGGCAACGCTGCTGGGCGTTCTCCACCGGGGGCTTGAAGACGCCCATGTCGATTTGCTTTTTGTAGGCAAAACTCGTGCTGCGCAAAAAGTCCAGGTCCCAAGAGCCTGTGGGGTAAATGGCCGCACGGCCTGTGGCGAACAACAGCTGCATGTCGCTGTTGGACATTTCAGACTGTTTGGGGTGCATGAAAGGCTTGAACTGGCTAATCATCTTCCAGACCTTGATGAATTCAGGATCGGTGAATTTTTTGCTGCCGTTCATCAAGCCCTTGCGCGCTTTTTCGCCTTCCCAAAAATTGGGGCCCATGCCGGTGAAGATCACCTGAGTGGCTTCCCACATGTCGGCGATGCCCAAGGCCAAGGGGGTGGTTTGCCCTGCGCTGGCCAGTTTTTGCAGGCCCTCCATGAATTGCGCCAAGGTCTTGGGTGGCTCGATGTGGTGCTGCTTGAAGATTTGCTTGTTGTAAAAAATCCCGTGAATCACATAGGCCACCGGCAGGCAAAACGTGGTTTTGCCATCGTCGGTGGTCTAGGCTCTGCGCGCTTCGGGGCTGAAATTTTCGAGCTGTTTGTCGCTCAAGGCATGTAAAAAGCCTTTGTCGTTCAATCGCAAGCCGCCATCAAAGGGCCTGCAAAACACCACATCACCGGCCACACGGCTTGACAGCCGCGAGTACAAACGGCCGTCGTAGAGCAGGGCTTCTTCAGGAGCAAACTTCAAACGGATGCCCGGGTGTTTTTTCTGAAACGCCGGAATGATGACCCGGTCCCAGAAAATCTGATCGTCCTTGCGCCAGCTTTCGATCACCAGTTCTTGTGCGCGTAATGGGGTGGCATGCCATGCCAGGCAACACAAAAGTGCCAGCAGCGGCCAGTTCAGCCAGCCATGGCGCAGATGCAGGCGGGCTGTGAAAAATGAAGCGAAGTTTTTCAAAGTGATGATGTTTGTGTGAATGTGAAAACTATTTTATGACAACCGTTTTCGCGCACAGACACCACCGGCGGGCACCCGAAGGTGCCCGGAAACCTCAACGCAAGACAAGCACGGGGACGTGCGAGTGCGTCAGCACCTGCTGGGTCTCGCTGCCCAAAAGCAAGCGCTTGATGCCTTTGCGGCCATGCGAGGCCATCACAATCAGATCGGCTTTTTGTTTTTTGGCCGTGGCGATGATGGCGTCAGACACCACGTCCGATTTCACCGTGACGCCCTTGGCGCTCACGCCTTTGGCCTTGGCGGCTTTTTGCACCGTGTCCAGCGCAGCCTTGGCCGCTTCGGTCCATTGGCCTTCGATGCGGCTGACTTCTTGGACTGACAGGGGTATGCTGCCTTCAAAATAGGCCTGTGGGTAGCGGGGCACCACTTTCAGGGCCACCAATTCAGCGCCGCAAGTGGCGGCCAGCTGGATGGCGTGGGCCACGGCTTTTTTGGACAGGGTTGAACCGTCAGTGGCCACAAGAATGCGTGTGTACATAAGGTGCTCCTCAGCATCGTTGAAAACTTCAGCTTAATTCTCGGCAAGCTCGCGGTTCTTGATGCACATCAAGCTTCATGTCAGGGCCAGGGCTTATCGTTCAGACATGACTCAAGTCAATGTCCTGTCCCCTTTGTCGCTTCACGCCGCCCAAGCCGATGTTGCACAAGAGGTGCAGCGCCTGAAACTCCTGGACGAGCCCCAAGAGTGGGCGGCGTTCAGCCTGCCTGCCAGCACACAAGCCGGTTGCTGGAGTTCCAGTGTGGTGTTTGAAGGCATGCATTGCGCGGCTTGCGCCATCACCCTCGAAGACGCGCTGCGTGCGGTCCCGGGCGTGTCGTCTGTGCAGGTCAATGCCGCCAGCCACAGAGGGCTGGTGGTCTGGTCGCCCGATGTGACGCGGCCATCCGAGTGGATGCAGTCGGTCGAGCGATTCGGCTACAAGGCCATACCGGCCAACGATGCCCATGCCCACGA
>JBEEJQ010000152.1:0-5860 GCA_041169105.1 Pseudomonadota bacterium | reverse complement strand
CCCGCTCGACGATCTGGCGGACCGCTTCGATCTTGAATTCTTCTGGAAATCTCTTTTGATTCATGGCACCTCCTATTAGGCCTCAGGTTGGAGGCTCAGAGGTGTCTACTGGTTCCGGGTCGATTCAGTCAATGACTGGAGGATGAGGGAAAGCATCGGGCGTTTTCGTGTACATATAGATGTATTCATGGCAATTTTTGATCTTTGCCTGATTGTCGAAATTTCCATCCGTTCGCCACACGAATGTCGACAATCTTGAATGCCGACCAAAAATTTCATCCAATATAAGGCGCAGCGTGTGAGCCTCATCGTCGTCAATGCTTACAAATAAAACGCCTTCGGGATGTAGAAGTTTGTGCAGCAATTTCAGCCTTGGATACATCATGCATAGCCACTTGTCATGCCGCGACAGATCATCGCCTTCCTTACCCACCACCTGACCTAGCCATCGCTTGATCTTGGGATCGTTAACCGCATCGTTATAGACCCAGCCTTCATTGCCGGTGTTGTAAGGTGGGTCGATGTAGATGCACTTCACCTTGCCTTCAAATTCTGGCAGCAGACTTTTCAAGGCTTCCAGGTTGTCGCCATGGATGATCCGGTTGTCAGTGCTGTTGGATGGTGATCCCTCTGGGGCGCGAAAGCTCGATACCTTGTTGAGCACCCTGAACGGCACATCTAGATGGTGGTTGACCACTTTTTCTTTTCCGACCCAATGCAGCGTTGGCATATTTTTTCCCTTTGATTCAAGTCACCGTTCACCCATCAAGGGTGAACGGCCAATTTTCTTCGTTTCAGCCACCAGCTTGGGCGGCGCAGAAAACCCTTCAAACGCCGCGCTTGCCGTCCAGTTGCCCACGCCATACACGCGTTCATCGCGCAGGCCTTGCACGCCCTCGGCCCAGGCCAGCAGCATGCGTTTGCCCACTTCTTCAAAGCCGGGGTGCTCGGTCATGGCCTGGCGCACTTCGCGGCCCACATCGGCCACGGCATCGCTGATGGCTTGGACCATGTGCAGCTGTTCTTTGGGCTGGATGCCGAAGGTGGCGGCGATGAACTTTTGCAGATTTTTGCCGGGCAGCCAGGTTTTTTTGCCCATGAATTCAATGCCCGGCGGATTGTGCGCAAAGCCCGCATACACGCTGGTGGTCAGCATGTCGTAGGCGGGCGACAGGTGCACGTCGGCCCGGCTGGTGTAGAGCAGGGCCAGGTTTTTGGCGTGGCAGTCGGCGTTGCGCAGCGCGTAGGTCAGCAGCAAGGTCGTGGCCAGCTGGCGAAAGGTGTCCAGCCGTTGAGGGCCGGGCACATGGTCGCGCACAGCTTTGGCAATGCGCTCCCAGGTCGTGTCGTATTTGGCCGCGGGGCGCAGGCCCAGCAGGCTGCAAAAGTCTTCCATGCCCCAGTGGGGCTGGCCGTTGTCGTCCACATCAAAGCGGTGCACCACCAGCGCCTGGCCGTCGTCAGAGACTTGCGTGTGGGCAGTCGGCATGACGCGCCGCGCCACTTGCATGCACAGGTGTTCGTTCAACGCCACAAAAGGCAGCCGGGCGCTGGAGCCTTTGACGATGTGCCGCCGGGTGACCAGGCTGGCTTTTGCGTGCGCGCCCAGTGGCAAAGTTTCTTCGCTTTGAGAATCCAAAAACTTGGGCACCACACCCGACACGCCGCTGGTGGCGTGTTCGCGAACCAGCGCGGCAAAAGCGGCCTCGGAGTTGTCGCCCTTGAGCAGCGCGGCCACTTCAATGGGTTGGGTGGGCTCGTCAAGCGTTGCGCCGGGGGCGGCCACTTGCAGGCGGCCCACCATGTTGCGGCCAATGACCGACAGCAGGGCCGCAGGGCTAGCGCCGATGTGCGGGCCAAATTGTTCTTGCAGCACTTGCAGCAAATAGCCTTCGGGCAGGTTCATTTGCAGCACCGGGGGCAGCTGGTCGTCCCAGACATAGCTCTCGGTGCGCACCGGCATGGTGAGCGAGACGAAGTCGTCTGTGGCCACACCGGGGTGGTAGCTCAGCACGCTTTTGAAGTCGCCTGAGGGCTCCAGCGTGGCGACTTCGCGGCCCAGCACGTAGACGGACAGTTGCATCAAGCAGCTCCTGCCCGCTTGGCCGACGTTTGCGCACGTTCCTGCCGCAGCGCGTCCAGGTTCCCGTCTTCTCCTTGGGCCATCACGCTCAGCTCGGCACCCAGCACGGCCAGCACGGCCAGCAGTTTGCGAGTGCCAAATTCAGGGCTGCGACCGCGTTCAAAGCGCGACAGTGATTCCGCCGACACACCCGCCATGGCCGCGACATCGCCTTGCTTGAGGCCCTGCTGTTTGCGCCGTGCTGCCACGGCTTCACCGAGTTCTTGGAGGGTTTGCACTTGATATTTACGTCAAAATTCAGATTAATCGATCTGTATTTTGATATAAAAATCAAGAAATGCAAGATAAAGATGCGAATGGGGTAAATCCGTGGGTGTGAAGGAGGCAGAACCTCATGGCTTGACTCAGGTTCCGCAGTTTCAGCTTTGGAGCTTTTGCAGGTACGCCTCCAGCTTCACGAACGTGCCGCCAAAACCCATCTCCATGCCCGCCCGTGCCGCGTCAAAGGTTTGCACGCCGATGGCGTCACTTTCGTGCGGCAGCCAGGTGATGATGACGAGGGTGCAACCGTTTGCGGCGTCTTCAAACGTGGTGGTGACGTGCATGTATTTCGGCCAGGTGGGGGCCATGGGGTGTGTGCCCAGACCGCCTTCGCGGTTGGAAAAGCTTTGAATCAGCACCAGCCGTTCGTTCAAGGCGATGTCGAGGAAGTCTTGCTTGCCCCACATTTCCATGCCACCCGGTCCCTGGATGCCGTAGTGGTAACGCCCCCCGACGCGAAAGTCCATGTCGGTGTGGATGTTGTGAAAGCCCTCAGGGCTCAGCCACTGCGCGAGGTGCTCGGGCTGTGTATTGACCGCGAACAGCAAGTGGCGAGGTGCTTGAAAAACACGGGAGATGACAAAGGGGGCGATGCTGCTCATGGCAAGTTCCAGTTGGTATTCAATCGTGGCGATTGTGGCTTGAGAAAGGCTGTTGCCCGCGACATGTGGGCCCTCAGGCGTTCACGTTCACCACCACCCGCCCGCGCACCTGACCCGCCAAAATCTCCGCACCCAGGCCGATCGCGTCAGCCAGGCCCACTTCGCGGGTGATGCGCTCCAGTTGCGCGGCGTCCAGGTCTTGGGCCAAGCGTGCCCATGCGGCTTCGCGCACGGCGCGTGGGGCCATCACGCTGTCGATGCCCGCCAGCGTCACGCCGCGCAAGATGAAAGGTGCCACGCTGGACGGAAAGTCCATGCCCTGGGCCAGGCCGCAGGCGGTGACCACACCGCCGTATTTCGTGCTGGCGCAGGCGTTGGCCAGGGTGTGGCTGCCCACGGTGTCGACCACGCCGGCCCAGCGCTCTTTGGCCAATGGCTTGCCGGGGGCAGACAGCTCGGCCCGGTCCATGATGTCGGCCGCGCCCAGCTGGCGGAGGTAGTCGGCTTCTTGCGGGCGGCCTGTGCTGGCCACCACGCGATAGCCCAGCTTGGCCAGCAAGGCGATCGCCACGCTGCCTACGCCGCCGCCCGCGCCGGTGACCAAAATGTCGCCGCTGGTGGGGGTGACGCCGTGCTTTTCAAGCGCCATGACGCAGAGCATGGCGGTGTAACCGGCGGTGCCAATGGCCATGGCCTGGCGCGGCGTGAAGGCGGCTGGCAACTTGACCAGCCAGTCACCTTTTAAGCGGGCCTTTTGCGCCAAGCCGCCGCTGTGGCTCTCGCCCACGCCCCAGCCGTTGAGCACGACGCGGTCGCCCACTTGGAACAGCGGGTGCTGGCTCTCGGTCACGGTGCCCGACAGGTCGATGCCGGGCGTGAGCGGGAACTTGCGCACCACGGGCGACTTGCCGGTGATGGCCAGGCCGTCTTTGTAGTTGATGGTGGAGTAATCCACCTGTACCGTCACATCGCCTTCGGGCAAGGCGCTGTCGTCCAGCGTTTTCAGGGTGCAGCGGTAACCGGCGTCGTCTTTTTCAATTTGCAGGGCTTGGTAAGTCATGGGTTCTTCCTTGTGATGGGGTATGTAGGTCGCGGCTTTAGCCCCGACATGGGGTTTTCAATGCAAGAAGCGTCGGAGCTGAAGCTCCGACCTACCGGTGAAAATCATTTGCGGTTGACCAGCACAATGCCCACCGCCACCAGCCCCAGGGCCATGAGCAAAGTAGGGGTGGCCGATTCGCCCAGCAGCAGGGTGCCAAACAGCAGCGAAAACAGCGGGGTCAAAAACACAAACACCGAAATCTTGGTGGCGGGGTAGCGGCCGAGCATCCACATCCAGGCCAGGTAGCTGGCAAATGCACCGATCACGGTTTGCGCCAGCATCGAGCCCCAGGCCAGGCCGCTCCATTGCAGGTTCCAGCTTTCGCCCAGGGCCCAAGAGATCCAGGGCACGGCCAGGGCGGTGGTGGCGATTTGGTAGAACAAGAGCTTCTCGGGCGAGATGCGCGTGAGGTTGTTGGCCCGGATCGACACCGTGGTCAGGCCCCACAAAGCGCCGGCCGCCAGGCCCAACAGATCGCCCAAGGCGTTGCTGTTGCCTGCGCCAAGGCCTTCGCGCATGGCAAAGGCCACCGCCACAAAAGCGCAGGCCATGCCCAGCCATTGCAGGGGCCGCAGCCGTTCGGACTTGACGAACAAGGGCACCAGCGCCGCCACCCAAAACGGCGAGGTGTACAAAAACACCGTCAGCCTTGAGGCCGCGGTGTAGCGCAGCCCCAGGTAAATGCAGGCGAATTCGGCCGCAAACAATGCGCCCGCCAGCAGACCGGCCCACAGCGTGCCGTCGCGCTCAAACAAGCGGATGCCGCGCACGCGGCACCACATCAACAGCAACACGCAAGCGCCGATGCAGCGCAAGCTGGCCTGAAACAGCGGCGCGACCTCGTGCATGATGGACTTGACCAGCACCTGCTGCAGACCCCAAAACATGCAGCAGGCCAGCAAGATGCCGACCGCCAAGCCATCCAGATGCTCTTTGCGTGAATTCATGCCGGCCATTGTGCCGCGCTCGCAGGTGCCCGGCTGTCACCTTGGGCGTGGGGCATGCAGGTAATATGCGCTGATCGAGTTTCCCCATCCACTGCGCATGTTGTTGCCCCATTTCACCGCCCTGGGCTCTGGCCCCATTGTCCTGATGCTGCATGGGGCCGCTGGCAACTACCGCAGTTTTGCGCCGCAGGTGGAGGGCTTGGCCCAAGCGGGCTTCAAAGCCGTGGCCTGGGACATGCCCGGCTATGGCCACAGTGTTCCGGTGGAGCCTTATGGCCTCAAAGGCCTGGCTCTGAGCGCCATCGCCTTGATCGAGGCCTTGCTGCCCGCAGATGCCCCAGCCGCCAAACGCTCGGTGCATCTGGTGGGGCACGGTTTGGGCGGCATGGTGGCGCAAGAGCTGATCATGCGCAGGCCCGATCTGGTGCGCAGCCTGGTGTTGGCGGGCAGCACCAGTGGCCCCGACTCGGGATGGGCACAAGACGCACAAACGCAGCAAGAACAGATGGCGCAAACCAACCCGAACGGCTGGCAACGCCTGAGCGCGGGGCTGATCGATGCTCAGGTCGGCCCGCTGGCCCTGGCCGAAGGCGTCCAGCTGGCCAAGTACTGCATGGCCCAGGTGTCACCCGTGATCTATCGGCTGGCCCTGCAGGCTCAAGCCGGTTTCGAGCGCGATGCGGCGCTGGGCCATATCCATGTGCCGACTTTGCTGATCACGGGAGAGCACGATGCACTCGCCCCGTGCGCGGCCATCAAGCGCATGGCGTCACGCATCCAGGGCAGCCGTTGGGTGCAGATGCCG
>JBEEJQ010000151.1:0-5945 GCA_041169105.1 Pseudomonadota bacterium | reverse complement strand
CGGTGATGACCGGGCCGGGATTGGCACGCAGCCACTTGACGCACTGCTGGATGATGCGGTTCGATTCGCGCATCTCCTGCACACGCACCAGATAGCGGTCGTAGCTGTCGCCGGTCTTGCCCACAGGAATGTCGAACTCGACTTGGTCGTAGGCATCGTAAGGCTGGGTCTTGCGCAAGTCCCAGGCAAAGCCAGAGCCGCGCAACATGGGACCGGTCATGCCCAGGTTCAGAGCGCGCTCGGGTGGCACCACACCGATACCGACGGTGCGCTGCTTCCAGATGCGGTTGTCGGTCAGCAGGGTTTCGTATTCGTCCACGCACTTGGGGAAGCGCTGCGTGAAATCGTCAATGAAGTCCAGCAAGGAACCGCTGCGGTTCTTGTTGAGCTGCTCGATGGCCTTGGCATTCTTGATCTTGCTGACCTGGTACTGCGGCATGCTGTCGGGCAGATCGCGGTACACGCCACCAGGACGGAAATACGCGGCGTGCATGCGGGCACCTGACACGGCTTCGTACATGTCGAACAGGTCTTCACGTTCGCGGAAGGTGTAGATCAGGATGGTGGAGCTGCCGCAATCGTTGCCGTGCGAGCCGAGCCACATGAGGTGGTTCAGGATGCGGGTGATTTCCGAGAACATCACGCGGATGTACTGGGCGCGCATGGGCACTTCCAGACCCAGCATCTTTTCGATGGCCAGGCAGTAGGCGTGCTCGTTGCACATCATCGACACGTAGTCCAGGCGGTCCATGTAGGGCAGCGACTGGATGTAGGTCTTGTGCTCGGCCAGCTTTTCGGTGGCGCGGTGCAGCAGGCCAATGTGCGGATCGGCGCGTTGCACAACCTCGCCGTCGAGCTCGAGCACCAGACGCAACACACCGTGTGCTGCAGGGTGCTGAGGACCGAAGTTCAGGGTGTAATTTTTGATTTCGGCCATATCAGTTCAGGCCTCCGTAGTGTTCTTCACGGATGATGCGCGGCGTGATTTCGCGTGGCTCGATGCTCACGGGCTCATACACCACACGCTTGCGCTCGGCGTCGTAACGCATTTCGACGTGACCCGACAGCGGGAAGTCTTTGCGGAAGGGGTGACCAATGAAGCCGTAGTCGGTCAAGATGCGGCGCAGGTCGTTGTGGCCTTCGAACACGATGCCAAACAGGTCAAATGCTTCGCGCTCGTACCAGTTGGCAGAGTTCCACAAATCGTTGACCGAAGCCACCAAAGGCAGCTCATCGTCAGGGCACAGCACCTTGACGCGCACGCGCTGGTTCAGGCTGACCGACAAGAGGTGCACCGTCACACCAAAACGGGGACCGTCGGTTCCGACTTCTCGGTATGCGGAGTAGTCCACACCCGCCAAGTCGATCAGTTGTTCAAATTTGCAGCCTGGCGCATCGCGCAGGGTTTGCATCACGCCGAGGTAGTCGGCAGCCTTGACGTGCACCGTCACCTCGCCCAAGGCGACGGTGATTTGGGTAGCGCGCTCACCCAAGGCGGCAGCCAGGGTGCTTTGCAGGTCTTCGGGGCGAATGGCGAAATGGGTCATCGTCGTCATCCCCTCAAACACGCGCAATGGTGTGGGTGCGGCGGATCTTTTGCTGCAACTGGATGATGCCGTAGATCAGCGCTTCGGCCGTGGGCGGGCAACCCGGCACATACACATCCACCGGCACCACGCGGTCGCAACCACGCACCACCGAATAGCTGTAGTGGTAGTAGCCGCCACCGTTGGCACACGAACCCATCGAGATGACCCAGCGCGGCTCGGACATCTGGTCATAGACCTTGCGCAAGGCGGGTGCCATCTTGTTGCACAGCGTGCCGGCCACGATCATCAGATCGGACTGACGGGGGCTTGCGCGAAAAACCTCGGCACCAAAGCGACCGAGGTCATAACGGGCAGCGGCCGCATGCATCATTTCGACCGCGCAGCAGGCCAGACCGAATGTCATGGGCCAGAGCGAGCCGGTCTTGGCCCAATTCACCACCGAGTCGTAACTCGTGGTGATGAAGCCTTCCTTCATCACGCCTTCAATCATTATTTATCCTCAAGCAGGCTGAATGCTGTTGTCAATGCGGACCGTCATTCCCAGTCCAGGGCGCCTTTTTTCCACTCGTAGACGAAGCCCACGACCAGAATCGACAAAAAAATCACCACGGCCACAAAGCCGGCGACACCCACCTCCTTGAGCGCGACAGCCCAAGGAAACAGGAAGGCGATTTCCAGATCGAACAAGATGAACAAAATGGCCACCAGGTAGTAGCGCACATCGAACTTCATGCGAGCGTCTTCGAAGGCTTCGAAGCCGCATTCATAAGGGGAGTTTTTTTCCGCGTCAGGTCGGTTAGGGCCGAGGATGTAGCCCAAAACCTGGGGAATGATGCCGACAGCGATGCCGACCAAAATGAACAAGAGAATGGGGAGGTATTGGTCGAGGTTCATCTTGAGACTGACGGTATTACCGATTGAACAACCCAGGCACGGCGCCTAGGCTGTTCTGATTGTCTGGTGCCGTCGGCGAGACTCGAACTCGCACAGCTTTCGCCACTACCCCCTCAAGATAGCGTGTCTACCAATTTCACCACGACGGCAGGATGCATTGTCCAGATGGCTTGAGGAAAGCATGTCTCCACACTTTTGGCTCTCCGGACAATCCCGAATTCTACTCTGAAAACAGGGTCATTTCCCTGTCAAAACCCGGAAATTTGTGCACAGCAACAAAGCTGAGCTGAAGCTTACTTGGCAGGTGCCACAGGTGCGTTGCCAGGAATCTGCGAAGCAGGGCCGGTTTCGACAGCAGGGGCCACTGGAGCCGGTGCGGTCACGGCTGCACCTTCCAGAACACTGCCCGAAGAAGCGGCTGGGCGGTGGTTGCCCAAATAAGCCAGGAGCAAGGTGCACACAAAAAACACACCCGCCAACACGGCTGTGGTGCGCGACAGGAAGTTGGCACCGCCGGTGGCACCAAACAAGCTGCCCGAACCACCGCTGCCAAATGCAGCCCCCATGTCAGCACCCTTGCCGTGCTGCACCAGGATCAAACCGATCATGGCCAAAGCCGACAACATCTGCACCACCAAGATCACCGTCATCAAAAAGCTCATCTCTTCACTCCAATATCAATGTTCAAAACGCTCAGCGCGAAGCTGAAGCCAAAATGCTCAAAAAGTCAGGGGCCTTCAAAGCCGCACCACCGATCAGGCCACCATCCACATCCGGCTGCGACAGCAAACTGGCGGCATTGGCCGCATTCATGCTGCCGCCATACAAGATCGCGATGCGATCCGCATGCGCACTGGCCGCCTGCAACTGCTTGCGCAGCAAAGCATGCACTTCTTGCGCTTGCTCTGGTGCTGCCGTCAAGCCTGTGCCGATGGCCCAGACAGGTTCATAAGCCACCACGATTTCGCTGATGCAATGCCCGTTGGTGTGGATCACCGCCGCCAGTTGGCGCTTGACCACGGCTTCGGTTTGCCCGGCCGCACGCTCGGCCTGGGTTTCACCCACACACACGATGGGCGTCACACCGGCAGACAAGGCCCGTTGGGCTTTGGCAGCCACCAAGACATCGCTTTCACCGTGGTACTGACGCCGCTCGGAGTGGCCCACGATGCAATAGCGCGCACCGAAGTCACGCAACATCGAGACGGACACTTCGCCGGTGTAAGCACCAGACTCATGCGCAGACACGTCTTGCGCCCCCCAGGCGATGGCCGAATTGGCCAACAAGCTTTGCATCTGCGCCAGATAAGGCGCAGGCACACACACAGCGACACCACAAGTCACGCCGCCCATGCCCGCCTGGATGTCGGCCAACAAAGACGCGTTGGCAGCCAGGCCGCCATTCATCTTCCAGTTGCCAACGATCAGCTTGCGCTTCATGCCTGCCCCCAGGTCAACACGATCTTGCCCACATGCAGGTTGGACTCCATCAAGGCATGCGCCTGAGCCGCCCCGGATGGCAAACCACCACCGGCTTGGGTGGCCTCAAAAACGCTGTGAATGACCGGTTTGATGCGGCCAGACTCGATCGCAGGCCAGACCTGCTCGCGCAAAGCGCGGGCGATGGCCCCTTTGAATTCGATGGAACGAGGACGCAGGGTCGAACCGGTGATGGTCAAGCGACGGCGCAAAACCAGACCTGCATTGAAGCCGCTGCCAAGACCTCCTTGCACCGCGATGATGACCAAACGGCCGTCTTCGGCCAAGGCCTCCACCTCACGCGCCACATAGTCGCCAGCGACCATGTCCAAAATCACATTCACCCCTGCCCCGCCCGTCAGGCGCTTGGCCTCGGCGACGAAGTCGGTGGTTTTGTAATTGATGGCATGGTCCGCACCCAAGGCCAGGCAAGCCTGGCATTTGTCGTCCGATCCCGCCGTCACGATCACCGTGGCACCCGCGGCCTTGGCCATCTGGATGGCCGTGACGCCAATGCCGCTGGAGCCGCCCTGAATGAGCAAAGTCTCACCCGCTTGCAGATGCCCGCGGTCAAACACATTGCTCCAGACAGTGAAGAAAGTCTCGGGCAGCGAAGCGGCTTCGATGTCGGTCAAGCCCTTGGGCACAGGCAGGCACTGGGCCACCGGTGCCACACACAGCTCGGCGTAACCACCCCCTGCGACCAAGGCGCAAACACGGTCGCCCACAGCCAAGCCCGATGCGGCCATGGCCAGGGCATCGCCTGCCACCACCACACCGGCCACTTCCAGGCCCGGAATGTCCGAGGCACCGGGCGGCACGGGGTACAGGCCCATGCGCTGCAGCACATCGGGGCGATTGACCCCGCTGGCCGACACACGGATGAGCAACTCCCCTGCCCCGGCGACCGGGTCAGGGCGTTGTGCAGGCACCAGCGCCTCGGGGGCGCCTGGGCTTTGGATTTCAACGACGTTCATGATGCAAGGCTCTCGGGTTGGAAGCCAGCAGGGGCAGCCTGTCGGCCACCCCTTGCGTGCATTACTGTTGTTGCTGCTGTTGCTGAGCGCCTTGTGCAGGACGGTCCAGCAAAGCCTTCATCGACAACTTCACGCGGCCTTTTTCGTCTGTTTCCAGAACTTTGACCTTGACGATCTGGCCTTCGGTCAGGTAGTCGGTCACTTTTTCGACGCGCTCGTGAGCGATCTGGCTGATGTGCAGCAAACCGTCTTTGCCGGGCAACAGGTTGATCAAAGCACCGAAGTCCAAGATCTTGGTCACTGGGCCTTCGTAGACCTTGCCGATTTCGACTTCGGCGGTGATCTGCTCGATGCGCTTCTTGGCGATTTCGGCCTTCTCGCCGTCGGTGGCGGCGATGGTGATCGTGCCGTCTTCAGCGATGTTGATCTGGCAGCCGGTTTCTTCGGTCAGCGCACGGATGGTCGCGCCGCCTTTGCCGATCACGTCACGGATCTTCTCGGGGTTGATCTTCATGGTGAAGAGCTTGGGTGCGAAATCAGACACTTCGGTGTTGGCTTCGCTCATCGCTTCTTGCATCTTGCCCAGAATGTGCATGCGGGCTTCTTTGGCTTGGGCCAAAGCGACTTGCATGATTTCTTTGGTGATGCCCTGGATCTTGATGTCCATCTGCAGTGCAGTGATACCGTTGGTGGTACCGGCAACCTTGAAGTCCATGTCACCCAGGTGGTCTTCGTCACCCAAGATATCGGTCAACACCGCAAAGCGGTTGTCTTCCTTGATCAGGCCCATGGCGATACCGGCCACGTGGGCTTTCATCGGCACGCCAGCGTCCATCATCGACAAGCAGCCGCCGCAGACCGAAGCCATGGACGAAGAACCGTTCGATTCGGTGATCTCGGACACCACGCGCAGGGTGTAGGGGAACTCTTCTTTGCTTGGCAACACAGCGGCCAAAGCACGCTTGGCCAGACGGCCGTGGCCGATTTCGCGGCGCTTGGTCGAGCCCATGCGACCCACTTCGCCAGTGGCAAAGGGAGGCATGTT
>JBEEJQ010000150.1:0-6082 GCA_041169105.1 Pseudomonadota bacterium | reverse complement strand
TTGGAGCCGGTGAGGTCGGCGCTGCCGCCAAAAAATTCGGGCAACAAGGGGGCCAACACGTCCAGCGCGTTTTGGCTGGCTTTGCGGGTGGCCACCGCATCGGACTTGGCCACGATGGCGGCCAGTGCCTGGGCCAGGCCTTGGGTGTAGTCAGCGCTCAAATCGCCACGCATGCGCCGCTCGAACTCGGCGGCATCTTGAGGATACAGATTTTTGTATTCAGCCAACAGCTGATCCCACTGGGCTTGGGCCCGCACGCCGCGCGCGGTGGCATCCCAGGCTTGGCGCACATCGTCCGGGATCTCAAAGGGTGCGTGCGACCAATTCAAGGCTTCGCGGGTGGCGGCAATTTCGGCAGCGCCCAGCGCAGCACCATGCACATCGTGGGTGCCCGCCTTGTTGGGCGAGCCCATGCCGATCACGGTTTTGCAGCAAATCAGGGTTGGGCGGCCGTTGGCGTGTTTCGCCTGTGCCTTGGCCGATTCGATGGCGGCATGCACGGCTTGCGGGTCATGGCCATCCACCTCAGGGATCACATTCCAGCCATAGGCCTCAAAACGCTTGGGCGTGTCGTCGGTGAACCAGCCTTCCACATGGCCGTCGATCGAGATGCCGTTGTCGTCGTACAGCGCCACCAGCTTGGACAGGCGCAGCGTGCCGGCCAGCGAACAGGCTTCGTGGCTGATGCCTTCCATCAGGCAACCGTCGCCCAAGAAGACATAGGTCATGTGGTCCACGATGTCCAGACGGCGTCCATCCTCTTCGCGGTTGAATTCATCGGCCAACATTTTTTCGGCCAGCGCCATGCCTACAGCATTGGTGATGCCCTGGCCCAAAGGTCCGGTGGTGGTTTCCACACCCGGGGTGATGTCGACCTCGGGGTGGCCCGGGGTTTTGCTGTGCAGTTGACGGAACTTTTTCAGCTCGGCCATGGGCAGGTCGTAGCCGGTCAGGTGCAGCAAGGCATAGATCAGCATCGAGCCGTGACCGTTGGACAGCACAAAGCGGTCACGGTTGGCCCATTGTGGGTTTAGAGGGTTGTGTTGCAAGTGGCGGTTCCACAGCACTTCCGCGATGTCGGCCATGCCCATGGGCGCGCCGGGGTGGCCGGATTTGGCGGCTTCGACGGCATCGACAGCCAGCATGCGCACGGCGTTGGCCATGCGTTGAGCCATTTCGGGGGTGGTGTGTGGGGTGCTCAAGGGGGCGCTCATGTGTGTGCTCCTGCTCAAGCCTGGCCCAGCGCCCGTTTGCGACGCTCCATCATTCGCCAAACAAAGGGGGTAAAGATCAGCTGCATGGCAATTTCCATCTTGCCGCCGGGCACCACGATGGTGTTGGCACGGCTCATCCAGGAGTCGTTGATCATGTTGAGCAAATAGGGAAAGTCGATGCCTTTGGGGTTGGCAAAACGGATCACCACCACGCTTTCGTCGGCCGACGGAATGTCGCGCGAGATGAAGGGATTGGAGGTGTCGACCATGGGCACGCGTTGGAAGTTGACATGTGTGTGCTCAAACTGCGGCACGATGTAATTCACATAGTCGGGCATGCGGCGCAAGATGGTGTCGGTCACCGCTTCGGTGCTGTAGCCGCGCTGATGCTTGTCGCGCCACAGTTTCTGAATCCACTCCAGGTTGATCACCGGCACCACGCCCACGCGCAAGTCAGGATGCTGTGCAATGTTGTGCTCGGGTGTGACCACGGCACCATGCAAGCCCTCGTAAAACAGCATGTCGGTATCGTTTGGCAGGTCTTCCCAAGGTGTGAACGTCCCCGGTTCTTGTTGGTAAGGCGCTGCCTCTTCTGCGTTGTGCAGGTATTTGCGGGCTTTACCTTGACCTGTTGCACCGTAGGTGCGAAACAGATTTTCAATGTCGCCAAACAAGTTGTTTTCAGCGCTGAAGTGGCTGAAATGTTTGTTGCCATCTTTTTCTGCGTCTGCGCCGCGTTTTTTCATCTCTTTGCGGTCAAAGCGGTGAAAGCTGTCGCCTTCGATGATGGCGGCCTTAACGCCTTCTCGGCGGAAAATGTTGGAAAAAGTGCGCGTCACGGTGGACGTGCCCGCGCCGCTGGAGCCGGTGATGGCAATGATGGGGTGGCGTTCAGACATGGGGATCTCCTTGTAGTTTTGAAATTCGGTGCTTGCCCTGTGGGCAGCTCAATCGCGGAACAAACTGCGCTCGGCAAACAGCGGTGCGTGGGTGTCCAGCTTGGGCGGCTCAGCGTGGTAGCGTTCGATGCGTTCCACCTCGTTTTTGGAACCAAAAACCAGGCCAATGCGCTGGTGCAAGCTGGTGGGCTGCACGCTCAGCATGGGCACTTGACCGGTACTGGCGCGGCCCCCGGCTTGCTCCATGATGAAACCCACCGGGTTGGCCTCGTAGAGCAGGCGCAGGCGGCCAGGCTTGCTCGGGTCTTTGGTGTCGCGCGGGTACATGAACACACCGCCACGCATCAGGATGCGGTGGGCCTCCGCCACCATCGAAGCGATCCAGCGCATGTTGAAGTCCTTGCCACGCGGGCCGGTTTTGCCGGCCAGGCACTCGTCCACATAGCGCTTGACCGGCGCTTCCCAAAAGCGGCTGTTGGACGCGTTGATGGCGAACTCGTTGGTGTCTACTGGCACGCGCAGTTCGGGGTGGGTCAGCATGAACTCGCCCATCACCGGGTCGAGCGTGAAAGCGACCACGCCATTGCCCACGCTCAGCACCAACATCGTGGTGGGACCATACAGGGCGTAACCTGCGGCCACTTGTTGCGTGCCGGGCTGGAAGAAATCGGCCTCGGTCAAAGGACCGCCTTCCGCAGTGGCCTCGGGTGCACGCAACACACTGAAAATGCTGCCCACCGACACGTTCACATCGATGTTGCTGGAGCCATCCAGCGGGTCAAACACCAGCAGGTATTTGCCACGGGGGTGTTGCGGCGGAATGTCGTAGGGCAAATCCATCTCTTCCGACGCCATGCCCGCCAAATGGCCACCCCACTCGTTCATGCGGATGAACAATTCGTTGCTGACCACGTCGAGCTTTTTCTGGGTTTCCCCTTGCACGTTGATGCTGCCGCCTGCGTCGGCCGCATGGTTGCCATACATGTCGGCCAAAGCGCCGTAGGCCACCGATTTGGCAATGGCTTTGCAGGCCATGGCCACATCCAGAATCAAGGCGTTGAAGTCGCCACTGGCGTCGGGAAATCGGCGGCGCTCTTCGATCAGGTACTGCGTCAGCGTGGGGGTGGTGCGGGGGCTCAAGGACATGGGGCAAACACTCTCTGAAGTTTTTTTAAAAGTCGCGAATTCGAAATCGGGCTCAGGCCAAAGCAGCTTGCTTGAGCGCTTGCATCACGCCCCGGTAGCCGCCGCCGGCATCGGGCGCACCGAACACGGCACTGCCCGCCACACAGGTGTCGGCACCGGCGGCCACGATCTGGGCAATGTTGTCGGTCTTCACGCCGCCATCCACCTCCAGAACGATGGACTGGCCGCCCCGGGCCACATGGGTGTGGATGCGCTGTCGCGCCGCTTGCAGCTTGGGCAAAGTGGAAGGGATGAACTTTTGGCCACCAAAGCCGGGGTTCACACTCATGAGCAGCACCACATCCAGGCGGTCCATCACATGGTCCATCCACTCCAATGGGGTGGCGGGGTTGAACACCAGACCGGCCTTGCAGCCGTGGTCTCGGATCATTTGCAAAGTGCGGTCCACATGGCGGCTGGCTTCGGGGTGGAAGGTGATGATGTTGGCCCCGGCCTTGGCAAACAAGGGCACCAGCGCATCCACAGGCTCGACCATCAAATGCACATCGATAGGAATTTGCACATGCGGGCGGATGGCTTCGCACACCAACGGACCAATGGTGAGGTTGGGCACGTAATGGTTGTCCATCACGTCAAAGTGCACCCAATCGGCGCCTGCGGCTTCGATGGCGCGGACCTCTTCGCCCAAACGGGCAAAGTCGGCAGACAAGATGGACGGGGCGATGCGGACGGGGTTCATGCGGAAGCCTTGATGGATGAATGCCATTCACGCAGCTGGGCCACGCCCACGCCTTGCAAGTTGGGCAGGATGCGCAATGCGCCAGAAAAATCGTGTTCGGCCGTGAAATCGTTGGGTGTGATCACGGCGTCCAAGCCTGCGGCCATGGCAGCGCGCAGGCCGTTTTCAGAGTCTTCAAACGCCAGGCACTGGTGCGCACGCAAGCCCAAGCGTGCCAGGGTCTGCAGGTAGACCATGGGGTCAGGCTTTTTGCGCGGGGCGGTCGAAGCGTCTTCGATCACCTGAAAGCGGCTTTTCCAGTCGGCCCCGATGGCGCGCTGCAGCAAAGCCGCGATGTTCACGGGCGAGGTGGTGGTCGCAATGGCCAACTGCAAACCCGCTGCGCTGGCCGCCGATAAGAGCGCCAACACACCCGGACGCATCTGCACCAGACCGTCTTGCACCGCTTGCTCGTATGCTGCGGACTTGATGTCATGCAAGCGGTCAATGGTGTCTTGTATGCCGCCACCGCTGATGTCCCGCACATCCGGGGACTGCGTTTGCCAATAAGCCTTGATGCGCTCCTTGCCACCCGACACCGCCAACAGGCGCGTGTACAGCGGCACATCCCATCGCCAATCGAGGCCTTCCTCGGCAAAGGCGTGGTTAAACGCGGCCAAGTGCGCCATTTCCGTGTCGGCCAAGGTGCCGTCAACGTCAAATATCAAAGCCTTGAGCATGGGGAATCGCCGTTCGTGAATCAGAAGTTCACCACTTTAAAAAAGACCGGCGCTCAGGACAATTCAATATTCGCAATGCATTAATTAAGCAAATACTTAACTTTTAAGCATATTGCTTCAAACAAATACAAATCACATGCCATGCCCGCACAAACAAGTTCCAACACGCCATTTATGTCAACTCCCTGGCCAACCCGAGCGTGGCATCCGATTGGTAGGGTGGTTTTCCTTCCCCTGCCACAGGTCCGCATTTGTCTTTGCTGGACGGGTCTCCAAGAACAAACCAGCGCCCACCCTTCTGGTGTTGCTGGCACCCCCATATTTCTGCGCCACTCGCTTACTGAATTATGAAAACGACCACGGAGTGGTTTGATCAAAAACAACGGCACCTGTATGGTGCCGTTGTTATGGGCACATGGCACGATCAGAAGGCCTGAGTCTGAACGCCCGACTTGAGCAAATGCGCAACCACGTCAGCAGGCTTGGCAGGGGTCACGTCAGCGATCAGGTCGCTGGCTTGTTTGCCGCTTTTGGGCAAGTACAAGGCGCAGACTTCAACCTTGGCACCGCCCTTGATCAGGCCTTGCAGCATTTGCTGGGGCGTGACGTTGCGGGGTTTGAGGCTGGGCATGTCTTGACCGGTCAAGGCGATGTTGGCGGCGTCGTCGCACAGCAGCACACGCACTCCGGCTTTTTGCTCCAGCGCTTGACCGGCGAGCACCAGACCTGCGCCCTGAGCCATGGCTTGGCCGCTGTGGATGTTGACGAACAAAGACTGGGCTTGTGCTGCGGTGGCCAGCATGAAAGCGGCTGCGATGGCGAGTGATTTTTTCATGAAACGATCCTGTCATGAAACCCCAAAATACGCGACTTGTACAGGTGGTGCATTCATTCTCTTTACACTTTTACCGACCCGATTGAGATAAGGCAATCCATGACAAATTTACACCCCATTCCCCATGCACACCCCGACACCGCTGCCGACGATTTGCCGCCGTGGGGCCACGAACTGGACCTGATGGACGCCTTGCTGCCTTTGCACACAGGCCAGTTTGTCGAGCTGGGCTGCGGCGGCGCGCGCCTGGCGCGTGAATGGCTGGCGCGTCATGCGCAAGCGCACATCACCGCACTCGAAGTGGACACGGTGCAAATGGCCAAGAACTTGCAAACTGTCACAGATCGACTGAACTTTGTGACAGCAGGCGCGCAAGCCATTCCGACGCCCGCACTGCATTTCGACGGTGCCTTGATGCTCAAGTCGCTGCACCATGTGCCCATGCCTGACCTGGATACGGCCCTGAGCGAAGTGGCGCGGGTGCTCAAGCCGGGTGGCTGGTTTTATGTGTCCGAGCCGATCTACGCCGG
>JBEEJQ010000149.1:0-6112 GCA_041169105.1 Pseudomonadota bacterium | reverse complement strand
TGCAGCAGTTCCAGGAAGAGCGGCTGTGGTGCGCGGCCAGCACCTTGCAGTCGCTCACCAACTGCATCCAGTGGACGGTGGAATGGGCGCAAGAGCGCAAGCTGTTTGGCAGCACACTGGCCGACCAGCAGTGGGTGCAGTTCAAGCTGGCCGAGCTCAAGGCCGAGGTGGAAAGCCTGCGCGCGCTGACTTACCAGGCTTGCGAGCATTACATCGCCGGTGAAGACGTGACCGAATGGGCCACCATGGCCAAGCTCAAAGCGGGTCGTTTGAACCGCACCGTGCCCGACACCTGCCTGCAGTTCTGGGGCGGCATGGGCTTCACCTGGGAAAACAAGGTCTCGCGCATGTACCGCGACGGGCGTCTGGCCTCGATTGGCGGCGGGGCCGACGAGGTCATGCTGGGCATCTTGTCCAAGATGATGGGCATTGCCAAGCGGCCCCAAAAATGAACACGCCCATGAGCACTTTGTTGATCGAGCGCCAGGGCACGGTCGAAACCTGGACGATGAACGACCCGGCCACACGCAACGCCTTGAGCGACGCGGTGGTGGACGGCTTGCTGCAAGCCTGTGCGCGTGCAGCGCAAGACCCCACGCTGCGCATCGTGGTGCTGACCGGCGCAGGCGGTGCCTTTTGCGCGGGGGGCAGCTTGGGCGGCTTTGCCAGCCTGATCGGCCAGCCTTTGCAAGCAGGTGAAACCGATCCACTCTTGGCCATGAACCGCCGCTTTGGTGACCTGCTGCATGCCCTCTCTGCCCTGCCCCAGCTGCTGGTGTGCCGGGTGGATGGCGCGACCATGGGCGGCGGCTTTGGCCTGGTGTGCTGCGCCGACCATGTGGTGGCCACAGCCCGCTCGGTGCTGGGCACGCCCGAAGTCACGCTGGGCCTGCCGCCTGCGCAGATTGCGCCTTTTGTATGGCAGCGTCTGGGCGAGAGCGCGGCGCGCCAGTGCCTGCTGCAAGGCCTGAGCTACACCGCAGCGCAGGCGCTGCAAGTGGGCTTGGTGAATGAGGTGGTGGACCCAGACAGCGATGAGGCTTGGCAAACCACGCTGACACGTCTGATGCGTGCTGCACCCGGCGCGGTGGCCAGCACCAAGCAATTGCTGCGTCAGCTGCGCGGCCCGCTGCCTGATTTGCGCGATGCAGCAGCCCAAGCTTTTGCCCAAGGCTTGCGCAGCGCTGAGGCCGCGCAAGGTCTGGCCGCGTTTGCACGCAGGCAGCCTGCGCCCTGGACACTTTCTGGCAAGGACGCCGCATGACATCGACTATGTCCTCCCCAGTGACGCGCTTGCTGATCGCCAATCGGGGCGAGATCGCCCGCCGCGTGATCCGCACGGCCCGCCACATGGGCATCCAGATGGTGGCTGTTTATTCCGACGCCGACCGCGACGCGCTGCATGTGCACGAAGCCGACACGGCGGTCGCTTTGGGCGGCACGCCGTCGGCCGACTCGTATTTGCGCATCGACAAACTGCTGGCGGCCGCCAAGGCCAGCGGGGCCGATGCGGTGCACCCGGGCTATGGCTTTTTGAGCGAGAACGCCGAGTTTGCACAGGCCGTGATCGATGCGGGTCTGACTTGGGTCGGTCCACCGCCTGCGGCCATCCGTGCGCTGGGCAGCAAGTCGGCCGCCAAAGCACTGGCACTGAAACACGGCGTGCCTTGCTTACCGGGCTACTTGGGCACGGACCAGAGCGATGCCACCTTCACCACGCAAGCTGAGCAGCTGGGCTTGCCGCTCATGATCAAGGCCGTGGCCGGGGGCGGCGGGCGCGGCATGCGCTTGGTGACCGACATGGCGCAGCTGCTGCCTGCCGTGCACAGCGCCCGATCTGAAGCGCTGGTCGGGTTTAGCAACGGCGACTTGCTGATGGAACGCGCTTTGCTGCGCCCCCGCCACATCGAGGTGCAGATCATGGCCGACAGCCAAGGCCACTGCATCCACCTCGGCGAGCGCGATTGCTCGGTGCAACGCCGCCACCAAAAAATCATCGAAGAATCGCCCAGCCCTGCGGTGAACCCTGCGCTGCGCGAGCAACTGGGGCAAGCGGCCATTGCGCTGGCCCAATCGGCCGGCTATGTGGGCGCGGGCACGGTGGAGTTTTTGCTGGACGAAGCTCAGGCCAACAAGCCTTTTTATTTGATGGAGATGAACACCCGCTTGCAGGTGGAGCACCCCGTCACCGAGCTGCTCACCGGCCTGGATTTGGTGGAGTGGCAACTGCGCATCGCACGTGGCGAGCCGCTGCCCTTGTCGCAAGCCGATGTGCGCTTGCAAGGCCACGCCATCGAAGTGCGGCTGTGCGCCGAAGACGAACACTTCACGCCGCAGACCGGCACGGTGCAAGCCTTTACAGAACCCCAAGGCTTGCGCTTTGACCATGCACTGCATGCGGGTGCGGTGGTCACGCCGCACTACGACGCGATGCTGGGAAAACTGATTGCGCATGCGCCCACGCGCAGTGAGGCCATTGACAAGCTGTGCGCAGGACTGAACCAGACCACGGTGCTGGGCTTGCCCACCAACCGGGCATTTTTGGCCGCTTGCTTGGCGCACCCGGTGTTCCGCGCGGGTGAGGCCTTGATCCCGTTTTTGGCTGAGCACGCCGACGGTTTGCGCCAAAGCCTGCAGGCACAAGGCGATGCACGCACCGTGGCCGCTTTGGCCGTGCTCTATGCCCACCAAACACCCGCACAAGCCATGGCCAGCCCGTTCACACGGCCTGTGCGCATGGGCTGGGGTGCAGACGCTTTCTCACTGAACCTGCAAGAACGGGGGCATGGACAGCTGCGGATTCAAACCGACGGGGCCACACACGAGGCCAGCGTGCAGCACAGCGCTGAACTGCTGCACATCACGCTGAACGGCAGCCACTGGCAAGCCCGCGCAGTAGCCTGCACTGGCGTGTCCAAAAGCTGGCACGTGCAACTGCAAGGCCCTGAATGCCTGGAGTTGTGGCTCACCGACCAAAGCCACAGCGCACCCAACACAGGGGCCAGCGCACAAGCGGCGCAGTCCTTGCGTGCACCCTTCAACGGCAAGTTGATCGCGCTTCATGTGCAAGAAGGCCAGTCGGTCAAGCAAGGCGATGCTGTGCTGGTGATCGAATCGATGAAGCTGGAACACATCTTGTGCGCCCCACGCGATGCGGTGGTGCACGGCCTCTCGGCCAGCGTGGGCCAACAAGTGGGCCCCGGCCAGGTGCTGGTGCAGTGGAGGGACGCCGCATGAACACCGCTGATTTCACAACAGAAGATTTGATAAGCCTGCAAGCCACCGTGGAGCGCTTTGCACGTCAGGCCATCGCACCACAGGTGCCTGAATGGGAAGAAGCCGGTCAATTCGACCGCAGCCTCTACAAGCAAGCCGCCGAGCTGGGCCTGCTGGGCCTGGGATACCCCGAACACCTGGGCGGCACGCCCGCGCCCTGGCGTGCGCGCAACATGCTGTCGCAAACGCTGGCTCGCTTTGGCGGCAGTGGCGGCGTGATGGCCAGCTTGTTTTCTCACAACATCGGTTTGCCACCGGTGATGGCGCACGGCAGCGCCGAGTTGCAAGCCGAAGTGGTGCCGCCTGTGTTGCGCGGCGAACGCATCGCGGCACTGGCCATCACCGAGCCCGGTGGTGGCTCGGACGTGGCCAGCTTGCGCACCACGGCCCGTGCCGATGGGGCCAACTACGTGATCGACGGTGAAAAGGTTTTCATCACCTCGGGCTTGCGTGCCGACTGGATCACATTGGCCGTGCGCACCGACCCGGCCAGCAAGGGGGCCAGCGGCATCTCGATGGTGGTGGTGCCGGGTGACACGCCAGGCATCTCGCGCACACGCCTGCACAAGATGGGCTGGCACAGCTCGGACACAGCGCAGCTGCGCTTTGACGGCGTGCGCGTACCGCAGCGCTACCGCATCGGCGAAGAAGGCGCGGGCTTCAAGATGATCATGGGCAACTTCAACGGCGAGCGCCTGGCCATGTCGGCGATGGCGCTGGGCTTTGCGCAGGCTTGCTTTGACGAAGCTTTGGATTGGTCTCGCGAGCGCCAGACCTTTGGCGCGGCCCTGATCGAGCGGCAAGTGATCCGCCACAAATTGATGGACATGCAAATGCGCATCTCATCCACCCAAGCTTGGGTGGATGCCGTGACGCAGCAAGCCGATGCAGGTCAGACCGGCCCTGAATGGGTAGCACAAGTGTGCCTCTTGAAAAACCACGCCACGCAAACCATGCAGTATTGCGCCGATGCCGCCGTGCAAATGTTGGGCGGCATGGGCTTCATGCGCGGCACGGTCAGCGAGCGTGTTTACCGCGAAGTCAAGGTGATGATGATCGGCGGCGGGGCCGAAGAGATCATGAAAGAGCTGGCGGCCAAGCAATTGGGCATTTGAAACACGCCATGAAAAAACCGCCAGGCCCTTGCGGGCGCTGGCGGTTTTTTCATGCAGCCTAAGCTGCACGAATCACTTGGCTTTCGGGTAGTCGGTCACAACTTTCCAGCGACCTTCCTGGATTTGCGACATGCGCGAGATGTTGTTGCCCAAACGCTTGGTGGGGCTGAACGTCATCTCGGGGCTGCCGAAGATGTCCGAAGGAATCTTCATCGTGTCCATGGCTTTGATGAAGGTTTCGGTGGTCAGGTTGGCACCGGCTTTTTCCACGGCACGCAGGTACGAATCCACCGCGCCATACCCATAGGCCGAGAAGACGGTGGGGTCTTCGTTGAACATGGTTTTGTACTTGTTGGCCCAGAAACGAATCGGCTGCGAAGCCTCGTCCAGATAGGGGTGCTGCGACGTCATGGTGGCATAGAAGCCGTTCATGGCGGGGCCGCCGAGCTTGTGGATCAAGTCGGTGTAGGCAGCGCTCGAACCCACGAAGGTGGGGTTGAAGCCCAAACGACGCGCCGTGGCAATGCCGCCAATCGTCTCGCGGATGATGGTGCCCATGACCACGAAGTCGCACTTGGCCGAGGCCAGCTTTTGCATCTGCGATGCGAAGTCGGTCGCGCCGCGCTTGTAGGTGGTGACTTCAGCGAACTGCATGCCAGCGTCCTTCAAGCCCGCTTCTGCGCCACGGAAGACTTCCAGACCGAATTCATCGTCCTGGTACATGGTGCAAATCTGCTTGGCACCTTTCTCTTTGACCAAGGCGGGCACAGCTTGGCGCATCTGGTCGAAGTAGGTGGCAGCGAAAGAGTACTTGAGCTTGTGGAAGGGCTCGTACATTTCACGCGCCGCGGTCACGGGGAAGAAGTTGACCACGTTCTTCTGGAACTGCACCGGCATGGCGGCCATGTTCTGCGCAGTGCCAATGTGGGCCACCATGGCAAAAATCTTGTCCTGGTTGACCAGCTTTTGCGCAGCCAGCACGGCGCGACGCGGGTCATAACCCGAGTCTTCCACCAGCAACTTGATCTTGCGGCCGTTGACGCCGCCTTGCTCATTGACTTCTTCCACCCGCAGCATCATGCCCAGGCGCACTTGCTTGCCAAAGCCCGCCAGTGGGCCAGACAAGTCCTGGATGGAGCCGATGACGATTTCGTTTTTCGTCACGCCTTGTGTTTGCGCCGAGGCGCTGCCTGCGGTCAGCGCCATCGCTGCAGCGATCAGACTGAGTTGGATTTTCATGGGGCTTGTCTCCTGTTGTAAGTGAAAGGTGAATCGGTCAGCGGTACATCGCTTCGATTTGAGGCGCGTACTTTTGTTGAACCAGTTTGCGCTTGAGCTTCATGGTGGGCGTCAGCTCTTCGTCTTCTGCGCTCAGCTGCGTCTCGAGCAGCCAGAATTTTTTGATCTGCTCGACACGCGCAAACTTCTTGTTGACACGCTCGAGCTCGTTCTGGATCAGGTCTTGCACCTCGGCTGCACGGGTCAGGCTGGCGTAGTTGGAGAAAGGCACATCGTTGTCCTGTGCGAATTTCTCCACGTTTTCCTGATCGATCATGATGATCACTGTGAGGTAAGGCCGTTTGTCACCGATCACCACTGCGTCGGTGATGTAGGGCGAGAATTTCAGTTCGTTTTCCAGTTCGCTGGGGGTGATGTTTTTGCCCCCTGCCGTGATGATGATGTCTTTCATCCGATCGGTGATGCGGAAAAACCCTTCCTCA
>JBEEJQ010000148.1:0-6126 GCA_041169105.1 Pseudomonadota bacterium | reverse complement strand
ATGTGAGGTCGTGACCAGGGATCTCGGCCAGCGGACCGGGCGCACCGACCACCTCAATCAGACTGAGCGTGGGGTATTGCTTGTGCAGTGTTTTCCAGCCCAGGCCGAGTTTGTTCAAAGCAGAAGGCCGAAACGAGGTCAGCAGCACATCGGTCTTGGGCAGCAGCTTGTGCAGTGCGGCCTGACCTGCGGCGGTTTTGAGGTCCAGTGTTTGATGCTTGACGCCCTTGTGCAGCAGGTCGTAGCCCTCGGGCGTGTAGTGCTGCATGGGGTCACCAGAAGGCGGGTTGACCTTGGTGCAGCGGGCCCCCATTTGGGCCAGGCGCATGAGTGCGGCAGGGCCGGGCAGGTTGAGGGCGAGGCTGAGAACGCGCACACCGCGCAAGGGCTTGAGAGATGACATGTGAAGGCCTTTGTGTCGTGCTCCACCGCGCGGCGCAGTGGGCTTGACTGCATTATGGACAAGGGCCTGACGAGGGTCTGTCACCTCTGTGGGGGACAGGCTCAGTCGCCAAAGTCCAGTGGCAGTCCGACGTAGTTTTCGGCAATGGTGCGCGAACCCGATTCGCTGTGAATCAGGTAGTCGAGTTCGGCTTCCTGGAACTTCTGTGCGATTTCGCCTTCGCCCGGGAAGCGGTGCATCAGGCTGGTGAACCACCAGCTGAAGCGCTCGGCACGCCAGATGCGGCGCAGGCAGCGCTCGGAGTAGGCGTCGATGCCCGCTTCGGTCTTGTCCACGTAGTAGGCGATGATGGCTGAGGACAGGTACTTCACATCGGTGGCGGCCAGGTTCAGGCCTTTGGCACCGGTGGGCGGCACGATGTGAGCTGCGTCACCGGCCAGGAACATGCGGCCAAAGCGCATGGGCTCGGTCACAAAGCTGCGCAGCGGGGCGATGCTTTTTTCGATGCTGGGGCCAGTGACGAGTTGTTCGCGTGCTTCGGGGTCAAGGCGGTTACGCAACTCGGCCCAGAAGGCGTCGTCGCTCCACTGTTCGATGGTGTCGGTCAGTGGCACCTGCAGGTAGTAGCGGCTGCGCGTGGCACTGCGCTGCGAGCACAGGGCAAAGCCACGGGTGCTGTTGGCGTAAATCAGTTCGTGGTGCACAGGCGGCGTGTCTGACAAAAGGCCCAGCCAGCCGAAGGGGTAGACCTTCTCGAATTCCTTGATGGACCCCTTGGGGACGCTGGCGCGGCACACGCCGTGAAAACCATCGCAACCGGCGATGAAGTCGCACTCGATGGTGTGCAGCTGGCCATTTTTTTCATAAGTGACGCGGGGCTTGGCGCTGTCAAAGTCGTGGACCTGGACGTTGCCCGCTTCATAAACCGTGGGCAGGCCAGCGGCCTTGCGGGCGTCCATCAGGTCACGGGTCACTTCGGTCTGGCCATAGACCATGACGTTTTTGCCGCCGGTCAGCTGGTTCATGTCGATGCGATGACGTGCGCCTTTGAACAGCAGGTCAAAGCCGCTGTGCACCAAGCCTTCGGCATGCATGCGTTGACTCACGCCTGCTTCGTCGAGCAGGTCCATGCTCACTTGCTCGAGCACACCCGCACGGATGCGTGAGAGCACGTAGTCGCCGGTCTGGCGCTCCACGATGATGGCATCGATGCCGGCCTTGTAAAGCAGCTGACCCAGCAGCAAGCCAGAAGGTCCCGCGCCAACAATGGCCACTTGTGTGCGTGTGGTGCTCATGGTGTGTCTCCGAAAATGTCCTGAAAGTAATTTTTACAAGCTTAGGCAATGCCCCGAGCTCTGGACATCTGCCGAGTCATACTTTGTGCGATGATAGGATGGATTGTGCGAATATCGCGCAAATTGATGAGGCTCAAGAAATCACCATGACCATCGCCAAAGCAGATTACATCGAAGGGCTGGCCAAAGGGCTGTCTGTGTTGGAAGCCTTTGACACCGAGCGTCAGCGACTGAACGCCACGCTGGCGGCGCAGCGCACCGGCATCACGCGTGCGGCGGCGCGGCGGCATTTGCTCACGCTGGCCGAGCTGGGTTATCTGGAAACCGATGGCAGTCACTACTGGTTGTCGGCTCGGGTGTTGCGCTTTGCGGGCAGCTACATGGCCACCTCGCGCTTGCCGCGAGCCCTGCAGCCCACGCTCAACCGCCTGGCCTTGCAGACGCAGGCGGCGTTTTCTGCGGTGGTGCTTGATGGTGACGAGTGCGTGATTGTGGCCCGCAGCGCAGGCGTGGCTGAGCCGGTGCGGCACTTGGCTTATGGCTTGCACCTGGGGGCGCGATTGCCTGCGCACGCCACCTCCACCGGGCAGGTTTTGCTGGCCAACTTGCCCAAGGCTGAATTGAGCGCATGGCTCAAAGGCCGCAGCCTGGCACGCATCACACCGCAGACCGAAGTGGGAATGGGGGCATTCAAAAAGATCATCGAACGGGTGCGCACGCAAGACCATGCGCTGTCTCGTGACGCCCACGAATTGGGCATCCACGCCTTGGCGGTGCCTCTGCGCAACATGCAGGGGCGCACACTGGCTGCGCTCAACGTGGTGGGAACGCCCGAGCAGTTGTCAGACGCAGCCGTTCAACGCAAGTGGCTGCCTTTGTTGTTGGATGCGGCACGGGAACTGCGGCCTTTACTTTGAAACTGTCGCGCACAGGGTGCAGCTCCCACAATGTCAAGCCTGTTTGTGGGAGCTGCGCCCTGTGCGCGATAGGCGCTCATGAGGCTTGATGTTGGACTTGTATCGACTGAGCCTCTCGGGCAGTCACAAAAGCAGCGAAGGCTTCGGCACTGGTTTTGCGAGGCGTGTAGCCAAATTGTGTTTTGAGGGCCGTGTTCAGCAGCACGGGCCGGTAGCGCAAGAAGTCGAGTTGCTCGGGGCCGTAGCGGCTGATGCCCAGTCGGCTGCCCACCCACAAGGCGGTTTGCAGCAACCATGCGGGCAACACGCGGGGTTGCTTGTTCAGACGCTGGGCGATGTCGAAGATTGTCAGTGCACCGTCACCGGCCAGATTAAAGCAGCCGCTGGGCGCTTGGCCGCTGAGCGCATGCACGATGGCACCGGTCACGTCTTCGTCCCAGATGAAGACAAAGGGGCTGTCGCTGCCTTTGATCGCCAACAAACGCTTTTTCTCAAACAGGGCGGTGATCTGGTTGTTGACCCGCTCGCCCAGGATGGTGCCGATGCGCAGCACGGTTTGCTGCAGTTGCGGGTGGCTTTGTCGGTATTGCGCCAGCATCTCTTCGACCAAGCGCTTGTGGTGGCTGTAGGCAAAGCTTTCGTTGCCGCGCAGGGGCATGTCTTCGGTCAGCCAAGCGGGGTTGTCGGCGTGGTAGCCATAGGCCGCGCCGCTGGAGGAGACCACAATGTGCGCCACACCTTGCTGCACGCAGGCTTGCAAGACATTCTGTGTGCCGCCCACATCGACCGAATATTCCAATGCGCGGTTCGAGTCTTTGCCGGGCGTGACGATGGAGGCCAGGTGCACCACGGTGTCGATGTGGTGCGCGGCGAGGGTGTCCGCCAGCGCCGGGTCGCGTACATCTTGCGTGACGTAGGTGATGCCGGGCAGGCGTTGCTCGGGTGGCACCTCGCGCACATCGACGGCGACCACGTGTGCGCAAGTGCGGCGCTCAGCCAGGGTGCGGATCAGGCCCTGACCCAAAAAACCAGAGGCCCCGGTGACCAGCACGCGGGTGGCTTGTGGTGTTGTCATGTCTGGCTATCTGCAGCGGCGGGGCCGCCACTGGTCAAGGGTTTGCGGGCCCACCATCCGGCCAAAATCAGGCCGGCGATGATGTCCCAAAAGCCCCACACGCCGGCCACCACGGCCATGCCGCCCAGGCCGTCAAAGAAGCTGAAGATCAACACCAGACCCAGACCCGCGTTGCGGATGCCCACTTCGATGGACACAGCGCGGCAGTCGTAATCACTCAAACGCGCCATGCGCGCAATGGACCAGCCGGTGGCAAAGGCCAAGGCATCGTGCAGCACCACCGCCAACAGCACCAGGCCCACATAGTCCAGGAAGTAACGCCAGTTGCCCGCTATGGCCCCGATGATGAAGCCGATCAAGGCCACAAAGCTGAGGATGCGCAGCGGCTTTTTGAAGCGGGCTGTAAAAGCAGGAAAGCGGTGCACACAGGCCAAGCCCAGCACAAAGGGCAGGCCGATGATCAGCAGGATGTGCACAAACATCTGCACCGGGTCGAGCGCAATGCTGGTCAACAGCTTGGAGGCCGTGGGGTGGATGCTGCCCCAAAACGCAAAGTTGAGCGGCATGGCGAACACTGAGATGGCGTTGGACACGGCGGTCATCGACACGCTGAGCGCCACATTGCCGTTGGCCCGATGGGTCAGGATGTTGCTCACATTGCCCGGTGGGCAGCAGGCCACCAAAATCATGCCCAGCGCGATGCTGGGCGCGGGTTGCAGCACCAGCGTGAGGCCAAAGGTGATGGCCGGCAACACCAAAAACTGCGCCGCAATGCCCACGGCAAAAGCCATGGGCATGCGCAGCAGGCGGCGGAAGTCTTCGATGCGGGTATCGAGCGCGATGCCGAACATCAAAAAGCCCAGCACCACATTGAGCACCGCCAACGAGGCAGGGTTGAAGTTCAGGCGGATTTCGTCAACAGGCAGCATGGAGGGCTTTCGTGGCGGGCATCAGCCCAGTGTGGCGGCGGTCTCGCGCATGGTGCGGCGGTAGACCTCTTTGTTCACATAGCAGGACATGCGTTCGAGCTTGAGGTATTGGTAGCCACCCGACAAGTCGGGCGAGGGGCCTTGGCAGGCCTGCTGGAATGCACCGGCCTGTGGCGTGCCCAGCGCCAGGCCCTTGAAGTAGCGGGCCACGACCTCGGCTTGCTCGGCACGGCCCTCCCAGCCCAGGCCTGCGGCTTCGACCATGCCCAGTACGGCCAGGCGTTGGTAGTGCGGCGCAAAGATATTGAGGTACAGCTGCGGGGCCATGCCTTGCCAGTTGAGCAGGCGGTCGTCGATGAAGGGGTAGTGCAACTTGTAGCCGGTGGCGGCCATGACCATGTCGTAGTCGGCCTGGCTGCCGTCCTTGAAGTGCACGGTGTGGCCGTCCAGGCGGGCGATGTCGGGGCGGACCTTCACATCGCCATGGCCGATGTGGTGCAGGATGAGCGAGTTCACGATGGGGTGGGACTCGTACATCTTGTAATCGGGCTTGGGAAAGCCAAAGCGCACCGGGTCGCCGGTGAACCACTTGAGCAAGGCGGTGTCGACTTTTTGTTTGAGCCAGCGCGGCAGTTTGGTTTTGCCGCCCACGGTGTCGGCCGGTTGGCCAAAGATGTATTTGGGCACGAAGTAGTAGCCCCGTCGCACCGAGATGTCCACGCTTTTTGCATGGTGCACCGCGTCCACCGCGATGTCGCAGCCGGAGTTGCCTGCGCCCACGATCAAGACACGTTGGCCTTTGAACTGTTCGGCTTTTTTGTAGGCCGAGGTGTGCATCAGCTGGCCACTGAATGTGCCGGGCCACTGCGGCATGTTGGGTTCGGCCAGGATGCCGTTGGCGATCACCACGCCTTTGTACTCGGCGGTTTCCAGTGCGCCATTGCCGGGGTCGATGGTCACGCGCCAGAGGCTGTCGGCAGCCTGGCTGATGGGCTCGACGCGCACCACGCGCACGCCAAAACGAAAGTGCTTTTTCAGGTCAAAGTGCGTGGCATAGGCCTGAAAGTAGTCGAGCAGCTCGCGGTGGCTGGGGTAGTCGGCCGTGCCTGCGGGCATGGGGAATTCCTTGAATTCCGTCATGTGCTTGCTGGAGATCAGGTGCGCCGATTCATACACCGTGGAGCGGGTGTTGCCGATGTTCCACAGGCCGCCCACATCGGTGTGCATCTCGAAGCCTTGAAAGGCCAAGCCGTGTTTGTTGAGCGCCCTCGCGGCCGACAGGCCCGAGGGGCCAGCGCCAATCAGGGCAATTTGTTCGTGTGTCTGGGTCATGCCATGGCTCAGGATGATGGGGTGTCGAGCCCGGGAATGGGTGTTGCTCCGGCCTGGCCCGCACGCGGTTTGCGCGGTTGGCCCAGCAGGATGCGGTCATGCAGCTTGGCCGGCAGCAGCGACAGGGCTTTGGACAGCCAGCCAATGCGTCGGGGCAAGACGATGTGTTCGCGGC
>JBEEJQ010000147.1:0-6293 GCA_041169105.1 Pseudomonadota bacterium | reverse complement strand
AGACAAGATCCAGTTTGTGCAAAAGACCGAGCAACGCACACTTCGTGAAGTGATTGCCGGTGCCGACGTGTTCCTCGGCCTGTCGGCTGGTGGCGTGCTCAAGCAAGACATGGTCCAGTCTATGGCGGCCAAGCCTTTGATTTTTGCGTTGGCCAACCCTAACCCTGAAATCCTGCCGGAAGACGTCAAAGCTGTGCGCGACGACGCCATCATGGCCACGGGCCGCACCGACTACCCCAACCAGGTCAACAACGTTTTGTGTTTCCCCTACATCTTCCGGGGCGCACTGGATGCGGGAGCATCAACCATCACACTGGAGATGGAAATTGCCGCCGTGCACGCCATTGCCGAGCTGGCGCAGGCCGAGCAAAGCGAAGTGGTGGCGGCAGCCTATGCGGGCGAGCCCTTGGCTTTTGGTCCCGAATACCTGATCCCCAAGCCTTTTGATCCGCGTCTGATGATGAAGATCGCCCCGGCCGTGGCCCAAGCCGCCGCCGACAGCGGCGTGGCTTTGCGTCCGATTGCCGATCTGGACGCTTACCGCGAACGCCTGCAAGGTTTCGTCTATGCCTCGGGCACGATGATGAAGCCGATTTTCACAGCCGCCAAACGCGCCTTGAAAAAACGCATCGCCTACAGCGAAGGCGAAGAAGAACGCGTGCTGCGTGCCGCCCAGATCGTGGTGGACGAGGGCATTGCCCGTCCGACCCTGATTGGCCGTCCTGCCGTGATCGCCGAGCGCATCGAGAAATTCGGCTTGCGCCTGAAAGAAGAACTCGATTACGACGTGGTCAACGTCGAGCTCGACCACCGCTACCGCGACTTTTGGCAGACCTACCACCGCATGACCGAGCGCAAAGGCATCACCCAGCAGATCGCCAAGATCGAGATGCGTCGCCGTTTGTCTTTGATCGGTGCCATGTTGCTGCACAAAGGCGATGTGGACGGCATGATTTGCGGCACTTGGGGCACCAACCCCATGCACCTGAATTACATCGACCAGGTCGTGGGCAAGCGCAAGGGCGTGAACACCTTTGCTTGCATGAACGGTCTGATGCTCCCTGGTCGTCAGGTCTTCATGGTGGACACCCACGTGAACTACGACCCCACGGCACAGGAATTGGCCGAAATCACCGTCATGGCGGCCGAGGAAATGCGCCGCTTCGGCCTCAAGCCCAAAGCCGCCTTGCTGTCGCACTCCAACTTTGGCTCGTCCAACCAGCCCAGCGCGGTCAAGATGCGTCAGGTGTTGGAACTGCTGCGCAGCAACGCACCCTGGCTGGAAGTCGATGGCGAAATGCATGGCGATGTGGCGCTGGACGCCGCAGCCCGCCACGCCATCATGCCCAACAGCACCTTGGCCGGTGACGCCAATTTGCTGGTTTTGCCCAACATCGATGCCGCCAACATCGCTTACAACCTGCTCAAAACCGCTGCCGGCGGCAACATTGCAGTGGGCCCGGTCCTGCTGGGTGCTTCCAAACCCGTGCACATCCTGACGCCCAGCACCACCGTGCGCCGGATCGTCAACATGACGGCACTCACAGTGGCCGACGCCAACGCCGCCCGATAAGACGTTGGGCGGCAGCAAGTGCTAACTTCCAAGGTTTTAGGCCTTGGCAGTTCTGCTCATTAAACAAGCAAGCACTTGCATTTTTATGATATTTGACGCACACTAGCGCCTTCGAGTTTTCGGGTTAACCCGGAGCTCTTGAAAGGTGTTTTCATGAAGGCAGTGCTCAAAAACCACGGCGTGTCAGGCTGCATGGCAGCGATCGTTGGGGTCATTTGGATGACTTGCACTTTTTTGGTGCAGGCCAAAACCACTGCCGAAGTGGCAACTTCACCAACGGTGTTGGTGGCAGAACTGCCGCGAGAAGGCCAAGCAACTTACCAACTCATCCGACAGGGTGGTCCTTTTCCTTACGAAAAGGACGGGGTGGTTTTTGGCAATCGTGAACGTCAGTTGCCCCGCCAAGATCGGGGTTACTACCGTGAATACACCGTCAAGACCCCCGGTTCGCGTGATCGCGGCGCCCGACGCATCGTGTGTGGTGGGCAGGAGCCTCGCAATCCGCGAGCCTGTTACTACACCCAGGACCATTACGCGAGTTTTCGCGAAATTGTCGACAAGAACTGATTTTTAGCTTCAGAGAAAGAACCACGGAGATGGACATGCCGATTCGCTCGGACCAGGAAACGCCCTTGAAGGGTGTGCGGTCCAACATCGTGCAGTCGATCCGCGCCTACCGCGTGAGCGACTTGCAAGATGCCGCCCAAAATTTGGGCCATCACTTTTTGTATGCCAATCTGGCCGAGGCTCAGAGCAAGCAAGACGTGCTGGACCTCATTGGTGCGCAATTCACACTGCCTTCGCACTTCGGCAAGAACTTTGATGCCCTGTACGACTGCATGACCGACCCCCTGCACAAGTCGGGCCCACAGCCGGGCTTCATCGTGGTGCTGGAGTCGATTCCTGCGCACGCCAAATTTGACAAGGAAGCCCGCGAGCAATTGCTCGACATCTTCCGCGACACGGCCGATTACTGGGGAGACCGGAAAATTCCCTTCCGATGCTTCTATTCTTTTCTGTAGCCCGTTCTGCGCAAAACAGCCAAGCAGGACGGGCGATTGAGGCACAAACCGAGGACGCCGAAGTGGCCGAGTCGATCGAAGAAGGCGAAAAAATGCCCACCGACAAATTGGTGGACGTGTCGCCTTTGGCGCTGCGCATGAGCAGCCCATTCAACGCAGGGTACTGGCTCGCAGCCGCCTGATCTGTGCGTTGGGCCACTGCGGTGGCCACTATGAAAAAGCCAGTCATCAGACTGGCTTTTTTTTGGGCTCAGCGCATCAGACGGCTTGAGCCAGCGCCACAAATTCGGCGACGGGGACTTCCTCGGCCCGGCGTTGCAGGTCAAATGTTCCAGCAAAGCCTTTTTCGTCCAGCCACTTGCCCAGCGTGTTGCGCAAAATCTTGCGGCGCTGGCTGAAGGCCACCTGGACCAAAGTTTCCAGCGTCTTGACATTCACATTGGGCGGCGCGGCCAAAGGCACCATGCGCACCACCGCGCTGTCCACGCGGGGCGGTGGGTCAAAGCTCTCGGGGGGCACAAACAGCACATTCTCCATGGCGTAGCGCCACTGCAGCATGACCGACAAACGGCTGTAGTCCGATGTGGCGGGCTGGGCCACCATGCGGTCGATGACTTCTTTTTGCAGCATGAAGTGCTGGTCTTCGATCACCGCCACATGATCGAGCAGGTGAAACAAGATGGGGGTGGAGATGTTGTAGGGCAGATTGCCGACGACACGGATTTTGTCGCTTTTGACCGCCGCGGTTTGCGCGGCCAGCATGGTTTGGGACAACTCGGTGAAGTTGACCTTGAGCACATCGGACTCGACCACGCTCAGCTGCTCGTGCAGTCGCAAGCGCACCGCCAGATCGCGGTCGAGTTCGATCACGGTCATGTGGCCCAGGCGCTCCACCAGTGGTTGAGTGAGGGCGGCCAGGCCCGGGCCGATTTCGACCATGGGTTGGCCCGCTTGCGGGCCGATGGCGTCCACGATGGCATCGATGATGCCGCCATCGGTCAGGAAATGCTGACCGAAACGTTTGCGGGCAATGTGCTTCATTGGGGGGGCTCGCGCATCTCGACATAAGCGCGGCTGCGCACATCTTCGACCCAGGTGGTGTAGGCCTCTTCCAGCTTTTTCTCGCGCAGCGCGTTGCGGGCCACGGTGCGTTGGTCCTGGTCAGACAGTGGGGCGTTGCGGCGATCGGTCACTTCGATGAGGTGAACGCCGAAACGGGACACCAGGGGCTCGCCCACTTGGCCGGGGCGCAGACGGTTCATGACTTGTTCAAACTCGGGCACAAACATGCCGGGGTTGGCCCAGCCCAGATCACCGCCTTGCGCAGCGCTGCCGTCCTGAGAGATTTGACGCGCGACCGCAGCGAAGTCGGCCTTGCCGGCCACGATGCTTTGGCGCAGTTCATTCAGGCGCGCCACGGCCTGGGCTTGTGACATCTGGGCGGCGGGGCGCAGCAGGATGTGACGGGCACGGGTCTGCGTCACCATCAAGGTGGCCTGACCCTGGCGGCGTTCGATCACTTTGAGGATGTGAAAGCCCGCGCCCGAGCGCAAGGCGGCCGTGGTGGCGCCCACACGCAGGTTGCGGGTTGCTTCGACAAACAATTCTGGGTAGCGGTCCGGCGAGCGCAGTCCCATTTCGCCGCCGTTGGTACCTTTGTCAATGGCTTGCGAATAAGTTTTCGCCAAAAGTGCAAAGCTTTCTCCGCTGCGTGCGCGGCGGGCCACATCGTCAGCGCGTTCTTGCAGGGCTTTGATCTCTGAGGGTGTGCTGTTTTCCGGGACGGCGATCAGGATCATGCCCAAGTTCAATTCTGTTGGGGCCTGGCCGCCTTGAGCCTGAATTTGTTCCTGCAGGTATTGCTCGACTTCCAGATCGCTGATGCGCACACGGCCTTCGACTTCGCGCTCACGCACGCGCGAGAGCAGCAGCTGGTCACGCAGCTGGTCGCGGAATGTTTTGAGCGTCAGCCCCTCTTTGCTCAAATTCTTGCGCAGCTCATCGCGTGTCACCTGGTTGTTGGCCGCCACGTTCATCTCGGCCTGATCGATGGCTTCGTCGTCGATCTTGATGCCCGCCTCACGGGCTTGTTGCAGCTGTGCTTTTTCGTTGATCAGCTGATCCAGGGCTTTGCGGTTGAGTTCCGCTTCGGTATTGCCAGCTGCGCTGCGTGCCTCGCGTGACATGCGCTGCTTGAGTGCCTGCACGTCCTGGTTGGTGATCGGTTCGGAGTTGACCACGGCGACGATGAAATCCGCTTGGCGGGGCACATTGGTCTGTGCGCTTGCACCCACACTGCAGAGCAATCCAGCCAAACCCAGGGCACAGCCCAATCCGGCCAAGCGGATGGAGGAAAAAAGTTCATTCATAAGACTGGAATCGGCTCGGTTGTTCGGTGTGGTCACGCAGGAATTGGTAGTTGGTGATGTTGTTGCGCAGGCTCTGCAGGGGGCTGGCACCCACCCGGGCCAAGCCCGAAAACTCCAACTGGAACATCAATTGTGTGCTGGCGGTGGTCACGGAGCTTTGCAGGCGCTGTAAAACGACCCGACCCAACCAGCAGCCGGCATCGTATTCGAAGCCAATGATGGTGTCCACGAGGCGTTTTTCGGTCAAACTGAAGTTCATGCGACCCACGCTGTACCAGCGATCAGGTCCCAGGCCCTGGCCGCGTGTGCGGGTCCATGCAGATTCCGCTTCACCGTCACCGCCGCCCCACAAGTCGTTGATGGGCCACTGCCAACCCATGTCCACCTGCTCGCTCACGCCTTGGTTGAGTCGGTAAGCCACGTTGAAGACGCGGTAAGGCGTGGGGTTGTAGCGGCTTTGCACCGTGGTGCGGGTGACGGCGTTGGTTTGCGAGTTGACTTGCACGGTGGCGTCCACCGTCCAGCGGTCGGTCCAGCGTATGCCAGCGCCCAGCAGCATGTCACTCAGGCCTGCGGAAATAGGCGTTGGAGATGGGTTCAAAGGATTGGATGGGTCCAATACCACTTTTTGAGTGTCAAACCGGATGCGCTGGGCCATGCCCAGTTTCAGTCTTTCAGCGCCTGACTCCGCATCGAACAAGCGGGTGGTCACCCCAAGGGTCAGCGAGTTGTTGTCCACCAAGCGGTCTTGGCCGACATAAGGGTTCTCGCTGTAAATGGTGGACAGGTTGAAGTCGGCGGCGCCACTGTCATACACCGGGAACAGGCTTTGGTCGCGGTAAGGCGTGCGCGCATAAAAAGCGCGGGGCTCCAGGGTTTGCAAAATGTTTTTGCCAAACCAGCTGGTTTCTCGCTCGAACACCAGGCCCGAGTCCAGGCTGACGGTGGGCAAGACGCGGTTGAATGAACTTTCACCCGTGCTCAGGGCGTTGTCCAACTGGTAGCGCGTCGCGTGCAATTGCACTTTGGGGGTGACAAAACCCCAGGGACGCACCCAAGGCCGACTGACTTGCGCTTGGACGTAACTGCGTTCGCCGTTGCGCAAACTGGCCAAGGTTGCATCGCTCACATTGGGGATGCGCGAAAAATTTGTTTCGAAGCGGGTCGTGTCACCCACCACCGACCAGTCCAGACCTTCGGCATTCCATTGGCCGTAGCGCATGGTGATCTGCGGTGCGCGGTCATAGGGCGGCGTGATCGCTGCCGTGTCGATTTGCAGGGTTTGCCAGCGCTGCACCTGCGCGGTCATGCTGAAGTTACCCCGACCCC
>JBEEJQ010000146.1:0-6296 GCA_041169105.1 Pseudomonadota bacterium | reverse complement strand
GGGCTTGGCCAACATCTGCGTGCCGCATGACCAGCTCGACGCCACCGTGCAGGAATGGGGCGAGACCATCTGCGAGCGCAGCCCCACCGCGATTGCGATTGCCAAGCGCAGCTTCAACATGGACACCGCGCACCAAGCGGGCATCGCTGGCCTGGGCATGTACGCGCTCAAGCTGTACTACGACACCGAAGAGTCCCGCGAAGGCGTGAAGGCCTTGCAGGAAAAGCGCAAGCCCGACTTCCGCAAATACGCCAAGTAAACGCGCAACCCGAGGAGTCAAGATGAACCCCAACCCGTACATCAACGAAGACCTGCAGGCGCTGGCCGAGACCGTTCGCCGCTTTGCCGACGAAAAAATCAAACCTGGCTTTCTGGAGCGTGACAAAACGCGCGAGTTTGACCGCGCCTTGCTGCGCGAGATGGGCGAGTTGGGTTTCATCTGCCCTGAAGTGCCAGAAGCGTTTGGCGGCCTGGGCATGGGTTGCGTGGCCGCAGGCGTAATCCACGAGGAAATCGCCCGCGCCGACCTGAGCTTTTCCTATCTGAACCTGTTGGCTTCGCTCAACAGCCAGATCCTCTACAAGTACGGCAAGCCAGAAGTGGTGCGCCCCTGGCTCGACAAGATCCGCGAAGGCCGAGCCATTTGCGCGATTGCGCTGACCGAGCCACGTGGCGGCTCGGATGCGGCTAACCTGCGTTTGCGGGTGGAGCGCGACGGTGACTTTTACGTCATCAACGGCGAGAAAACCTCCATCTCGGCCGCTGACCAGGCCGACATCACCGTGGTGTTTGGCCGCACGGGCAAGCCCGAAGACGGCGCACATGGCGTCACGGCCCTGCTGGTCCCCATGGACACGCCCGGCCTGACCACCAGCCGTTTTGATTGCCATGGCCAGCGCTCGATCGGTCGCGGCTCCATCTTCTTTGAGAACGTGCGTGTGCCCGTCAGCCACCGCTTGGGCGACGAGAACAAGGGCTTTGTGCAAGTCATGCACGGCTTTGACTATTCGCGCTCATTGATCGGCCTGCAGTGCTTGGCCGTGGCGCGCGCTGCACTGGATGAGACCTGGGAATACATCACCCAGCGCCAGGCCTTTGGCCAGCCGCTGTCGGCTTTCCAGGGCGTGACGCACCCGCTGGCCCAGTACGACACCGAGGTCGAAGGTGCCCGCCTGGTCTGCCTGCAGGGGCTGTGGCTCAAGGACCAAGGTATGCCGCACTCCGCCGAGGCTGGCATGGCCAAGTGGTGGGGCCCCAAGCTGGCTTATGACGTGATCCACCAGTGCCTGCTGTGCTTTGGCCACGGCGGCTACGACCGAGGCCTGATGGAGCAACGCCTGCGCGATGTGCTGGGCTTCCAAATCGGCGACGGCACGGCCCAGATCATGAAGACCATCATTGCGCGCACCCGTGCGGGGCGCAAGAACGTACCCGCCTGACGAGCCCGCCAAGAGGCCGCCCCCAAAGAAAACTACACCAAGGAGACAAACATGGAATTTGACGCTGTACTGCTGGCCCCACGCCGTGCCCGCATGATCGAACAAGGTTTCTGGCACGACCGCACCATCAACGGTGAACTCGACGCCTGCGTCGCAGCCTGCCCCGACAAACTGGCCCTGACCGCTTACCGTGTGGACGCTGGCGATGTGCGCCGCTTCTCTTACCGCGAGCTGGCGCAAATGGCCGACCGCGTGGCCGTGGGCCTGAGCCGCCTGGGTGTGCAAAAGAACGACATCGTGGCTTGCCAGTTGCCCAACTGGTGGCAATTCACCGTGACCTATCTGGCGTGCTCGCGCATTGGTGCGGTCATCAACCCGCTGATGCACATCTTCCGCGAGCGGGAACTGAACTTCATGCTCAAACATGGCGAAGCCAAAGTCATCATCGCGCCCAAGACTTTCCGGGGTTTTGACTTCGAGCAGATGATCACGGCCATCCAGCCGGGCCTGCCCGACCTCAAGCACATCGTCGCGGTGGACGGGCAAGGCGCCAACAGCTTTGAAGCCCTGCTGAGCGGCCCCGCCTGGGAAAAAGAGCCCGATGCAGCCGCCATATTGAGCGCACACCGCCCCGGCCCCGACGACATCACCCAGCTGATCTACACCTCGGGCACCACCGGCGAGCCCAAGGGCGTGATGCACTCGGCCAACACCGTGATGGCCAACATCATTCCTTATGCGCAGCGCCTGCAACTGGACGCCGAGGACGTGGTGCTGATGGCCTCGCCCATGGCCCACCAAACGGGGTTCATGTACGGGCTGATGATGCCCATCATGCTCAAGGCCAGCGCCGTGCTGCAAGACATCTGGGAGCCCAAGAAAGCGGTGGAGGTGATCAACACCGAAAAAGCCAGCTTCACCATGGCATCGACACCGTTCCTCACCGACCTGACGCGTGCGGTCGTCGACAACAAAACACCCGTGCCCACGCTCAAGACCTTCCTGTGCGCGGGTGCGCCCATCCCCGGCCCACTGGTGGAGCAGGCCCGCGCTGCGCTCGGCACCAAGATCGTGTCCGCCTGGGGCATGAGCGAAAACGGTGCGGTCACACTCATCCAGCTGAACGATCCGGACGAGCGGGCATTCACCACCGATGGCGTGGCCCTGCCCGGCGTCGAACTCAAGGTGGTGGAGTCAGACGCCTCTGGCCCCGCGCTGCCTACTGGCACGCCCGGCAAGCTCTATGTGCGTTCGTGCTCCAACTTTGGCGGCTACCTCAAACGCGCACACCTCAATGGCACCGATGCCGAAGGCTGGTTCGACACGGGTGACCTGGCCCGCATGGACGCGCAAGGCTACATCCGCATCACCGGCCGCAGCAAGGACGTGATCATCCGCGGTGGCGAAAACATCCCGGTGGTCGAGATCGAATCGCTGCTGTACCGCCACCCTGCTGTGGCCATGGCGGCCATCGTGGCCTACCCCGACGAGCGCTTGGGCGAGCGCGCCTGCGCCGTGGTGGTGCCCAAGCCCGGCCAGAGCTTTGACATGCCCACCATGGTGGCCTACCTCAAGGAACAACAAGTCGCGATCCAGTACATCCCCGAACGCCTGGAGGTGCGCGAGGTCATGCCGTCCACCCCCTCTGGAAAGATCCAGAAATTCAAATTGCGTGAGCTATTGCGCGACGGTGCAGCTTAAGTCCAAGCGCATGACACCCCACCAACACAACAGGAGACAAACCATGACATCCACAGCACGATTCCCGCTGCGCCGCAGCATGACGGTGGCGGCCCTCGCTTTACTGGCACTGGGCACCAGCGTCAAGAGCCAAACCCAAAGCTGGCCGGGTAAACCCATCCGCATCGTGGTCGGATTTGCCCCGGGCGGCACCACCGACGTGATGGCTCGCCTCGTCGCCCAAGGCCTGACCGAGAGCTTGGGCCAGTCCGTCGTTGTCGACAACAAGCCCGGTGCCAGCGGCAACATCGCCGCGGCCGAAGTCGCCCGTGCCACGCCCGACGGCTACACCCTGCTCATCGCCCCGACCTCGGTCGAAACCGTCAACCCGCACCTGTTCAAGTCTCCTTTGCTGCCTTCGCGTGACCTCACCCCCGTGGCAGGTGTGGGCAAATCGCAAATGTACCTGGTGACCAAGCCCCAGAGCACTGCCAAGGATGTGCGTGAACTGGTGGCTCAAGCCAAAGCCAACAAGCTGTCCTACGCCTCGGCTGGGGCAGGCACGCCGCCCCACCTGGCTTGCGAGCTGTTCAAGCAAGCCACCGGCACTGACATCCTGCATGTGCCTTACCGTGGCGCAGCCCCTGCGCTGCAAGACGTGCTCTCGGGTCAGACCGACATGGTGTGCGACCCCGGCATTTCTTTCCCACACATCCGCACCGGCAAAGTCAAACTGCTGGCGGTGGTGAGCGAGAAGCGTTCGCCGTTCTTTCCGGATGTACCCACGGTGGGTGAGCAAGGCTTCAAGGGTGCCAACCTGGACATCTGGTTTGGCATGTGGACACCCAACAACACGCCGACCGAAGTCGTTGCCCGCCTGAACCGCGAGATTGCCAAGGCCCTGGCTTCACCCACGCTCAAGGCCCGCTACGCCGACCTGGGTGGTGAAAACGTCGCCTTGGACACCGCCGAATTCAAGGCCCTGCTGGCCAACGAAGGCAAGGTGCTGGGTAATTTGATCCGCGACCAAAAAATCACTGTCGAGTGAGCAGGAACGCACCATGTCCGAGTCTCCCATCCTGACCGCACGGCATGGCCGTGTCGGGCTCATCACCCTCAACCGCCCGGCGCAACTCAATGCCCTCAACGACGCCCTGATGGACGCGCTGGGTGAGGCTCTGCTGAGCCTGGACCAGGACGCGGACATCGGTGCCATTGTCATCACCGGCAGCGACAAGGCTTTTGCTGCCGGTGCCGACATCGCCGTAATGGCCGACTGGAGCTACATGGATGTGTACCAGGGCGGCTTCATCACCCGCAACTGGGAAACCATCCGGCAGGTGCGCAAGCCGGTGATTGCCGCCGTGGCCGGTTACGCCATGGGCGGCGGTTGCGAGCTGGCCCTGGCCTGCGACATCATCGTTGCGGCCGAGTCGGCGCAGTTCGCGCTGCCTGAAATCAAGCTGGCCATGCTGCCCGGCGCAGGGGGCACGCAGCGCCTGCCGCGTGCGATTGGCAAGGCCAAGGCCATGGACATGTGCCTGTCAGCGCGCATGCTGTCAGCTGCAGAAGCCGACCGCTATGGCCTGGTCTCGCGCGTGGTGGCTGACGCAGACCTGCAAACCACCACCCTCAAACTGGCCACACAAATCGCGGGCTACTCATTGCCCGCCCTCATGGCCATCAAGGAATCCGTCAACCGTGCCCACGAGAGCAGCCTGAGCGAAGGCATCCTGTTTGAGCGGCGTGAGCTGCACGCGCGCTTTGCCAGCGAAGACGCGCATGAAGGCATGCACGCCTTTCTGGGCAAACGCAAACCTGTTTTCCAGCACCGCTAAAGCGATTTTGACCATGGCCCTCGACACCGAATCCTTTGAAATCCTGCTGCCCACCCTCCAGCGCTTCATCCAGGAGCGCTTGATCCCTGCCGAAGACCACCTCGAGGAGCATGACGATGTGCCACAGGACATCGTGCAGGACATGAAGGACATGGGCCTGTTTGGCCTCACGGTGCCCGAAGAATTTGGCGGCATCGGCCTGTCGGTCAGCCAGGAAGTGCTGGTCAATTACGAACTGGGCCGCACCGCACCCGCCTTCCGTTCGGTCTTTGGCACCAACATTGGCATCGGCTCGCAAGGCATCCTGATGGACGGCACGGCAGAGCAAAAAGCCAAGTATTTGCCCCCCGTGGCCAGCGGTGAGCTGATCATGTCCTTCGCACTGACAGAGCCCGATGTCGGCACCGACGCTGCTTCGCTCAAGACCCGTGCCGAACTCGACGGCGACCACTATGTGCTCAATGGCACCAAGCGCTACATCACCAACGCACCCCGAGCCGGCGCCTTCACCCTCATGGCGCGCACGGGCGGTCCGGGTGCGGGCGGGGTGTCGGCCTTCATCGTCCCGGCCACCTTGCCGGGCATCACCTTGGGCAAGCCCGACAAGAAAATGGGCCAGCGCGGCACCAAGACCTGTGACGTGATTCTGGAAAACGTGCGCGTGCCCGCCGCCAACATCATCGGTGGCGTGCCCGGGCAAGGCTTCAAGACCGCCATGAAGGTGCTTGACCGTGGCCGCTTGAACATTTCTGCCGTCTCTTGCGGCCTGGCCTCGCGCATCCTCGACGAGGCCCGCCGCTACGCCCGCGACCGCAAGCAATTTGGCAAACCGATTGGCGAGTTCCAGCTGATCCAGGCGATGCTGGCCGACAGCCAGGCCGAATTGCTGGCAGCCTGGTCGCTGGTCAAGGACGTGGCCGCACGCTTTGACCTCAAGCCTGCGCATGTGTCCGACCCCGACATCTCCATGCAAGTGTCTTGCGCGAAGTTGTTCTCCACCGAGATGGTGGGCCGCGTGGCCGACCGGGGCGTGCAGATCCACGGCGGCGCAGGCTACATCAACGAATACCCGGTGGAGCGCTTTTACCGCGATGCCCGCCTGCTGCGCCTGTACGAGGGCACGACACAAGTGCAACAAATCATCATCGGCCGCGAACTTCTGCGCACCGCGTAAGCACAGGCCACACACACATTTTTGAAATCGGAGTGAGCTCATGAAAATTCTTGTTCCCGTGAAACGGGTGGTGGACTACAACGTCAAAGTGCGCGTCAAGTCCGACAACAGCGGCGTGGACATTGCCAACGTCAAGATGAGCATGAACCCCTTTGACGAGATCGC
>JBEEJQ010000145.1:0-6310 GCA_041169105.1 Pseudomonadota bacterium | reverse complement strand
TTGGCGTAGGCCTGGCCGCGGTTGCTCCACCAAGTGTAGCAAGCGTCGGTGGTGTCGGGCTTGAGGTGGCGGTACACGTCCACCACGCCGCCTTCGGTGGTCAGCTGGGTCATCCAGGCGCGTTCTTCGGGCAAGAAGCCGCTGTTTTTCAGGTTGCCCTTCCAGTTCTTCAGGTCAGCCTCTTTGTGCGCGATGTTCACGTCGCTGCACACCACAAAATCGCGCTCGGCCTTGAGCGCCATCAAGTGCGGGTACATCTTGTCCAAAAATCTGAACTTCGCTTCTTGCCGCTCCGGGCCGGATGAGCCGCTCGGGAAATACACACTGATGATCGACAGCTTGCGGCTCGGCGTGTCAAAACGCACTTCCGCGTAGCGGCCTTCGGCGTCGAACTCGCCGCCGTCAAAGCCGATCACCACATCGCTGGGCTCGTGGCGGGTGTACACGCCCACGCCCGAATAGCCTTTTTTCTCGGCAAAGTGAAAGTGGCCTTTCAGTCCGGCCAATTCTTCAAACTTGCCCGCCACATCGGGGGCCTGGGCTTTGACCTCTTGCACGCAAATACAATCGGGGTTTTCTTGCGCCAGCCAGGCTTCGACCCCTTTGGTCGTGGCCGAACGGATGCCGTTGAGGTTGAGGCTGGTGAGTTTGAACAAGGATTTCCCCATGGTGACAGAACAGGCAAGCAGCGCCGACACACAGGCGCTCGCTCAGGAATTTGTGCAGTTTGCAATCGAATCGGGCGTGCTGCGCTTTGGTGAATTCAAAACCAAAGCGGGCCGCATGAGCCCTTACTTCTTCAATGCCGGCTTGTTTGACGATGGCGCCAAGCTCAGCCGACTCGCGCAATTCTATGCAAAAGCCCTGCTGGCCAGCGGCATCGAGTTCGACATGATTTTTGGCCCTGCCTACAAAGGCATCCCGCTGGGGGCGGCCGTGGCCATAGAGTTGGCTCGCCTGGGCAAAAACGTGCCTTTTGCCTACAATCGCAAAGAAGCCAAAGACCACGGCGAAGGCGGCTCTTTGGTCGGCGCACCGCTCAAAGGCCGTGTGCTGATCGTGGACGACGTGATGAGCGCGGGCACTGCTGCCCGCGAATCGATTGCCCTCATCAAAGCTGCTGGTGCCACGCCCCACGCCATGGCCATTGCCCTGGACCGCCAGGAAATGGCCACCGAAAAACAAGCCGACGGCTCGGTCCAAGACGTGCCCCACAGCGCCGTGCAATACGTGCGCAACACCTTGGGCATGGGCGTGTGCTGCATAGCGCAGCTGTCTGACCTGCTGGCCTATTTGTCCGCCCAAGACGGCAACGAAATGGGCCAACACTTGCCCAAAGTCCAAGCCTACCGCGACCGCTACGGCGTCTGAGCTTTTGGGGCATCCACGCCGATGGGTGAGGATGCTATGCGCGGCCAGCTCAAGGTAAAGAGTGCGCCACCCAAGGGGCTGCGAGAAACGGTCATGGCCCCCCCCTGGCTTTGCACAATCGAGCGACTCAACCACAAACCCAAGCCCATGCCCTCGGGCTTGGTGGTGTAGAACAGGTCAAACACCCTCTCCCATTGCGCCTCGGGAATGCCCGGGCCGCTGTCCGACACGGTCAACACCACTTCGGACGTTGAGCAAGACAGGTTCACCTGAAGCGCTTTCTGGCCAGCAACCGGCTTCATCGCATCGAGCGCATTTTTCAGCAGATTCAACACCACCATCTGCAACTGACCCTCTTGTGCCATCACGGACGTATCGGGTGTCACCATCTGCTGCAATTGCACCTGCAACCGCTCCACTTCGGAGCTGACCAGTTGCAGTGCCTCAGCCACCACCAGGTCCAAGGCCACAGGCTGCAATGCGTCAGATCCGTGGCGCATGAAGCGGCGCAACTGGGCAATGATGTCAGCTGCTCGCGTGTTGTCATCCATCAACTCTTGCAAAAAAGCCTGACGATCCTCGGCCGCCAAATCAGGCTGGCTCAGCAAAAAATCCACCTTCAAGCGCATCGTTGCCATCGGCTGGTTCAACTCATGTGCCAACGAGGCCAGCAACACCCCCATATTGCGCGATTTGGTGGACGTCGTCAGTGCCCTGAGCATCTGCTCTTTTTCCTGCAAAACGGCTTTCAATTCCTCGTGTGCCAGACGCACCGCCTGATTGTCCGATTGTGTTTGCTGGTATCGCAAAGCCAACCTGTGCGTGCTGTAAGCCACCAGGGAACTTAGAATCAGCACATCCATCGAAACTGATAAATTGCGCATCATGGCCGCAGCAGGCATTTCGTGCAGCAAGCTTTCGGGTTGTACAGCCTGTTGCAACACAAACACCATGCGCCCTATGCGCAAAAGCAAACTGGCCAGCACAGCCCCCATCACAAACTTCAGTGAAAAAGTCTTGTCCTGTTTGGATTTCTGAAGCACCTCAAATAACACCCAGCACAACAGCAAAGCGCTCAGCGTTGTGTACAGCACCACGCGCTGCATATAAGTGCCGTGCTGGCGCAGTAACTCAAAAGACAGGGGCACACACAGCATCCAAGCCCCGCTGTTCAGAACCAATCGGCGACTCACAGCCATTCGCCATGAACGGGCCGTCAACGCCACAGCCCAAATCGTCAGCAGTAGACCGCTGTTGACCACCGTCAAAAAAGCCGGGCTGATCGAACGTACGGCCAGCGTGGCCAGACAAGAAACATCGGCCAGAAAAAAAGCCGTGATCAAAAAGCGGCTCGGTCGCGCATCCTTCTCACCGTCATACAAGGAAACGGCGTGGATCGTCATCCCCATGACGATCAAACCCGTCATCAAGAAAACGATCTCGTTTGCGTATGCCATGCTGTTATTGGGTGCCTGAATTATTCGTGTTGAAATTTGCTGGTCAGCCGGTAGAACTTCTAAGTCCAGTTATTCGGTGGTAAGTGTCGTATGGAGTTGAATCACTTCATTCGTTGAGCCTGCTCATACAGGTGCTGCACCTTGGGGATGTTGGCTTCGAGTTCCTGGATGCGGTTGGCACCGCTGGGGTGGGTGGACAGGAAGGAGGCGTTGTTGTTGCCGCCCGATGCGGTTTGCATTTTTTTCCACAAGTTCACGCTGGCTTCGGGTTTGTAGCCGGCGCGCACGGCGATTTCCAGGCCCACCAAGTCGGCTTCGGTTTCGTCGTCGCGGCTGTACTTGAGGCTGAGCAGCTGCGTGCCCATGTCGGCCGCCACATTGCCCAGCTGACCCAGGCCCAGCAGTTGCGAGGCAATCGACAGACCCAAGCCGGTGACTTGGCTTTTGGCCATGCGTTCGCGGGCGTGTTCGCGCAGGGCGTGTGCCATTTCGTGGCCCATGATCATGGCCGCTTCGTCATCGGTCAGCTGCAGTTGGTCGAGGATGCCGGTGTAGAAGGCGATCTTGCCGCCGGGCATGCACCAGGCGTTGAGCTGTTTGCTGCCGATCAGGTTGACTTGCCACTTCCATTCTTTGGCACGGGGGTTCCATTGCGCAGTGTGCGGGATCAGCCGTTTGGCGATCTCGTGCAGGCGTTGCAGTTGGGGGTGTCCATCGGGGGCCAGCGCGTTTTTGGAGCGGGCGTCTGCAATGACTTGCGCGTATTGCTGGCGTGCCGAGTTTTCAAGCGTTTCTGCCGGCACCAGGTTGCGCATGCTGGATGCGGAGCCGACATCGACTTGCGCGAGCGCTGTGCCTGCGGCCGAGGCACCTGCGGCCAATAAAAAGCCCCGGCGGGCGTTCCAGCGGTGTTCGCTGGGCGCCGTCGTGGGGGAGGAGGGGGTTTTGAAGTCGCAAAGCCAGCACATGGTGGCGAATGATAACCAAGAAGTTGTCATTGGGCATGGCCTGATAATTCAGACATGACTGACACCACAAGCCCTTTGCCTGCCCCTTCGCGCACTTGGCGCGAGTCGCTGCGTTTGTACCTGCAACCGGCCAGTTGGCGCATGCTGCTGTTGGGTTTTTCGGCGGGTTTGCCGCTCTTGCTGGTGCTGGGCACCTTGAGCTTTCGCCTGCGCGAGGCGGGCATTGACCGCAGCACGATTGGCCACCTGAGCTGGGTGGGCCTGGCCTATGGCGTCAAGTGGATGTGGGCCCCGCTGGTGGACCGTTTGCCGATCCCGTGGCTGACGGCGCGGCTGGGCCGAAGGCGCAGTTGGCTGCTATTCTCGCAAGCGGTCATCATGGCCGGGCTGGTGGGCATGGCGCTGAACGATCCTTCGCAGTTGCTCGGGCCTTTGGTGGCCTGTGCTTTGGCGGTGGCGTTTGCTTCGGCCACACAGGACATTGCGCTGGACGCTTACCGCATCGAGTCTGCCGAAGTGAATGCGCAGGCGGCGCTGGCGGCCACTTATCAGACGGGTTATCGCCTGGCCATGATCTGGGCGGGCGCAGGCGTGCTCTGGATCGCAGCGCGGGCGCAAGGTGCTGAGACCGCAGGCTATGTGCAAGCCGCATGGCAGACGGCTTATCTGGTGATGGCCCTGAGTTTGTTGCCGGGCATGCTGATGGTGCTGAACTCGCCCGAGCCCGTGCCTGCGCCGATGAAGCCAGCCCGCAATGCGACCGAGTGGCTGCAAGGTGCGGTGATCGACCCCTTTGCTGATTTTTGGCGGCGCTACCGCTGGCAGGCGGTGCTGGTCTTGTCGCTGATTGCGGTGTACCGCATCAGCGATGTGGTCATGGGCATCATGGCCAACCCGTTTTATGTGGACATGGGCTACACCAAGGACGAGGTGGCGGCCGTGACCAAGGTCTATGGCGTGGTGATGACCCTGGTGGGCGCTTTTGTGGGCGGCGTGTTGTCGGCGCGTTGGGGCGTGATGCGCATCCTGATGCTGGGTGCGGTCTTGAGTGCCGCAAGCAATGTGCTGTTTGCCTGGCTCAGCGGCGTGGGGCACGACGTGACGGCGCTCATCTGGGTGGTGTCGGCCGACAACCTGGCCAGCGGCATCGCCTCGGCGGCGTTCGTCGCCTACTTGTCATCGCTGACCAACATCAGTTACTCGGCCACGCAGTACGCCTTGCTCAGCTCGATGATGCTGCTCTTGCCCAAGTTCATCGCGGGGTTTTCAGGCGACTTTGTCAACGCCCATGGCTACGCCACATTCTTCCAGGCCACCGCCTGGATGGGCTTGCCTGTGTTGATTTTGGTGGCCCTGGCCAGTCGGGTGCATCCCCGCGCTGAGGGGGAGTGAGTCCCAGCATGATCAGCTGATGGCCAATCCTTTTTTACGGAGCTTTACAAACGGGATACGCCAATCCTGATCCGACCAGCGAAGATGTGGGCATGCAACAACTTTTGATGATTGAAGACGATGTCCGCCTGGCGGGCATGGTGTCGGATTACTTGGCTGCATCGGGCTTTGCGGTCAGCCATGCGCCCGATGCGCAGACCGGATTGGCCCGTTTGCAATCGGCAGGCGTGGACCTGGTGATCCTCGATTTGATGCTGCCCGACATGGATGGCCTGCAGGTGTGTCAGCGCATTCGAGCGCTGCCCGGTGCGCTGGGCCAAGTGCCGGTGCTGATGCTCACGGCCAAGGGCGACCCGATGGACCGCATCATTGGGCTGGAGATGGGCGCAGACGACTACCTGCCCAAACCCTTCGAGCCCCGCGAGTTGCTGGCCCGCATCAAGGCCATCTTGCGCCGCAAGGGCTCTGACACCTCAAGCAACACACACACCATGCAGTTTGGCTCCTTGGAGATCGACCGTGATGCGCGGCGGGTCTCGGTCAAGGGCCAGCCTTGCGAGTTGACCTCGTACCAGTTTGATTTGCTGGTGGCACTGGCCGAGCGGGCAGGCCGGGTGTTGTCTCGTGACCAAATCATGGAGGCGGTGCGCGGGCGTGAGCTGGAGGCGTTTGACCGCTCGATTGATGTGCACATGGGGCGCATCCGCGCTGCCATTGAGGCCGACCCCAAAGCGCCGCAGCGCATTTTGACGGTGCGCGGTGTGGGCTATGTGTTTGCACGCCAGCAGGATTGAGTGATGTTCAAAGGCTTGTCCCGTCATTTGTACCTGCGCATCTGGCTGGCTGTGGTGGCCGGTGTGGCGGTCTTGATGCTGGTGGTGGGCTGGTTTTGGCGGGCCAGTGTGGAGCACAACACGCCGCCGCCCATGCCGCTGGACTGGGTGATCATGACGCCCGGTGGCGAGGTGCTGGGCACGTCGGCACCGCGTGCGCGCATGGGGACGCCTTTGCATTTTGAGTTCGTCATGCCCGATGGGCGTGAAATGCAGCTGCAAATTCAGCGCAAGTGGGAAGACGGCCGCCCGCCGCCCCGCATGCACCGCGAGCCACCTTGGTGGGCAG
>JBEEJQ010000144.1:0-6350 GCA_041169105.1 Pseudomonadota bacterium | reverse complement strand
CGGGTTTTCTGCGCTCGGCAAAGGCCGCTCGGCCTTCGGCAAAGTCGACGCTGTCGCTGGTCATGTGCTCGCGTGCACGCAGGCGATCGGTGTCCATCTGCCCTGCGGCGATTTCGTTGATCGACTTCTTGGTTTCCTGCACCGCCAAAGGGGCCAGGGCCAGAATGTCGCTCACCAGCGCTTGCAGCGTGGCGGCCCAATCGGCCTGCGACGCCAAGGCCTCGAACACGCCCATGGCGTTGAGCTGCTCGGCCGAGAAAGGCCGCGCTGTCAAAAACGCCCGCTTGGTGCCGGCCACGCCAAAGCGGCTGACGTAGCGCTGCAAGCCGCTGGGGTAGTAATGCAGGCCCAGCGCGGTGGCGGGCATGCGCCACTCGATGCCTTGCAGGCCGATGCGCAAATCACAGGCCAGCACCACATCGGTGGCACCGCCATACACGCTGCCATTCAAAGCGCAAATCGTCACCGGCCGCAGCTTGGCCAGCGCGTCGGGAATCTCTTCAAAAAAGGTCGAGCCGTGCCCGGGCTCGTTGAAACCGCTGATGTCATACCCCGCGCAAAACACCGGCTTGGGCTGGCCTTCGGTGTTGGCCGTGAGCACCAGCACGCGCACCTCGGCGTTCTGGTTGATCTGCTCGAACTGCGCCAGCAAGGTCTTGAGGTCGCCGTTTTCCAAGCGGTTGCGCTGGGCCGGGCGGTTCAAGGTGATGGTGGCCACGCCGCCTTCGATGTGCAGGACAGGGGCAGACGGCTGAGCGGGCAAAAGGGGCATGGGGGCGATCCAGAAACAACAAAGGCGTCCGAAGACGCCCTTGATTGTAGAAAGCAGCAGGTGTGCTTATTTGGCTTTGGCTTTGCTCATGGCGGCTTTGACCGAAGCTTCGGCTTGGGCAGTGGCGGCCTTGAGGTTGGACTCGGCGGTGTCAGCGGCTTGCTTGGCCACTTTTTTCAGGGTTTCAGCAGCGTTTTGGCTGGCTTCGAAAGCGGTCTTGAGCACGGCCACAGCGGCGTCAGAGCCAGCAGGTGCGTTCTTCAGGCTGTTTTCAACCAGGCTTTTGACAGCTTGCTCGGACTCGGCGAACTTGCCTTCGACGGCCTTGGTGATTTCAGCGCCGGTGCTGTTGGCGATGTCGGTCAGGTGACGGCCATAAGACACGGCTTTTTCGAAAGCAGGTTGCACCAGGGCAGCTTGAACGGCCAACAGGTCTTGGGGGTTCTTGGCGGCGAACAGGGCTTGTGCGTTGGCGAAAGACTCACCCACAGCGGCTTTGCCAGCGGCCATGTTCAGCTCGACCAAGCGCTCGAAACCAGCGAAAGCGGTTTGCGACAGGCCAGAAGCGGCGTTCAGGTTGGCTTGTTGAGCGGCGACGAGTTGTTCAGCATTGAAAGACATGAGGGACTCCTTGGAAAGGTTTGTTGCAATGCAGCAATTTGACCACCACCCCCACCACACCGCAAGGGAAAACCCGAACTTTAGAGGCAGCTCTCCAAATCGGTGTGCGCCAGATCACACTCTTTACACTTGGGGCATCGGGCCGGGTGGCCCTTGAACCGGGCGGTTATGGAACTTCTGAGTCTTTTGTTTTTGTTGGGCGTGGGCATCCACTGGCTGAACGGTCAGGGCCAGCGTAAGCGCACGGCCTTGCTGGCCGAGCACTTGCGGCCTTACCAAATAGAAAAACACATGGAGCAATTGACCGGGGCCTACATGCGGGCGCTGGGCGAGTCCGATTTGCAGCGCCAGCAACAGATTTTGCAACTGCAAGAGATGGCCGAGCAGCAACTGGCCGAAGAGTTCAAGGCGCTGGCCAAGGACTTTGGTCGCCTGGCCGCGCCGGTCACACGCGGCTTCAAGGTCGCGCTGCCCTTCATCGATCAGCTCTCGCCCAAAGCCACGTTTGACATGCGCCGCATGCTCGAAGTGCACGCCCAGGGCATTGGCCGCGCCATTGCCGAGACACAGGCTCCCGCCAAAGAGCGGTCCTTTCGCATCATGGCCGAGATGTTTTTGATGCAGCACAGCTGCCACTGGTTTTGCAAATCCAAAACCATCGCCTCGGCCCGCATGCTGACGCAGCACCAGACGCGTTACGAGCAAGCGCTGGACGCCGTCAGCCCCGAAACACGCCAGGCCTACCTGTTGGTGCTCGAAGCCTGAGCCTTCAGCCCCCGCTCGACTGGGCCGTGGGACGCAGGATGTCGTGCACGCTGATCACCGCCGGCCCCAGCAGCACCGTCAACAGCGCAGGAAAAACACAAAACACCAGCGGGATCAGCAATTTGACGGGCAACTTGGCCGCGGTTTCTTCGGCCAACAAACGGCGCTTGGTGCGCAAAGCGTCCGAATGGATCTGCAATGACTCGGTCACGCTGGTGCCCAGGCGGTCAGCCTGAATCAGCATCACCACCAGCGCGTCCAGATCATCCAGGCCCATGCGCAAAGACAGGTGACGCAAGGCATCGGTGCGTGAAGCGCCAGCCCGCAACTCCAGTCCGGTCAAGGCAAATTCGTTGGACAGCTGGGGACAAGACAAACGCATCTCGCGGCCCACGCGGTCAATGGCCGCATCCAGCCCCAGCCCCGCCTGCACGCAGACCCGCATCAAATCGAGCGCATCGGGAAAGCTGTTGAACAAAGCCAACTGGTAGCGCTTGACCGCGTGCGCCAGCACCGCATTGGGCAGGTAATAGCCCAGCGCCGCAGACAGCATCAACACCGACATCTGCACCATGGGTGCGGTCACGCTGTGGCTTTGCCAAAACAGCAAAGCGGCCACAGCCGGCAAGAAAAAGGTCAACACGGTTTTGCTGGCCAGGTAAAGCGCCGGGGCCACACGCGAATGCACCCCCGCATTGAAAAACCGCAGCCGCAATTTGGACGGCTGCGTCGGGTCCTGCACGTCGGTACTGGCCGACAAGGGGCTGAGCCAATCCAGCAGCTTCTGGATGCGCAGCTGCCACGCGGCCAACAGCCGTGAGGGCTGGCCTGAGGGCTGAGACGAAGGCGCGGGCAGATCGCCCGGCGCCTTGAGGCTGGCCATGCGCTGCCCCATCGCATGGGGCATGACACGGCTCATGGCCCAGTAACTGAGCAAACCCGCCAAGACAAAGACCAGGGCGTAAAAGGCAATGATCAAGAGAGACATCGTTGGCTTTCCTGCGTTCACACACGCACCGAGACCAGGCGGCGCATCCACACGATGCCCACCAAGGCCAAAAACAAAGAGCCGTACAAGAGCTTCAAGCCCAGCGGGTCGGTCCACAGCTTGGCCATGAAGCCCGGGTTCACCCAACTGAGCAAACCGGCAATGGCAAAGGGCAAGGCCGACAGGATCAGCGCCGACAAGCGCCCCTCGGCCGACAGCACGCGCACCATGCCGGAAATTTTTTGCCGCTCGCGGATCAAAAAGGCGGTGCTCTTGAGGATCTCGGCCAGGTTGCCGCCGGTCTCGCTCTGGATCAGCGCGGCCACCACGAAGTAACGCACGTTGTCACTGGCGATGCGCTCGGCCAAATGGGGCAAAGCCACTTGCACCGAGATGCCGAAATTCACCTCGTCAAACACCGCCTGCAACTCGCTGGCGATGGGTTGCTTGGACTCCTTGGCCGCGATCAGCAAGGCCCCGCTCAAGGCGTGCCCCGCCTGCAAGGCTCGGGCCATCAGGTCCAGCGCATCGGGCAACTGCTGGTCGATGCGCGCCAGGCGCTGGTGTTTGCGGCGGCGCAATTCAGCCCAGCCCAGAGCGCATACGCCCAGCCACACCAGCGGCAAGCCCACCAGCGGCAGGCCCACCCCAACCGCCAGCACGCTGCACAAACACGCAGCGCCCAAGCCCAACCACAGCGACTGCGCCACCGTGATGGTCAACCCCGTCTGCTGCAAAAAGCGGTCGTAGGCCTGCATGATCGGCATCGCTTGCAGCCAAGCCTGCAGCGAAGCGTTCTCGCTCAGGTAACGCTTCCTGATCAAGCGCCCGGCATCGATCACCTCCGCATCGTCCGCCACAGCGCGCCAGCGCTCAGACAGACGCTGGCGGCGCGGCCCTCGCCAGTGCTCCCAGATCAAGCCCAGCGCCAAAATCAGGAACACCGTCGACGCGCCCCCCAAACCCAGCATGGCCCAGTACATGGCGTCGTTCATGCCACACCTCCGGCTTGCCTGAACATGTCCGCACTGAGCGCAATGCCCCGCGTTTGCAGGCGCTGAAAAAACTTGGGCCGGATGCCCGTGGCCACAAAACGGCCTTGCACCTGCGCACCATCCGACAGACCGGTCTGCTCAAACTTGAAGATTTCCTGCATGGTGATGACATCGCCTTCCATGCCGGTGATCTCCTGCAAGCTGGTGATCTTGCGCTGACCATCGGACAAGCGGGAGACCTGGATCACCACCGTCAGCGCCGCCGCGATTTGCTGGCGCATGCTGCGGGCATCGGTCTGCAAACCGGCCATGCCCAGCATGTGCTCCAGGCGCGTCATGGCGTGGCGCGGGGTGTTGGCGTGGATGGTGCTCATCGACCCCTCGTGGCCGGTGTTCATGGCCTGCAACATGTCCAGCACTTCGGCGCCGCGCACCTCCCCCAAAATGATCCGGTCCGGCCGCATGCGCAAACTGTTGCGCAGCAAGGCCCGCTGCGTGACCTCGCCCGCGCCTTCCATATTGGCCGGGCGTGTTTCCATGCGCACCACATGGGGCTGCTGCAACTGCAGCTCGGCCGCATCCTCGATCGAGACAATCCGCTCATTGGGCGGGATGCTCGCCGAGATCACATTCAGCAAAGTGGTTTTGCCGCTGCCCGTGCCGCCCGAAATCAAGACGTTGAGCTTGGCCTTGGCCAGTCCATCGATCAAGGCCGCCATGTCGGGGGTCAGGGTCTCAAAGCGCAGCAAATCCTGCACCGTGTAAGGCACCACTGCAAAACGGCGAATCGACAACAAGGGGCCATCAATCGCCAGCGGCGGAATGACCGCGTTCACGCGCGAGCCGTCGGCCAAGCGGGCATCGACCATCGGGCTCATCTCGTCAATGCGGCGCCCGATGCGCGAGACGATGCGGTCAATCACCCGCATCAGGTGCGCCTCGCTGTCAAAGCGGATGTCGGTGGCCTCGATCTTGCCGCGCCTTTCGACAAACACTTTGTAGGGACCGTTGACCAAAATGTCAGACACACTGTCGTCGCTGAGCAAGGGCTCGATCGGCCCCAGCCCCAGCATCTCGTCCTGAATGCCTTGCGCAATTTGCTTGCGCTCGGTTTCGTTCAGCGCGAAATGGTTTTGCGCGATCAGGCTTTCGGTCAGGCCCTGCAACTCGCTGCGCAGGCGCTCGGCCGGCAGGCTTTGCATCCTGCGCAAATCCATGTCCTCCAGGATCTGCTGGTGGATACGGGCCTTGATCTGTTCAAACTGCACATTGGGCGAGCGCCCCCCACCCAGGGTGGGCAAAGGGAGCACATCGGCGCGTTCCTGAAATTGATGGCGAATGCTGGGGATCACAACAAAGACTCCTGTAGAGCGCTTGATGCGGCATCAAGCATGAACACCCACCCAGCGCGAAAACCAGGTCTTGTTTTTGGGCGCTTGGGTTTGTAAAAAGTTGGCCCCCACCTGGCGCAAGGCATCCACCGCCGGGTTCTGCGGATGCGTCTTGACCAAGGGCTGGCCCAGGCTGATGGACTCGGACACCGCCGCCGATTGGCGCGGCAGTGTCTGCACCACCGGCAAGCCCACCGCTTCTTCGATGCTTTTGAGATCGACAAAGCTGTGGCTGTCGTAGCGGTTGACCAGCAAGCGCAACTTGTCATCGGCATAGCCGAGCGAGCGGAACAACTTGACCAGCCGTTTGGCATCGCGCACCGACGGCATGTCGTTGTCCATCACCAAATACAGCACATCCGCCGTGTCCAGCGCCTCGATCGCCACCGCGTCCATGGTGCGGTGCACATCGAGCACCAGCACCTCGTTTTTTTGACGCGCCAACTGCAGCACCTTGGCCAGCGGCTTGGCGGTGATGGACAGCGCCGTTTCCACATCGGGGGGCGCGGCCAGCAAGGTCAGACGAGGTGCCACCGGGTGCATGCAGCTGAGCAGCAACTGCGCATCCAGCCGCTCGATCTGGTGCGTCAAGTCACTGATGTTGTTCTTGACCGCACCAGCCCCCAGATAAAACGAGGCATCGCCGTATTGCAAGTCCAGGTCGAGCAAGGCGCAGGTTTTGGAAAACTCACTGGCCAAGAGATAAGCCAGATTGGTCGCCACAAAGCTGGCACCGCTGCCGCCCTTGCAGGCCAGCACGGCCGCCATCCGGGCCAGGGGCGCGTTCTGCCCGGCCTGCGCTTGCAGCCGGGCCTGGT
>JBEEJQ010000143.1:0-6368 GCA_041169105.1 Pseudomonadota bacterium | reverse complement strand
CTTCATGTCGCGCGGCGAAAAAATCTTTGTCGGCACCGTCAAGCGCATGGACAAGGGCGACATCATCTGTGAAGCCGGCCGCGTTGAAGGCCGCCTGCGTCGCAGCGAGATGATCCCCAAGGAAAATCTGCGCAGTGGCGACCGTGTGCGCGCCATGATCATGGACGTGGACCTGACCTTGCGTGGTGCGCCCATCATCTTGTCGCGTTCTGCCCCCGAGTTCATGATCGAGCTGTTCCGCCAAGAAGTGCCCGAAATCGAACAAGGCCTGCTCGAAATCAAAACCTGTGCCCGTGACCCCGGTTCTCGCGCCAAGATCGCCGTTTTGTCGCATGACAAGCGGGTGGACCCGATTGGCACTTGCGTCGGCGTGCGCGGCACCCGTGTCAATGCTGTGACCAACGAGTTGGCCGGTGAGCGTGTGGACATCGTGCTGTGGAGCGAAGATCCTGCCCAATTTGTGATCGGTGCCTTGGCTCCTGCCAATGTGCAGTCCATCGTGGTGGACGAAGAAAAGCACGCCATGGATGTGGTCGTGGATGAAGAAAACCTGGCCATTGCCATTGGCCGTGGCGGTCAAAACGTGCGCCTGGCTTCTGACCTCACGGGTTGGAAGATCAACATCATGGACGCCGCCGAGTCCGCTCAGAAGCAGGCCGAAGAAACAACAGGCATCCGCCAGTTGTTCATGGAAAAGCTCGATGTGGACCAGGAAATCGCCGATATCCTGATCGAAGAAGGTTTCACCAGCCTGGAAGAAGTGGCCTATGTGCCGATTCAGGAAATGCTGGAGATCGAAAGCTTCGACGAAGACACGATCAACGAACTGCGCACACGCGCTAAAGATGCGCTGTTGACCCTTGAGATCGCTCGTGAAGAGAGCGTTGAAGACGTCTCTCAAGACCTGCGCGACCTGCCAGGCCTCACGCCTGAGCTGATTTCCAAGCTGGTGGAAGCGGGTGTTCAAACCCGTGACGACCTGGCTGACCTGGCCACCGACGAATTGACCGACATCACCGGTCAAACCGCCGAAGAAGCCACCGCCCTGATCATGAAAGCCCGCGAACATTGGTTCGCAGGCCAGGCCTGAAGTTAACGGAGGCTTGAACACCATTATGTCCAGCACCACAGTTGCCGAGTTCGCCAATGAACTCAAAAAATCCGCCGACGTCCTGTTGCAGCAATTGAGCGCAGCCGGCGTGGCCAAAGCATCGGGTAGCGAAACGCTCAGCGATGCCGACAAGCAAAAACTGCTCAGCTATTTGCAGACCAGCCACGGCACACAAGCCGGTGACCGAAAAAAAATCACCTTGGTCAAGAAATCGACCAGTGAGATCAAGCAAGCAGACTCGACAGGCAAGGCCCGTACGATTCAGGTTGAAGTGCGCAAAAAACGCACCCTGATCAAGCGCGATGACGAAGTCGCTGCAGCGCCTCAAATTGAAGAGCCGCAAGAGCCCGTGATCGACCATGCTGAACTGGCCCGACGCGAAGAAGAGGCCCGCCGTCAAGCCGAGCTGATTCGCCGTCAGGAAGAAGAGTTGGTAGAAAAACGCCGTTTGCGTGAAGCGCAAGAAGCCGAGCAGCGTGCACAAGCATTGGCACAAGAGCAAAAGGCTCAGGCTGATGCACAAGCAGTAGCATCTGCCAGGCCTGTTTTGTCGCGTGAAGAGCGTGAGCAACTGGCACGCGCCGAAGCCGCCAGCATCAACGCTGCGCAATCCAAACCTGCAGCACCAGCTGCAGCCGCAGAAGATGCTGTCGCCGTTGCCGCGGCAGAAAAAGCCAAAGCTGACCAAGAAGCCCGTGAAGCTGCTGCTGCCAAAGCCGCTGCTGAGTCCAAAGCCCGTGCGGACGAAGAGACTGCTCGCGCACGTGACCTCGACGAGCGTCGCCGCAAGGCCTTGGCTGAAGCCGAAGCGATCCGGAGCATGATGAATGCACCTAAAAAGGTGCTGGTCGCCAAAAAAGAAGAACCCAAAATCGAAGCCAAAGCTGGGGTCAAAGGCACTTTGCACAAGCCCGCAGGCACGCCTGCACCTGGTGCACGCGCTGCAGCCAAAGCTGGTGAAGCCGCCACGCCAGGCGGCAACAAGGAAGTCAAATCGGCCAAGCTGTCGTCCAGCTGGGCCGGTGATCCAGCGAAGAAAAAGGCCATCCCCACCCGTGGTGACACGAGCGGTGGTGTGGGGCGCAACAACTGGCGCGCCGGTCCTCGCGGTCGCCGTGGCAACGAGCGTGATCGTGACGATTCACACGGCCAGTCTGCGCCACAAGAAGTGCGCGTGATCGAAGTGCACGTGCCCGAAACCATCACCGTGGCCGAATTGGCCCACAAGATGGCCATCAAGGCCTCCGAGGTCATCAAGCATTTGATGAAGCTCGGCCAGATGGCCACGATGAACCAGCCACTTGACCAGGACACCGCCATGATCGTGGTGGAAGAAATGGGCCACAAGGCAGTGGTGGCAGCGCTGGACGATCCAGAAGCCTTCACCGACGAAGAAGTGTCGGATCAACAAGCCGAAGCCTTGCCGCGCGCACCTGTGGTGACCGTCATGGGCCACGTGGACCACGGCAAGACCTCGTTGCTGGACTACATCCGCCGTGCCAAAGTGGCCTCGGGCGAAGCCGGTGGCATCACACAGCACATTGGTGCGTACCACGTGGAAACCCCACGCGGCATGATTTCTTTCCTCGACACCCCCGGTCACGAGGCTTTCACGGCCATGCGTGCCCGTGGTGCGCAAGCCACCGACATCGTCATCCTGGTGGTGGCCGGTGACGATGGCGTCATGCCCCAGACCAAGGAAGCCATCAAACACGCCAAAGCCGCCGGTGTGCCGATCGTGGTCGCCATCAACAAGATGGACAAGCCCGATGCCAACATTGATCGTGTACGCAGCGAATTGATTTCTGAAGAAGTTGTGCCCGAAGAGTTCGGTGGTGATTCGCCATTTGTCTCCGTGTCGGCCAAGACCGGCATGGGCATCGACGATTTGTTGGAACAAGTGCTGCTGCAAGCCGAAGTGCTGGAACTCAAGGCCCCGGTTGCTGCGGCTGCCAAGGGTCTGGTGATCGAAGCCCGCTTGGACAAAGGTCGCGGTCCTGTGGCCACCATCCTGGTGCAGTCGGGTACCTTGAACACCGGTGACGTGGTGCTGGCAGGCCAGACTTTTGGCCGTGTGCGCGCCATGCTGGACGAAAACGGGCTGCCCATCAAGACCGCCGGTCCTTCGATCCCTGTCGAAATTCAGGGTCTGACCGAAGTGCCTCAAGCGGGTGATGAATTCATGGTCATGAGCGACGAGCGCCGTGCCCGCGAAATTGCCACTTACCGTGCCGGCAAGTTTCGCAACACCAAGCTGGCCAAGCAACAAGCGGCCAAGCTGGAGAACATGTTCACCGATATGGCTGCAGGCGAAGTCAAGACTTTGCCGATCATCGTCAAGGCCGACGTGCAGGGCTCGCAAGAAGCTTTGGGTGCCTCCTTGCTCAAACTGTCGACCGACGAAGTCAAAGTGCAGATGGTGTACTCCGGCGTGGGTGGCATCAGCGAATCGGACATCAACTTGGCCATCGCTTCCAAGGCGATCGTCATTGGCTTTAACGTGCGTGCAGACGCTGGTGCCCGCAAGCTGGCCGAAGGCAATGGTGTGGACGTTCATTACTACAACATCATTTATGACGCTGTAGACGAACTCAAGGCTGCCATGTCCGGCATGCTGGCCCCCGAACAGCGCGAAGAGGTCATCGGTACCGCCGAGATCCGCACTGTGTTCGTGGCCTCCAAGATCGGTACCGTCGCTGGCTGTATGGTCACCTCGGGTATGGTCAACCGCAATGCCAAGTTCCGCTTGTTGCGCGACAACGTCGTCATCTACACCGGCGAACTCGACTCGCTCAAACGCCTCAAGGACGATGTGCGCGAAGTCAAGGAAGGCTTCGAGTGCGGTATCAAGCTCAAGAACTACAACGACATCAAAGAGGGCGATCAACTCGAATTCTTCGAAGTCAAGGAAATCGCGAGAACGCTGTAAATGGCCCGTAAAAAGGTTTCATCCGTCCCCAATCGCGGTTTCCGCGTGGCCGACCAGATCCAGCGCGATCTGGCCGAGTTGATCGCGCGTGAGTTGAAAGACCCACGCGTGGGCATGGTCACGATCAACGCGGTGGAGGTGACACCGGATTACGCCCATGCCAAGGTGTTCTTCAGTGTGCTGACCGGCAACCCTGATGAAGCCACAGAAGGCCTCAACGCCGCTGCAGGTTTTTTGCGCAATGGTTTGTTCAAGCGTTTGCACATCCACACCGTGCCGACATTGCACTTCATGTTCGACCGCACCACCGAGCGTGCTTCGGACATGAATGCTTTGATCGCCAAAGCCGTTTCCTCACGGGCGCAGGACGACTGAGACATGAACGCGCCACGCACACGGGTGCAGCGGCGCCCTGTGCACGGGGTGTTGTTGCTCGACAAACCGCTGGGACTGTCCAGCAACCAGGCTTTGCAAAAGGCCAAGTGGTTGTTGCGTGCAGAAAAAGCCGGACACACAGGGACTTTGGACCCATTGGCCACGGGCGTGTTGCCTTTGTGTTTTGGTGCGGCCACAAAATTCAGTCAGCAGCATCTCGATGCTGACAAGGTTTATGAAACGACGATCCGTTTGGGAGTGAAAACCAGCACGGCCGATGCCGAGGGTGAAGTGGTCTCTGTCCGCGAAGTGTCATGTACAGCAGGTATGGTGGTGGAGGTTTTGGACCAGTTCATGGGCCCGATCAGCCAAGTGCCGCCGATGTACAGCGCCTTGAAAAAGGACGGCAAAGCTTTGTATGAGTACGCCCGCGAGGGTGAAACTGTGGAACGAGAAGCTCGCCATGTGGTGATCCATGATTTGGAGTTGCTCGATATGCAGCTGCAGGGCGATGCGCCTTTTTTGCGCTTGCGCGTGGCCTGCAGCAAAGGCACTTACATCCGCACCTTGGGCGAAGACATCGCCGAGGCTTTGGGATGTGGCGGTCACTTGAGCGCGTTGCGCCGGGTGCAGACCGGGCCTTTTGACCAGGCCCAGTGCGTGAGTCTGGAGCAGCTCGATGCAATGGCTGAAAACGAGCGCTGGAGCGCTTTGCAGCCTGTCGATGTGTTGCTGCCGGGCTACACCGAGGTGAGCTTGGACAGCGAGAACGCCGGAAGATTTTTGAGTGGGGTGCGCCGACGCGGCCCTTGGGTTGATTGTGATCATGTGGCCGTCTATGGAGAACATCCTCGTGCACTGCTGGGAACAGCACATGTGCGTGGCGGCGAATTGATTCCGGGTCGATTGTTGAGCCCGATCGAAATTCAACAGATTTTGGAAAGATCACCTGCCAACGAGCCGTTGCTGGCCGAGCAGGTTTAAAGGAAGAAAGCATGAGCAAGCAAATTCGCAACATCGCCATCATTGCCCACGTTGACCACGGTAAAACCACCATGGTGGACCAACTGCTGCGTCAGTCGGGTACCTTCGCCGACCACGAAAAAGTGGTCGACACCGTGATGGACAACAACGCCATCGAACGTGAGCGCGGCATCACCATCTTGGCCAAAAACTGCGCCGTCAGCTGGGAAGGCACCCACATCAACATCGTGGACACCCCCGGACACGCGGACTTCGGCGGTGAAGTCGAACGCGCCTTGTCCATGGTCGACGGCGTGGTCTTGCTGATCGACGCGCAAGAAGGCCCCATGCCCCAAACCCGCTTCGTGACCAAAAAGGCCCTGGCCTTGGGCCTCAAGCCCATCGTGGTGGTCAACAAGGTCGACAAGCCCGGCGCCAACTGCGACAAAGTGGTCAACGCCGCCTTTGACCTGTTCGACAAACTCGGCGCAACCGACGAGCAGCTGGACTTCCCCGTCGTGTACGCCTCCGGTATCAATGGCTGGACCTCGATGGAAGAGGGCGCTCCTGGTGAGCAGTGGGGCCCCGACATGTCGGCCCTGTTCAACACTGTGCTCAAGCACGTCAAACCCAACTCGGGTGACCCAGCAGCCCCCCTGCAATTGCAAATTTCTGCGCTCGACTTCTCCACCTTCGTGGGCCGCATCGGCGTGGGCCGCATCAGCCAAGGTACGGTCAAGCCCGGCATGGACGTGGTGGTCATGGAAGGCCCAGACGGCTCCTCCGTCAAAGGCCGCGTCAACCAGGTGCTGACCTTCCAGGGCCTGGACCGCGTGCAAGTGACCGAAGCCGGCCCTGGCGACATCGTCTTGATCAACGGCATTGCTGACCTGAACATCGGCGTGACCGTGACCGATCCTCTCAAGCCTGCCCCCCTGCCCATGCTGAAGGTGGACGAGCCCACGCTGACTATGAACTTCTGCGTGAACA
>JBEEJQ010000142.1:0-6372 GCA_041169105.1 Pseudomonadota bacterium | reverse complement strand
CGGATCATGGCTTTGTTTAGATTACTAACCGGTCAGTCATTAATTTTTGAGCGAATTTCCATGAACCATTTGTCTTTGCCCGCCTCAGCGGGCCATTGGGCTTGGCGCCTGAGCGCCATTTCTACGGTGTGTGCGGCGCTGTGCCTGTCGGCTTGCTCGCGCCAGGAGGCGGTTCAAGAGCCCGTGCGTGCCGTCAAGCTGCTGACCGTGGGTGGTTCGGACCTGAATGTGCGGGGCGAATACGCCGCCGAAGTGCGTGCCCGAGTGGAGTCGCGTTTGGGCTTTCGCGTTGGGGGTAAATTGGTGCAGCGCCAGGCCGAAGTGGGCCAGCGCGTGAATGCCGGTCAGGTGTTGGCGCAAATCGATGCGCAGGACTACCAGCTGGGTGCGCAAGCGGCGCAGGCGCAGGTCGCTGCAGCCCAGACGCAGCGCGATTTGGCGCTGTCGGACTTCAAGCGCTACGAATCCCTCAAGGCACAAAATTTCATCAGCGGTGCCGAGCTGGAGCGCCGCGAGACCACCCTGAAAGCCGCGGAAGCCACGCTGGCGCAGGCCAAAGCGCAGGCTCAGGCGCAAACCAACCAAGCCAATTACACGCATTTGAACGCCACTGCGCCCGGCGTTATCACAGCGGTGGAGGCGGAAATTGGCCAGGTCGTGTCGGCAGGACAACCCGTGGTGCGACTGGCCCATGACGGCCCACGTGACGCGGTGTTTTCGGTGTCCGAACAGGCGGTGTTGGTGTTCAAACCGGGCCAGGACATGCAGGCGATGCTCACCAGTACCGGTCAGGTGCTCAAAGGCCGTGTGCGTGAAGTGGGGGCCAGTGCGGACCCTGTGACGCGCACCTATGTGGTCAAGCTGGCGCTGGACAAGGCCGAGAAGCTGCCCTTGGGGGCGACGGTGAATGTGCTGGCAGCTCAGTTGCCGGGCAGCCAAGCGGGGGCGCTCAAGCTGCCCACCAGCGCTTTGCGTCAGGACGGTTCGGCCACCGCAGTGTGGGTGCTGGATGAGGCCACCATGACGGTGCGCTCGCAGGCGGTTCAAGTCGGGGCCATCGATGGCAACGAGGTGGTCATCGCTTCGGGTCTGAAAGCTGGCCAGAAGGTGGTCAGTGCTGGGGTTCACGTGTTGACTCCGGGGCAAAAAGTTTCTGAATACGGTGCGGTGGCCCAACCCGCAGCAGCGGCTGCATCCAACGCGGCCCAGCGGTGATGGCCATGCAAGAGACCGACAACACCCGTTTCAACCTCTCGCGCTGGGCGCTGGAGCACCCGGCCCTCACGCGCTACCTGATGGTGGCGCTCATGGTGCTGGGCATGGCGTCTTACTTCCAGCTGGGGCAAGACGAAGATCCACCCTTTACCTTCAGGGCCATGGTGGTGCGCACCTATTGGCCGGGAGCCACGGCCCAGCAGGTGGCCGAGCAGGTGACCGACAAGCTTGAACGCACCCTGCAAGAGGTGCCCTACGCCGACAAAATTCGCAGCTATTCCAAGCCCGGTGAGTCGCAGATCATTCTGGAGCTCAAGGACTACTCCAAGCCGGGCGAAGTGCCCCAGGTTTGGTACACCGTGCGCAAAAAAATCGGCGACATGCGTGCCACCTTGCCGCAGGGCGTGCAGGGGCCGTTTTTCAATGATGACTTTGGCGATGTGTATGGCGTGATCTATGCCCTGAGCGGCGAAGGTTTCACCCCGGCCGAAGTCAAATTCCAGGCTGACCGTGTCAGGCAAACCCTTTTGCGCGTGCGCGATGTGGCCAAGGTGGAATTGTTCGGCGTGCAAGACGAAAAAGTCTTCATCGACATCTCGCAAAAGAAACTGGCCCAGATGAATCTGGACATGGGCGCGGTGCTGGCGCAGCTGGGCCAGCAAAACGCCGTCGAGTCGTCGGGCACCATGCAGTCACCGCACGACGTGGTGCAGGTGCGCGTGGGTGGTCAGTTCCAGAATCTGGACGATTTACGCGCCATGCCCATCCGTGGGGCTTCGGGGGCGCAGTTGCGCCTGTCGGACATCGCGCAGGTCAGCCGCGGCTATGTTGATCCACCAGCGGTCAAGGTTCGCCACGAGGGCCAGGAAGTCATTGGTCTGGGCGTGAGCATGGCCAAGGGCGGCGACATCATTGCCTTGGGACATGCGCTGCAAGCCAGCGTCAAAGAAATCGAGCTGGGCTTGCCCGCAGGCTTGACGCTCACCCAGATCCAGGACCAGCCTGCGGCCGTGTCCAAATCGGTCAACGAGTTCATCAAGGTGCTGATCGAGGCGGTGGTGATCGTCTTGGCCGTGAGCTTTTTGGCACTGGGCCTGCACAAGCGCCCGGGGCACAACCCGCTGTGGCGGCGCTGGACGCTGGACATCCGTCCTGGTTTGGTGGTGGGCATCACCATTCCGCTGGTGCTGGCTGTGACCTTTTTGGCCATGAATTACTTTGGCATTGGCCTGCACAAGATTTCGCTCGGCTCGCTCATCATTGCGCTGGGCTTGCTGGTGGACGACGCCATCATCGCGGTCGAGATGATGGTGCGCAAAATGGAAGAGGGTTACGACAAGTTCCGCGCGGCCACTTTTGCGTATGAACTCACGGCCATGCCCATGCTCACGGGCACGCTGATCACGGCCGCTGGTTTCTTGCCGATTGGCATCGCCAAGTCGGTCACGGGCGAGTACACCTTTGCCATCTTTGCGGTCACGGTGATCGCCCTGATCGTCAGCTGGGTGGCTTCGGTCTATTTTGTGCCCTACTTGGGCGCTTGGCTGCTCAAGCCGCCAGCGCATGCGGTGGCGGGTGCACACCACGATTCGGCCGAGATGTTCGACACCCCGTTTTACCGGCACTTCCGCCAATGGGTCACTTGGTGCGTGACGCACCGCTGGAAGACGATTGGCATCACTGTCGCCCTGTTTGCGCTGGGCATTGTGGGCATGGGCAAGGTCCAGCAGCAGTTCTTCCCCGATTCGAGCCGACCTGAAATTCTGGTGGACCTGTGGCTGCCCGAGGGGGCCCCCTTTGTGGCCAGCGAAGAGGTGGCCAAGCGGGTCGAAAAGCGCTTGGCTCAAGAAGAGGGCGTCAGCTCGGTGACCACCTGGGTGGGCTCGGGCGTGCCGCGTTTTTACCTGCCTCTGGATCAGGTTTTTCCGCAGACCAATGTGTCGCAACTGATTGTCTTGCCCAAGGATTTGAAAGTTCGTGAGAGCCTGCGGGTCAAACTGCCTGCTTTGCTGGCGCAAGAATTCCCCGAGATCCGTGGCCGCGTGAAGTTGTTGCCCAATGGCCCGCCTGTGCCTTACCCGGTGCAGTTCCGCGTGGTGGGCACCGAGCCCGCTGCCTTGCGCCAAAAAGCCGAAGAGGTCAAGGCCGTGATGCGTCAAAACGCCAGCACCCGGGGAGTGAATGACAACTGGAACGAGTCGGTCAAGGCCGTGCGTCTGGAAGTGGATCAGGCCAAGGCCCGTGCCTTGGGTGTGACCAGCCAGTCGATTGCGCAGGCTTCGCGCACCTTGCTGTCTGGTGCGCCGGTGGGCCAGTACCGCGATGGCGACAAATTGATCGACATCGTGCTGCGTCAACCCTTGAGCGAACGCGATGCTTTGTCAGACCTGAACCAGGCCTATGTACCGACGGCTTCCGGTAAATCGATCCCGCTCATGCAAATTGCCAAACCTGTGTTGGGTTGGGAGCCGGGCGTGATGTGGCGCGAAGGCCGCCAGTACGCCATCACGGTGCAGTCCGACATCTCCGAAGGCGTGCAGGGTGCCACGGTGACGGCCCAACTGCAGCCTGAGCTGAAAAAGCTGCAGGCCGCTTGGGTGGCCAAAGGGCAGGCCGATTACCGCATCGAGGTGGCCGGCGCGGTGGAGCAAAGCTCCAAGGGCTCCGCCTCGATTGCGGCCGGTGTGCCCATCATGCTGTTCATCACCTTCACTTTGCTGATGCTGCAGCTGCAAAGCTTCAGCCGCTCCGTGCTGGTGTTCCTGACTGGCCCCTTGGGCATGGCGGGTGTGGCAGCGGCTTTGCTGGCGCTCAACCGGCCGTTTGGCTTTGTTGCCTTGTTGGGGGTGATTGCGCTCATGGGCATGATCCAGCGCAACTCGGTCATCTTGATTGACCAGATCGAGCAAGACCGCGCTGCAGGCGTCGAGCCCTGGCTGGCGATTGTGGAGTCGGCCGTGCGCCGCTTGCGGCCCATCGTGCTGACGGCGGCCGCTGCCGTGCTGGCGATGATTCCGCTGTCGCGCAGCGTGTTTTGGGGGCCGATGGCGGTCGCCATCATGGGCGGCTTGATCGTGGCCACGGCCCTGACGCTGCTGGCGCTGCCGGCCATGTACGCGGCCTGGTTCCGGGTGCCACGCCCGGTCAATCAGCCTTCAACCCTCTGAAAACGCATTTGGAGAGGGGAAAACCAGCACCGACCGGCCCCGAAAATGGGGCCCGGAACGGCTAAAATAGAAAGTTGACCGATTTCAAACGGGCGGTCAGGTCTGCAGGGTGGCATCCATCCCGACCTGTTCGCCCTTTTTGTTTGGATCCGCGCGGGTGGCGAAATTGGTAGACGCACCAGGTTTAGGTCCTGACGGTGGCAACACTGTGCGGGTTCGAGTCCCGCCCCGCGCACCAACCGACTTTTGGCCACTGGGGCAACCTGGTGGCATGAGAGAAATTCATTTAACCGAGAACGACGATGACAGTGACTGTTGAAACCCTTGAAAAGCTGGAACGCAAGATCACCCTGACTGTGCCTGTGACGGCCATCCAGTCCGAGGTCGATGCACGCCTGAAGAAAATGGCCCGCACGGTCAAGATGGACGGCTTCCGTCCAGGCAAAGTGCCCATGAACGTGGTCGCCCAGCGCTATGGCTACTCGGTCCAGTACGAAGTGCTCAACGACAAAGTCGGTGAGGCTTTTGCTGTGGCCGCCAACGAAGCGCAAGTGCGTGTCGCAGGTCAGCCCCGCATCTCCGAAAAAGAAGGCGCACCTGAAGGTGAACTGAATTTCGAAGCCATCTTCGAGGTGTACCCTGAAGTTAAGTTGGGCAATCTGGCCGACACCGTGGTCGAAAAATTGACCGCCGAAGTCTCGGAAGAAGCCATCGACAAAACCGTGGACATCTTGCGCAAGCAGCGCCGCACCTTTGCACAGCGTGCACAGGCTGACGCCGCCCAAGACGGCGACCGCGCCACCATCGACTTCGAAGGCAAGATCGACGGCGAAGTGTTCGCCGGCGGCAAAGCCGAAGATTTTCAGTTCCTGGTCGGCGAAGGCCAGATGCTCAAGGAATTTGAAGACGCCGTGCGCGGCATGAAGTCGGGCGAAAGCAAGACTTTCCCCTTGGCTTTCCCTGAGGATTACCACGGCAAAGACGTCGCCGGCAAAACCGCCGACTTCCTGGTCACCGTCAAGAAACTCGAAGCCGCCAACCTGCCTGAAGTCAACGAAGCCTTGGCCAAGTCCCTGGGCATCGCCGACGGCACCGTCGAAGGCCTGCGTGCTGACATCCGCAAAAACCTCGAGCGCGAAGTGAAATTCCGCTTGCTGGCTCGCAACAAGCAAGCCGCCATGGACGCTTTGGTGGCCAAGGCCGAGCTGGACCTGCCCCAGTCCATCGTGCAAAGCGAAATCGAGCGCCTCAAAGAAGGTGCCCGTGCTGACCTGAAACAGCGCGGCATCAAGGACGCAGACAAGGCCCCGATCCCTGACGACATCTTCCGTCCTCAAGCCGAGCAGCGTGTGCGCTTGGGCCTGGTGGTGGCCGAAGTCGTGCGTGGCAACACCCTGCACGCCAAACCCGAGCAGATCAAGGCCCACATCGAAGAGCTGGCCGCCAGCTACGAGCGTCCAGAAGACGTGGTGCGTTGGTACAACAGCGACAACCAGCGTTTGGCTGAAGTGGAAGCCGTGGTCATCGAGAGCAATGTGTCCGATTTCGTCTTGGCACAAGCCAAGGTCACCGAAAAGGCCATCTCTTTCGAAGAACTGATGGGCCAACAAGGCTGATCGGTCTTTGAATCACTGAAGAATGGGGCTTGTGCCGGGCTTGCAGTCTGGCAGACAAGCCCCATCTCATTGGTGGGTTTGAAACTCGGGTTAAAGTCACCTTAGAAATTCTTGGAGAAAAGATGAGCGCACTGGACATCACAAATTTGGGCATGGTGCCCATGGTCGTCGAGCAATCGGGCCGTGGCGAGCGCGCCTATGACATCTATTCGCGTCTGCTCAAGGAGCGCGTGATCTTTTTGGTGGGCGAGGTCAATGACCACATGGCCAACCTGATCGTGGCCCAGTTGCTGTTTTTGGAGAGCGAAAACCCTGAAAAGGACATCTCGCTGTACATCAACTCGCCGGGTGGCTCGGTCAGCGCAGGCATGGCG
>JBEEJQ010000141.1:0-6396 GCA_041169105.1 Pseudomonadota bacterium | reverse complement strand
GGACTCCATGTCGGGGCTAAAGCCACCGACCTACGGGGGCAATCCATGTCGGGGCTGAAGCCGCCGACCTACGGATTCATGTTGTTTCTTGGGGTATGAGCCTGCTCATTTCTTGACGTGCAAGCCACATTCCTTGGCCGCCTCGTCTTCCCACCACCAGCGGCCCGCGCGGAACTCTTCGCCCAGGCTGATGGCGCGGGTGCAAGGGGCGCAGCCGATGCTCGGGAAAAACTGGTCGTGCAGCGGGTTGTAGTCCACCTTGTGGGTGGCGATGTAGTGCCACACATCGCCCCAGGTCCACTTCGCCAGCGGATTGAACTTGGACAGGCCTTTGCTTGCGACTTCGCTGTCGTCTTGCAGTGGCACCTCGGCGCGGGCGGTGGATTGCTCCTGGCGCAAACCCGTGATCCAGGCGCGTTGGTCTTTCAGGGCGCGGGCCAGCGGCTCCATCTTGCGGATGCCGCAGCACTCCTTGCGCAGCTCGATCGACTTGTAAATCGCGTCCTGACCTTGGTCGCGCACGAACTGGATCACCGATGTTTGCTCAGGGCGAAACACGTCGATGGGCGCACGCGAATGCGCCTGCGTGCGCTCCAGCAGCGCCAGGGTCTCGGTGTGCAGTGCGCCGGTCTCCAGCACAAACACGGGGATGTCCAGCTGCAGGCTGTTGATCAGGTGCGTGATCACCACGTCTTCGGCGCCCAGGCTGGAGGCTTGGGTCACCGGAGCAAACTCGGCCGCAGCGCGTTGCAGCAAGGCCTGGGTTTCGGCCAACTTGACGGCAAAGTCAGGGCTTGCCTTGGCGTTTTGCTCGGTGGCCTTGAGCGGCGCGTTGCGGGAAGAAATCAAAGAAGAGGTCATCAGGCAGCCTTGGCAAAGTGCGGTTGCGTCTCCACAGCCGAGCCTTGGTAGAACCCGGCATAGCGGTCCAGCTGGCGCTGGGCAGCGCTGGCGTCCACGCCGTCTTTGAGCACGGCCACATCAAAGCCGGTGCGTTTCATCTGAACCAGTTGGTCGATCAGCACATCGCCCGTGGCGCGTAATTCGCCCGCAAAGTCCAAACGACGGCGCAGCAAAAAGGCCTGGCTGTAGGCGCGGCCATCGGTGAAGGCCGGAAATTGCAGGTCAATGCGGGTGATGCCTGACAGGTCGAGCGTGCGGGGGTCCACGTCGTTGGCCAGTTCAAGGACGCCATTTTTGCTGGCAGCCTGGTGTTCTTGTGTGGAAATGATTTTCATGTTTTGTGCTCCCTGTGCTCAGGCTGTTTCAGTGTCAGCAGCCGGATGACGTGCCGCATTGGCCGCCGCCTTGAACGGGTCATGGCCGACGCGGCGCAGCGTCTCGATGAAGGCTTCCTGCTTGCCATTGCCGGTCGATACGCGCAGTTGTTTGTAGGTGTCCAGAATCGCTTCGATCACATCGGGCACTTCAAACGAAGAGAACGAGGGGCCGACCACCTTGCCGGGCGTGGCTGCACCAGACAGGTCCTTGCCGTCTGAGCCGCCCAGCGTGACCTGGTACCACTCCTTGCCGTCTTTGTCGACACCCAAGATGCCGATGTGGCCCGAGTGGTGGTGACCGCAGGAGTTGATGCAGCCGCTGATGTGGAAGTCGATGTGGCCCAGGTCTTCCAGCTCGTCCAGGTCCTGGTAGCGCTCGGTGATGGCGCTGGCCGTGGGGATGGAGCGGGCATTGGCCAGAGCGCAGTAGTCGCCGCCGGGGCAGGCGATCATGTCGGTCAGCAGGCCGATGTTGGGCTGGGCCACGCCCAGCGCCTTGGCTTCGAGCCACAGGGCGTGCAGCTGGTCCAGGCGCACCCAGGGCAGCAGCAGGTTTTGGGTGTGCGAGACGCGGGCCTCGCCAGCCGAGTATTTCTCGATCAAGGCGGCTGCTGCATCGAGCTGCTCGGCAGTGGCGTCACCGGGGGCGTAGCCTGGGCGCTTGAACGACAGCGACACGGCGCGCAGCTGCGGGTTGCGGTGCGGGCGTACATTGCGCGCCAGCCAGCGGGCAAAGGCGGGGGTTTTGGCGGCCTCGATGCTCAGCGCGGCTTCGGCTTGGGCCAACCACTCGTCTGTGTTTTCGGGCAAGTTCAGCGCAGGGTCCACAAAACCGGCTTTCACGCGGTCGAGTTCGGCTTGCGGCAGGGTGTGCGGCGCACCGTCGCGTTCGATGATTTCGCGGAACTCGGTTTCGACTTCGTCAAAGTAGCGCTGGCCTTCGGCCTTGACCAAAATCTTGATGCGCGCCTTGTACTTGTTGTCGCGGCGGCCCCAGCGGTTGTAGACGCGCACCACGGCTTCGAGGTAGTTCATGATGTCCTGCCAGGGCAGGAACTCGCGGATCACGACACCGTTGACGGGCGTGCGGCCCATGCCGCCACCGACCAGCACCTTGAAGCCGATTTCGCCAGCGGCGTTCTTGAGCACTTGCAGGCCCACATCGTGCCAGCCAATGGCGGCACGGTCTTCGGTAGCGCCGGTGATGGCGATCTTGAACTTTCGCGGCAGGTGCGCAAACTCGGGGTGCAGCGTGCTCCATTGGCGGATCAGCTCGGCATAGGGGCGCGGGTCGACCACTTCGTCCACGGCCACACCGGCCAGCTCGTCGGTGGTGGTGTTGCGGATGCAGTTGCCGCTGGTCTGGATCCCGTGCATGTTCACGGTGGCCAGCAGCTCCATCACGTCGGCTGATTTGTCCAGCGGAATCCAGTTGAACTGCACGTTTTGGCGCGTGGTGAAGTGGCCGTAGTTGGTGGTCAGCTTGGGGGCCAGTCCAGCGATTTTGTCTTGGGTGGCTTGGGCTTCGGCCAGCAAGGCGGCGTCGGGCGTGTCGAACTCGCGGGCGATCTTGGCCAACACCTTGATCTGGGCGGCGTTGATCTCGCCGTAGGGCACCGCGACGCGCAGCATGGGCGCGTAGCGCTGCACATACCAGCCGTTTTGCAGGCGCAGGGGGCGGAACTGGTCTTCGGTCAATTGACCTGTCTGCCAACGACCCAACTGGTCGCGGAACTCTGCAGCGCGGGCGCGTACAAACGCTTTGTCAAATTCGGTGTATTGGTACATGTTGCAACTTCAAGTCGAAGAAATTCAGATCAAAACCAGTTTGGTGCCAGCCCAAGCCAGCAAGACAGACAGCAAGGAGCGGATCACGCGGTCAGGCGTGTGGTGTGTCAGGCGAGAACCCAGCCAAATGCCAGGCAAGGAGCCTGCGAGCAGTTTGGCCAGCAAAGGCCAGTCGACCGAGCCCAAGGACGCATGACCCAGACCCGCGACCAAGGTCAACGGCACGGCGTAAGCGATGTCTGCCGCCACGATGCGTGGCAGCGGGAGCAGGGGGTACAGCACCAACAAGACGGTCACGCCAATGGCACCCGCGCCAACCGAGGTGAGTGTGACCAAGGTCCCGATCAGTGCGCCAAACAAAATGGGCAAGCTCCAGTGGCGGGGGGTGCAGGCACGGGCCTCGTCTTGCGCGGCCAAGTGGCGGGGCACTTGCTTGCCGTGCACCGCCTTGTAGAGCATGGCCGCAGCCGTCAACAGCAAGGCGACGCCCAAAGTGGTGGTCATCAAGGCCTGCACCTTCGGATCGGCAGGGCCCACCCAGCGCAAGATGGCCAAAGTCACCAAACAAGCCGGAATGCTGCCCGCGCTGAGCAAACCCACCACGCGCCAGGGCACGATGCGCTGACGGGCGAATGAGACGGTGCCACCCAGCTTGGTGAAAGCCGCAAACAACAAGTCGGTGCCGACGGCCATGTAGGGCTTCACGCCAAAGAAAAAGATGAGCAAGGGCGTCATCAAAGAGCCGCCACCCACCCCCGTCAGGCCCACGATGGTGCCCACGAAGAAACCTGCAATAACATAGCCGAAATCAATCATGGGGCGACTGTAAAGGCTCTTTATGCCAAAACAAACGATTTTTTAGTTGTTGATATATTTCAGATGTTTATAAGAGGCGTGGCGAACAGGGGTGTGTTCGGCGGCACTCCGTCCAGGTTTGTTTACAAGGTCTCTTGCGTGACATGGCCTTGTCTCGCTGGTAAAGTCTCGTTCTTTTAACGCTAACCCCTAGGACCTTATGCACCGTTTTATGACCGCCGGCTTGCTGGTTGCCGCCGCCACAGCTTTTGCCCAGACCCCGATCAAGATTGGCGAGATCAACAGCTATTCCGCCATCCCCCAATTCACCCAGCCCTACAAACAAGGCTGGCAACTGGCCGTCGAAGAAATCAACGCCCAAGGCGGCCTGCTGGGCCGCAAGGTCGAAGTCATCGCCCGCGACGATGCCGGCAAGCCCGAAGAGGCTTTGCGCCACGCCATTGAGCTGACCTCCAAAGAAAAGGTCGATGTGCTTGCGGGTGGCTTTTTGTCCAACGTGGGCCTGGCCCTGGCCGACCACGCCGCCAAAAACAAGCGCCTGTTCGTGGCCAGCGAGCCGCTGACGGATGCCATCGTCTGGGACAAGGGCAACCGCTACACCTTCCGCCTGCGCCCGAGCACCTACATGCAAGCGGCCATGCTGGTCGAAGAAGCCGCCAAGCTGCCCGCCAAGCGCTGGGCCACGATTGCGCCCAACTATGAATACGGCCAAAGCGCCGTGGCCAGCTTCAAGGAGCTGCTCAAGGCCAAGCGCCCCGATGTGGAGTTCGTGAGCGAACAGTGGCCCGCCCAGGGCAAGATCGACGCGGGCAGCACCCTCACGGCCACAATGGCCAGCAAACCCGATGCGATCTTCAACGTGACCTTTGGGGCCGATTTGGCCAAGCTGGTGCGCGAAGGCAACCAGCGCAACGTCTTCCCCAAGACGCCCGTGGTGTCCCTGCTGTCGGGCGAGCCCGAGTACCTGGAAGTGCTGAAAGACGAAACGCCCAAGGGCTGGATCGTGACCGGCTACCCTTGGGACCAGCTTGACAACAAAGAGCACGCCAGCTTTGCCGCCAACTATTACAAGAAGTTCAACGAGAACCCCAAGGTGGGCTCGGTGGTGGGTTACGCCACCATGCAGGCCATCTTTGCGGCCATCAAAAAGGCCAATTCCACCGACAACGAAAAGCTGGTCGCCGCCATGCGGGGCCTGAAGTTCAGCACCCCCTTTGGCCCAGCCGAGTTCCGTGCCATCGACCAACAGTCGACCATGGGCGCGTATGTCGGCAAGCTCGACCAGCGCGGCGGCAAGGGCACCATGGTGCAGTGGCGCTATGCCGACGGCAAAAGCTATCAACCTACCGACGCGTATGTGAAAGCGCGCCGCCCGGCTGATGCGATGAAGTAAAGCTTTGCAGTCTTAAAAACAACAGGCCCGTCAAGGGCCTGTTGTCATTGGGGCAGGGCTTTGCCAGCGTAGCGCTCAGCCGCCAGGTGCTTGGCCAATGCAGGCTCCAAAGGCAGGGGCTCGCCGCACAACCACGCGGCCGTGAGTTCGCCGCACAGCACCGCCAGACTGATGCCCCGTGCCCCCATGCCCGCGCACAGCCACAGGCCGGGCAGACGTTGGCTGTCGATGGGGCCCACAGCAGGCAAGCGGTTGGGCAGGGTGCAGCGTAAACCAGCCCAGCCCTGCACATGCTCCGGTCCAAACTGGTCTTGCATGGCCGTGCCCAATTCGGGCAGCAAGGTGGCCAAGCGCAGTTGGTTGGCAGCGTGGTCTTCCTCGCGCACGGGCGCTTGTTCGCAGTTGCGCTCAAAGGTGGAGCCGATGTACCAGCCAGCTTGGCCGTCCGGGGTAGGCACGTTGCTGATGAAGCTGCCGTGGCCGTTCACCGGGAACGGGGGCAAGAGCTGGCGCTGAGCTTCGTTCAAATCGTGCATGTGGCCAAAACTGATTTGCCCACGCAAAGGGTTCAGCGGCACGGCAAAACCGGGCAGGGGCCTGAGCAAAGCCAGGCTGTCAAAGGCGCTGGCCATCACCAGCAAGGGCGCTTGGCCCAGGGTCTGGCCTTGCGCATCGGTCACGGTCCACAACTCGCCGCGTTGTTCAATGGCATGCGCCGCATTTCCCCACAAGACCTGCACGCCAGGTGTTTGCAGTTGCGCGGCCACCAGTTGCCGGGGCCTGATCCAGCCCGCCTCTGCATGCCAGAGGGCTGGTGTGCCGAGCGCAAGTCCTGCAGCCGCAATTTGCGCTGGATTGGCCTGGGTGGTGGGTGAGTCGGAATGCACCGCCGGCAGTCTGCGTTTGCCCGCCAGGTTGTGTTCCAAGACGCCCGTCAGAGCCCAGTCGGTGCCGCTTTGCAGCAAGGCTTCCGCACGTCGCAAAGTTGCTTGCACCCCCGCACGTGTGATGCGAGAGAGCACGTTGTCGTCTGGCGAGACATGGGGCGCGGCCAAACCCGCAGGCAAACCCGATGCGCCTGCGCCAACGCCCTGGGCTTGATCGATGACCGTGACGCGC
>JBEEJQ010000140.1:0-6430 GCA_041169105.1 Pseudomonadota bacterium | reverse complement strand
TGTCGATGGTTTCCCATTCCAGCAAAGCCTTGGCCATGGCATGCATCTGGTCGCTGTGCTCTTCAATCAGACGACGGGCCAAGCTGTACTGCTCATCGATGATGCGGCGCACCTCGGCATCCACCTTTTGCATGGTGGACTCGCTCATGTTGGTGGTCTTGGTCACCGAACGGCCCAAGAACACTTCACCTTCGTTCTCGGCATAAACCATGGGGCCCAGAGCATCGGTCATGCCGTAGCGCATCACCATGTCACGGGCAATCGATGTGGCACGCTCGAAGTCATTGCTGGCACCCGTGGTCATCTGGTTCATGAAGACTTCTTCGGCAATGCGACCACCGAACAACATGCTGATCTGGTTCAGCATGAACTCCTTGTCGTAGCTGTAACGGTCTTGCTCAGGCAAGCTCATCGTCACCCCCAATGCGCGACCACGCGGGATGATGGTGACCTTGTGGACGGGATCGCACTTGGGCAGAAGCTTACCGATCAGGGCATGGCCGGCTTCGTGGTAAGCCGTGTTGCGGCGCTCATGCTCGGGCATGACCATGCTTTTGCGCTCAGGACCCATCAGGATTTTGTCTTTGGCTTTTTCAAAGTCCTGCATCTCGACCACGCGTGCATTGCGGCGTGCTGCCATCAAGGCCGCTTCGTTGCACAAGTTGGCCAAATCTGCACCGCTCATGCCGGGCGTGCCACGGGCAATCACATCGGCTTTGACGTCCTGTCCAATCGGCACTTTGCGCATGTGCACATTCAAAATCTGCTCACGGCCACGGATGTCCGGCAAGGTCACATAAACCTGGCGATCAAAACGCCCAGGGCGCAGCAAGGCCGCATCCAGAATGTCGGGGCGGTTGGTGGCGGCGACCACGATCACACCCAAGTTGGTCTCAAAGCCATCCATCTCGACCAGCATCTGGTTGAGGGTTTGTTCACGCTCGTCGTTGCCACCGCCCAAGCCCGCGCCACGTTGACGACCGACCGCATCGATTTCGTCAATGAAGATGATGCAAGGTGCATTTTTCTTGGCGTTCTCGAACATGTCGCGCACGCGGGCTGCGCCCACGCCAACAAACATTTCGACAAAGTCTGAACCGGAGATGCTGAAAAACGGCACTTTGGCTTCACCCGCGATGCCCTTGGCCAGCAAGGTTTTGCCGGTGCCAGGAGGTCCCACCAAGAGCAAACCACGGGGAATGCGACCGCCGAGCTTCTGGAACTTTTGGGGGTCTTTCAAAAAGTCCACCACTTCTTTGACTTCTTCTTTGGCCTCGTCGCAACCGGCCACATCAGCGAATGTCACCTGGTTGTTGTTTTCGTCGAGCATGCGGGCTTTGGATTTGCCGAAGCTGAAAGCCCCTCCCTTGCCACCGCCTTGCATCTGGCGCATGAAATACACCCAAACACCAATCAAGAGCAGCATCGGGCCCCAGCTGACCAGCAAGGTCATGAGCAATGAGCCCTCTTCGCGAGGCTTGACATCAAATTTGACGCCGCTGTTTATGAGGTCGCCCACCAGACCACGGTCCAGGTAAGTGGCGGTGGTCTTGATGCGGCGGTCATCGTTGGTGGTGGCCAAAATTTCTGTACCGCCAGGGCTTTCCTGAATCGTGGCGGTCTTGATGCGGTTACCACGCACTTCTTCCAGGAAGTCCGAATACCCAACGGCATTCGCACCCGCGGGACCACGGCTGTCAAACTGTTTGAACACAGTGAACAGCACCATGGCTATCACCACCCAGACGGCGATCTTGGAAAACCAGGGGTTATTCAAGCGAGGCTCCAATTAAAAAATTACTGTTGTCATTTTAGGCCTGTGCACTGACGCTTCTTGACGCGCACCGATGTTTTGGCCCTGTAAAACCCGGGAATTACTCAGGAACGGGGAGAAATCAGACCCATGCCGACCAAAAAAGTCTCTGAAGATTTATCCCGAGAAGACTTGGGTTTGATCGGCTTGACCACTTTGAACGTGGCCTTGAACTGTTTGACCAACTGGCTGTAGCCGCTGCCGTGGAAAAGCTTGACCACCAAAGCCCCCTGAGGCTTGAGGTGGTTTTGCGAAAACTCGAGCGCCAACTCGATCAAATGGGCAATGCGCGCCGCGTCTGAGGACTCGATGCCAGACAAATTGGGCGCCATGTCCGACACCACCACGTCGGCCTGACGGCCGGCCACAGCGGCCTCCAACTTGGCCAGCACCTCATCTTCGCGAAAATCGCCCTGAATGAACTGCACGCCTTCGATGGGCTCCATGGGCAAAAGGTCCAAGGCCACAATGGTGCCGTTGAGCTCCCCCACCGCGGCCCCTTGCGGCGACAGACGACGGCGCAGGTACTGGCTCCAGGCCCCCGGTGCCGACCCCAGATCCACCACCAGATGCCCGGGACGGATCAAGCCCAGGGTCTCGTCGATCTCCTTGAGCTTGTATGCGGCACGTGCCCGGTAACCCTCTTTCTGGGCCATCTTGACGTAGGGATCATTGACGTGATCGTTCAGCCAGGCTTTGTTGACCTTTTTACTTTGTGTTTTTACTTTCATTCCTGTCCGTCCTTGCGGGGATAATAGCGGCATGCCTCAAATTCAACTCACTCCTGCAGAGCGTAAGGTTTTCCGCGCCGATGCACACCACCTTGATCCCGTCGTGATGATCGGCGGCGACGGCTTGTCTGCCGCCGTGATCAAGGAAACCGAAGCGGCGCTCAATGCCCATGGCCTGATCAAAATCCGGGTTCTGGGCGACGACCGCGCCGCGCGTGAAGCCATGTTTGTTCAGTTGGCCGATCAACTGAACGCGGCCCCCATTCAACACATCGGCAAACTGCTGGTCCTGTGGAGACCTCAGCCCGAAAAGATCAAGGAAATCGACGAAGACCGCAAAGCGGGTCCACGCGACTTCAAGGTCCTCAAATACAGCAAGCGCGGTGGCCAACGCCCTGAGGTGAAAACATTGCGTGTTCTGGGCAATCAGCGCCTGACCGCAGGCGGCCAGATCAAACGGGCCAAGCCCAAACAAAAATCTGTCAAGAAAGGCCGCCTGGACTGATCCAGCGGCAGCAAGCCATCGCGCTTGCCTCATCAGCTCAAAGTCTGGATTCGCCTTGTGCGCCTCCAGACTTTTTTTATGGGCTTCAGATGTAGGAAACGCCCACAATTTCGTAGCGACGCACGCCGCCGGGGGCCTGCACTTCAGCCACATCGCCCTCTTCTTTGCCGATCAAGGCACGGGCAATCGGGCTGCTGATGTTGATCAGGCCAAGCTTCAAATCAGCCTCATCCTCACCCACGATCTGGTAAGTCACCGCGTCACCGGTGCTTTCGTCTTCGAGTTCAACGGTGGTGCCAAACACCACGCGCCCACCCGCATCCACCGTCGCAGGGTCGATGATCTGAGCGGCCGACAGCTTGCCTTCGATTTCCTGAATTCGGCCTTCAATGAACCCTTGACGGTCCTTGGCGGCATCGTATTCGGCGTTTTCACTCAAGTCACCTTGCGCACGCGCTTCGGCAATGGCCTGGATGACGGCGGGACGGTCCACGCTTTTGAGGCGATGCAACTCGTCCTTGAGCTTTTCTGCACCGCGTTTGGTGATCGGGATGGTCGACATGAAGTGTTCTCCAAAAGGAAACCGCCGAGAGTTGCCTCTCGGCGGCGGTTCTTGCCATTATGCCTTGCAGCTGTGCAAGGCCGGGCTTTAGGCGGTCAGTTGGGCATGCATTTCCTGCACGGAAATGACGTCCAGATGGTCCATGCTCTTCATGCCCTGCACGGCCGCTTCCGCGCCCGCGATGGTGGTGAAAGTGGTCACGCGGTTGAGCAAGGCCGAGGTGCGGATGTGACGCGAATCGGCAATCGCATTGCGACGCTCTTCCACGGTATTGATGACCATCGCCACTTCGTTGTTCTTGATCATGTCCACGATGTGTGGACGACCTTCGGTGACTTTGTTGACCAATTGCACCGGCACTTGCGCGGCTTCAATCGCAGCGGCCGTGCCTTTGGTGGCCAACAATTCAAAACCAAGGGCCACCAACTGGCGAGCCACTTCGACAGCGCGTGGCTTGTCGTTGTTTTTGACCGTGAGGAACACCTTGCCTGAACGGGGCAACTTCGTGCCCGCACCGAGTTGGCTCTTGACGAAGGCTTCGCCAAAAGTCTTGCCCACGCCCATGACTTCGCCGGTCGATTTCATCTCGGGGCCAAGGATGGTGTCCACGCCCGGGAACTTCACGAACGGGAACACCGCTTCTTTCACGCTGAAATAAGGCGGCGTGACTTCTTTGGTGATGCCCTGAGAGGCCAGCGTCTGACCGGCCATGCAGCGTGCAGCGACCTTGGCCAACTGAATGCCCGTGGCTTTGGACACATAGGGCACCGTGCGTGAAGCACGGGGGTTCACTTCCAGCACGTAGATGACGTCTTTGCCGTCCACATGTTGAATCGCGAACTGCACGTTCATCAAACCCACCACATTCAATGCACCGGCCATCGCGGCCGACTGGCGCTTGAGCTCGGTCACTGTCTCTGCCGACAGCGAGTAAGGCGGCAAGGAGCAAGCGGAGTCTCCGCTGTGCACGCCGGCTTGCTCGATGTGTTCCATCACGCCACCGATGAAGGTCTTGCCTTCGGGGTCGCGCAAGCAATCCACATCGCATTCAATCGCATCGTTCAGGAAACGGTCCAGCAACACGGGCGAATCGTTCGACACCTTGACCGCTTCGCGCATGTAGCGCTCGAGGTCACGCTGCTCGTGGACGATTTCCATGGCGCGACCACCCAGCACGTAGCTGGGGCGCACCACCAAGGGGTAGCCCAAAGCGGCTGCTTTTTCCAAGGCTTCCGGCTCGGTACGGGCCGTGGCATTGGGCGGCTGACGCAGACCCAGGTCCTGCAACAGCTTCTGGAAACGCTCACGGTCTTCGGCCGCGTCGATCATGTCGGGGCTTGTGCCGATGATGGGCACGCCAGCAGCTTCCAGACCCAGCGCCAATTTCAAAGGCGTCTGACCGCCGTATTGCACGATCACGCCTGTTGGCTTTTCCTTTTCAACGATTTCCAACACGTCTTCCAGCGTCAAAGGCTCAAAATACAAGCGGTCGGAGGTGTCGTAGTCGGTCGAGACGGTCTCGGGGTTGCAGTTGACCATGATGGTTTCGTAACCGTCTTCGCGCATGGCCAAAGCGGCGTGCACGCAGCAGTAGTCGAACTCGATGCCTTGACCAATGCGGTTCGGACCACCGCCCAGCACCATGATCTTTTTGTTGTTGGTCGGTTCGGCTTCGCATTCGCCATCACCGTTGCCTTCATAGCACGAATACATGTAGGCCGTGTCGGTCGAGAACTCGGCCGCACAAGTGTCCACGCGCTTGTAGACAGGGCGGATGTTGAGTTCATGGCGACGTGCGCGAACCACATGCTCGGTCGTCTTGAGCAATTTGCCCAAACGACGATCCGAAAAACCTTTTTTCTTCAAGGCACGCAGTTCGACGGCGGTGATCGCATCCAGACTGGTTTTTTCCAACTCCAGTTCGATCTTCACGATCTCTTCGATTTGCACCAAGAACCAAGGGTCGATCTTGGTCAAGGCAAACACCTCGTCCACGCTCAGGCCCATGGCGAAAGCATCGCCCACGTACCAAATGCGTTCAGGACCGGGCTCGCCCAGTTCTTTCTCGAGCACTTCGCGGTCTTGGGTTTTTTCGTTCATGCCGTCCACGCCCACTTCCAAACCGCGCAGGGCTTTTTGGAAGGACTCCTGGAAGGTACGCCCCATGGCCATCACCTCGCCCACCGATTTCATCTGGGTGGTCAAGCGGCTGTCGGCAGTTGGGAATTTCTCGAACGCAAAACGTGGAATCTTGGTGACCACATAGTCGATCGAGGGCTCGAACGACGCGGGCGTGGCACCACCGGTGATTTCGTTGCGCAGCTCGTCCAGGGTGTAGCCAATGGCCAGCTTGGCAGCCACTTTCGCAATCGGAAACCCCGTGGCTTTGGAAGCCAGCGCAGACGAACGCGACACGCGGGGGTTCATCTCGATGACGACCATGCGGCCGTCTTTGGGGTTGATCGAGAACTGCACGTTTGAGCCGCCCGTGTCCACACCAATTTCGCGCAACACGGCCAAAGAGGCGTTGCGCAAAATTTGGTATTCCTTGTCGGTCAGCGTCTGAGCAGGTGCCACGGTGATGGAGTCACCGGTGTGCACACCCATCGGATCCAGGTTCTCGATCGAGCAGATGATGATGCAGTTGTCCGCCTTGTCGCGGACCACTTCCATCTCGTACTCTTTCCAGCCGAGCAGCGATTCTTCGATCAGCAGTTCGTTGGTGGGCGATGCCTCCAGACCACGCTTGCAGATCGTCTCGAATTCTTCAGGGTTGTAAGCAATGCCACCGCCCGTTCCGCCCAGCGTGAAGCTGGGGC
>JBEEJQ010000139.1:0-6506 GCA_041169105.1 Pseudomonadota bacterium | reverse complement strand
GCGTTGCGCACCCAGGTATTCGGCGGCTTTGACCTCAAAGGCCAAACCCTCACCCGGCTCACACAACAACCAATGCTCGGGGCGAATACCCACCTGCTGCGCCTGCGCAGGCACGCTGCCAGCCATTGAAGACGCCGTGCGGGCCGTGGCCGCCGGGATGAAGTTCATGCGCGGGCTGCCAATGAAGCCGGCCACAAACACATTGGCCGGGGCTTCGTACAGGGCCTGTGGTGTGCCCACCTGTTCGATGCGTCCGGCTCTGAGCACCACGATCTTGTCGGCCATGGTCATGGCTTCCACCTGGTCGTGCGTGACATAGACCATGGTCGCGCCCAAGCGCTGGTGCAGCTCGCGCAGCTCGGCCCGCATGGACACGCGCAACTCGGCGTCCAGGTTGGACAGGGGTTCGTCAAACAAGAAGATTTTGGGGTTACGCACAATGGCCCGGCCAATAGCCACGCGCTGGCGCTGGCCGCCCGACAACTGGGTGGGCTTGCGCTCGAGCATGGCATCGAGGCGCAAAAGGGCTGCGGCTTCGTTGACCTTTTGCGTGATCTCGGCCTTGGGCACTTTGGCGTTTTCCAGGCCAAAAGCCATGTTGGCGTACACGCTCATGTGCGGGTACAGGGCGTAGGACTGGAACACCATGGCGCAGCCCCGATCGGCGGCGCTGATGGCGTTGACCTTTTCGCCGTCGATCAGCAAATCACCGCTGGTGGGTGAATCGAGCCCGGCAATCATGCGCAGCAAAGTGGACTTGCCGCAGCCCGAGGGGCCGACAAACACCACAAATTCGCCATGGGCGACCTGCAAATCCACGCCATGGATGACGTGGGTCTGCTCGAAGGATTTCTGAATGGCGCGAAGTTCTAATGTAGACACGGTATTTCGATTCAATCAAAAACAAACAAGTTCACTTGACACCGGCACTGGCGATGCCGGTGGTGATGTAGCGCTGCAAAAAGGCAAACACCAGCGTGACCGGCAACAAGGTGATCACGGTCATGGCCAGCAGGTAATGCCACTGGGTGTTGAGCTCGCCCTGGAAGGAGTTCAGCGCCAGCTGCAAGGTGAAGAACTCGCTCTTGGACAGCACGATCAGCGGCAGCAGGAAATCGTTCCAGCGCCACATGACCGAAAAAATCGCCAACACCGCCAGCGCAGGCGCTGACAAAGGCAAGACGATGCGCCAATAAATCCGCCATTCGCTGGCGTGGTCCATGCGGGCGGCCTCGATCAGCTCGTCTGGAATGGTCAGCATGTATTGGCGCAGCAAAAACACCCCCGTGGGCGTGGCCACGGCGGGCAAGATCACGCCCCACAGGCTGTTGAGCAGGCCCACCGAATTGATGACCAAAAACACCGGCACCAAGATGATGGTGGGCGGAATCATCAAGGTGGCAATGATCAAGAGGAACACCGCCTTTTGACCCTTGAACTGGTATTTGGACAGCGCAAACGCCGCCATGGAGTTGAACAGCAAGGTCAGCAGCGTGGCCACCACCGTGATGAACACGCTGTTCCACAGGTAAGCGCCAAAGGTGAACTTGCCAAACAAATCAGTGTAATTGCTGGTGGCCAGCTTCAACTCATTGACCGGCACCCGCTCGCGGATGTTGACCTGAACGGTGTCAGACGGCTTGGCCGGATCGACCATGGTCGCCATGATGCCGATGCGGCTGACCTGGGCCAGCTCGGGCACCTGACCGCCCTCGCCTGCCACCTTGAACAAGGGCAAGGGCTTGTCGTGGCCGGCCACCACCACCGTTTTTTGGCTGTAGGGCAAAAAGGTCGGTGGAAACTGGCTGATCGCTGATTCGGTCTTGAACGAAGACACCACCAGCCAGAGGACGGGCGCGAACATCACAAACAGACCGGCGACCAAATAGGCGTAGCTGAGCACATCGGTCCAGTGCAGCTTTTGACGGCCACGGGTGAGCCAGAGAAAACGCAGGGACTTCATCTCATTTCACCTTCTGGCCAGCTTGGCTGGCGCGGGTCAAGCGCAGCTGCGCCAAGGTCAACACAATCAAAAACACCGCCAAAGACAACGACGCCGCCGCTGCCAAGCCATACAAATGGATCTGCTCGGCAAAACCGGTTTGGTAGATGAATTGCACGATGAAGGTGGTGGCCGAACCCGGCCCACCCCCCGTGAGCACGAAGACCTCGTCAAACACCTGCACCGCCCGAATGGCCGCCAGCACCAGCACCACAATCAGATTGGGCATGAGCAGCGGCAAGGTGATGCGCGTGAGCGTGCGCATGGGGCTGGCGCGGTCCATTTGCGCGGCCTCGTACAAATCGCCCGGAATGGCCTGCAGCCCCGCCAGCAAGATCAGGGTGTAAAAGCCCATGTGCGCCCAAATCGAGACAAACACCGTCCAGAAAAATGCCCACCCACCATCGGTGAGCCACTCCACGGGCGGCATGTCCAGCGCCACCAAACCTGCATTGAAAGCGCCCTGGCTTTGCAGCAACCACTTCCAGATGAGCGCCACCACCACCGGCGACAAGAGCACCGGGTAAAAGTACACGCCGCGCCAAAAGCCACGGCCAATGATCTTGCGGTTGAGCACCAGCGCTGTGACCAGAGAAAACAGCACCATCAAGCCCACTTGCAAAAAGCTGAACTTCACGGTGTTGAACATGGCCCGCCAGAACACGTCCTTGCGGCAAGAAGACAAATCGAGGTAGTCCCGGCACTCAAACAGGATTTGGAAATTTTCTGCGCCCGTGTAAGGACGCTCGGCAGGCATCAGGTTCACCCCACCGGTGGTGGCGTAGATCAGGTTGATCACGATCGGCAAAAACGTGAACAGCCCAAAAACAATCAGGTTGGGCCCAACAAACAACCAGCCCAGGCGCGAAGTGCCCAGCCAGCGCTGGCCCAGTTTGAACACCGGCTCCAGTAAATTGAAAAACAAAGACAGAAATCGCACAGGCCACCCTTCAACACGCACACCAACAAACAGCGGGACCGCCTCGATGACGGTCCCGCTGGATTCAACGCACAGAGCGTTTTACTTTTGCGCCTGCTTCAAGGCGTCTTGCATGTCGGCGTTGATCTTGCTGATCGCCTCGTCAGCCCCCATCTCACCCACGATGGCCTGGGTCACCCGAGCCACGGTGGGCAGCATGATGGCGCGGTTGAACTTGTAGCCCTGGAACTGGTAAGCCACAGGCGACAAATTGGCCACACCACTGCCAAACACGCCCAATGCCGCTTTGGCACCGGGTTGTGCGCTGGCGTAGTTCACGCCCTTCTTGGCCAGACCGGCGTGGGCAGGGATGTTGTTGGTGCGAGCTGTGAATTCGGTGTAAGCCGCATCAGACGCCATGAAGTCCAGGAAGGCACCCACTTCTTTGGGCGATTTGCTGGTCTTCAAGGCCGCCCAAGCTGCGCCGCCAGGAATGCCGGTGCAAGCCGCAGGGCCGCAGGGGTTGGGCACAGCCACCCAGTCAAACTTGTTGCCCACGTCTTTTTGCAGGCGGTTGATCTGCCAGCTGCCCGACAAGACCATGACCACGTTGCCGTTGATGAACTCACCGATCGAGTCGGCATAGGTTGAGCCGCCCGAGCCAGCCCAGACTTCGCGCAGCATGGTGCCGTCTTTGTGCCAGCCGACAAACTTGTTCACCGTGGTTTTGTAGCCATCGTCGATCACAGGGTTGCCCTGCCCGTCAAAAATCTTGGCGCCATAGCTGATGGCGGGGCCGGCAAAGCGGTGGCCCGAGCGGTCCCAGGCCACGGCGGCCTTGGTCTGGGTGGCCTTGGCCACTTTGCGGGCGGCGTCCATCCACTCGTCCCAAGTGGCTTTGGCACCGGGCATCGGGACTTTGGCTTGTTCAAACAAAGTCTTGTTCACATAGGGGCCGGTCATGGTCAGCTGCGACATGAAGCCGTGGATGCCCTTGTCAGCCGGTGTGGGGCGCAGCCAAGGCGCTGTGCTGCCAAAGTTGGCGTCCCAGTACTTGCGGTCCTTGATGTGGGCCGAGATGTCCATGTAGTACTTGGACAAACCGCCCAAGTCGGTCACGCGGGCGATGTCCGGGCCCTGGCCTGCGGCCAGTTGCACAGGCAGCTGCTCGACAATGGTTTTGTAGGGCACGGTGTCCACAATGACTTTGGTGCCGGGGTTTTGCGCTTCAAAGCGCTTGGCCAGCTCGGCCGTCACATCGCACTCGATGCCGTCTTGGTAGCACATGACGCGGATTTCTCCGGCTTGCGCCGCGGTGTGGCCCAAAGTCAGGGCCGAGCCCAAAGCCAAAGCGATGGGCAAAATACGAACTGCTTTCATGGTGTCTCCTCTTGGTGGTGTGATAGAACTGAAAAACTCTGGCCGTCACGATGAACGGCTCCAACTGCATGACAAAACCTCTGCTGACGCCCGCCACGCTTGAATACATCACGGCTTTGTTTGGCGGCTTGGTGCCTCACGAAGCGCCTGTGCGCGTGGACTTGACCCACCGCTTGAGCACCGCGCAAAGCCTTCTCGAAAACTGGTGTGTTCAGGTGGGCACCGAGCGCCCCATCAGCTGGACATTGTGGCTGGAATGGCCCCTGGCGAACAGCCATCTGCGCGACTGCCCCATCTTGCTCAGCCCCGATGCTTGTTGGCCCCATTGCCTGAGCAGCCTCGCCAGACAAGCTGTGCTGCAAACCGGTGTGGCGCTGGCCAGCTTCAACCGCTTGGACATTGCACACGACAGCCCCAGTGCCCAAAAATCGGGCCCCATTTATGAATGCTGGCCTGGCCAAAGTTGGGGCGCCATTTCGGCTTGGGCTTGGGGCATCAGCCGCTGTGTGGACGCTTTGGCGCAAATCTGCGAGGCCACGCCACGCATCGGCGTGCTGGGCCATTCGCGCAGCGGCAAAGCCGCTTTGCTCGCTGGCGCGACCGACCCACGCATCAATTTGACCGCAGCGCACAACAGCGGCACGGCGGGTGCGGCTTCTTTTCAAACCATGGGGGCCAGTGCTGAATCTCTGCAGGCTTTGCAAGAGACTTTTCCGCATTGGCTGGGCAGCGAATGTGCCGACGCCACCGTTCAAGCACGCATCCAGGCCATCGACAACGCGCCCTTGCTGGCCGCGATTGCGCCAAGGGCCCTGTGCATCTTGCAAGCCAGCGATGACCTCTGGGCCAACCCGGCGGGCACGGCGCAAGCCGTCGAGCACCTGCGAAAGGTGTACCAAAGCCAGGGGGTGCCAGACTGCTTGAAATACGTCGAGCGCACCGGCGGCCACGCCATCACCCCGCTGGACTGGCAGCGCGTGGCCGAGTTTTTGGCGGCCTTGGACTGAAGCGGGCATTGTGCGCATGGGTTCAGGCTGCGGGGCCTGATGCCAGTTGACTCAAGGCGTAGTCGCCACGGGTCAGGTCCACGGCCATGCCGGTGCGGGCGGATTCTTGCGCCGCCAGACCCATGATCACGGCGGACAAGCCGTCGCGCAAACTGACTTCGACCTGGCCTTGGCCGCGCACCACGGCGTTGAACTTTTGGTGTTGGTACAGGGTCGAGCCGTTGTGGTCGCCTGCGGCCAAGGCTTGCGAGTCCACCGGCACGTCCAACTCGCGCGGGCCCTTGGGGTCGCGTGGGCTGATGACCAGCTTGGGCACAGGCGCATCGCCGAGGTGGGCGGGCCAAAAGCGGCCCGGCCCCGGCACAAAGCATTCGGCCTTGCCTTGCGGGCCGACCACCGAAATCTCTTCCTGGTAGCGAGCGCCCTCGGCAAACATGCACAGCTCCAGCATGGCCCGCTGACCCGAGGCGAAATCCACGATCACATAGGCGTTGTCCAGAATGTCCGGCGTGCCATCGGGGTAGCGCTCGTCCAGGTGGTTGTGGTCCACCCCCGCCGAGGCGTACACACGCACCGGCTCGCTTTGCGTCAGGTGGCGCATCAGGTCAAAAAAGTGGCAGCACTTTTCGACCAGCGTGCCGCCGGTGTAGCGGTTAAAGCGGTTCCAGTCGCCCACTTTGACCAAAAACGGAAAGCGGTGCTCCCGGATCGAGATCATCTTGACCGGGCCGGTGTTGTGCTGGCCATGGACCTCTTTGGCCAAGGCGGTCACGGGCGGCATGTAACGGTATTCCATGGCCACCCAGATCGGCGCGGGGTATGCGGCCTGCAAAGCGGCCAGGCTGCGCACATCGTCCAGGCTGGTGCAGGCGGGTTTTTCGAGCAGCACGGGCAAGGGGCGAAGACGTGCAATCTCACGCAACTGCTCGGCGTGGCAAAAGTTCGGGCTGGCGATCAGCAGGCAATCAACATCATCGGCCAGCACCACCTCGGCCAGGCTGGCGGCGCTTTGGGCACCGGGGGCCAGCGCTAGGCTGCCGGCCAGCATGTGGACATCGGGCTCAAAAATCCGGGTCACTTGCGCCCCGGGCAGCAGCGCGATGTTGCGCAAATGCTCTTGCCCCATCATGCCGCAGCCGATGATGCCGTAACGGGTGGTGGTCGTGGTCAAAGTCTTCTCTCCAGTGTTCAGTCGGCC
>JBEEJQ010000138.1:0-6586 GCA_041169105.1 Pseudomonadota bacterium | reverse complement strand
ACTTCCGTACGACTGACGTGACCGGCGCGATCGAATTGCCAGAAGGCAAAGAGATGGTGATGCCTGGTGACAACGTGTCGATCACTGTGAAGCTGATCAACCCCATCGCCATGGAAGAAGGTCTGCGTTTCGCTATCCGCGAAGGCGGCCGTACCGTCGGCGCTGGCGTGGTTGCCAAGATCATCGCTTAAGAGGTTTTCGTAGGGGTATAGCTCAATTGGCAGAGCGTCGGTCTCCAAAACCGAAGGTTGTAGGTTCGATTCCTACTGCCCCTGCCACCTGAAAAGGTGGATTTTCAAGCCCGCTAGTCTCTAGCGGGCTTCCTTGTCTGATAAGTGCCCTGATTTTTTGGGGTGCAACAAAGGTTTCCAAGCCGTATGGCAACGTCTGAAGTACAAACTGTGAGCGCCTCTGGCGACAAAATGCGCTTGGCTGCGGCGGGCGTGTTGGTCATTGCTGCGTTGGTGGCTTATTCCATGCTGAGTGCGCAGGGCAGTCTGGTTCAGTGGATTGGCCTGTTGGTGGGCTTGGTGGCTGCTGCGGCCATCTTTTTTACTTCTGAAGCGGGTCGTCAGCTTTTGGCATTCGGCCGTGATGCTGTCCGAGAAGTCAAAAAAGTGGTTTGGCCTGAGCGCAAAGAGGCCATGCAAATCACCGCTTATGTGTTCGCCTTTGTGGTGGTGATGGCCGTGTTCTTGTGGCTCACCGACAAAACTCTGGAATGGGTTTTCTACGATCTGATTCTTGGGTGGAAAAAATAATGAACGATGCTGTAGTGAATGCCCCCATGGCGGGCTCCTCCACCAATCCTGATTTGAAGTGGTATGTCGTGCATGCCTATTCGGGCATGGAGAAGGCTGTCGAGCGCAACATCATTGAGCGCATTGCGCGCTCGGGCATGGAATCCAAATTTGGTCGTATCTTGGTGCCCACCGAAGAAGTGGTGGAAGTCAAGAACGGTCAGAAGCGCACCACCGAGCGCAAGTTTTTCCCTGGTTATGTGCTGGTGGAAATGGTGATGGACGATGAGACTTGGCACTTGGTCAAGCACACCAACAAAGTCACTGGCTTTGTGGGCGGGGCCAAGAATCGTCCTGCGCCCATCTCGGAATCTGATGTTGCGAAAATCGTGAACCAGATGCAAGAAGGAACCGACAAGCCTCGCCACAAAGTGGAGTTTGAGGTGGGTGAATACATCCGCGTCAAGGAAGGTCCTTTTACCGATTTCAATGGCACCGTCGAAGAAGTCAATTACGAGCGCAACAAGATGCGCGTGTCGGTGACCATTTTTGGTCGCGCCACACCGGTCGAGCTGGAGTTCAGCCAAGTCGAGAAGACCTGATCGGTTTTCAAATTTTTTGACTGGCGCTTCCCGACTCGGCGTCAGTCCTTGCAAGTGAGTCGTTAACCCCGGGGAGCTCGAAAGAGCGTTATCACCCGCAAGGAGAAAAGCATGGCGAAGAAAATCGTCGGCTTCATCAAGCTGCAAGTTCCAGCTGGTAAAGCCAATCCATCGCCACCTATTGGCCCCGCATTGGGTCAACGTGGTCTGAACATCATGGAATTCTGCAAGGCGTTCAACGCCCAGACCCAAGGCGTCGAGCCAGGTCTGCCATTGCCAGTGGTCATCACTGCGTTTGCAGACAAATCCTTCACTTTCATCATCAAGACTCCGCCCGCAGCGACCTTGATCAAGAAGTCCATCAAGATCGACAAGGCTTCGACCAAGCCAGGTCTGGAAAAGGTCGGCAAGATCACCCGCGCTCAGCTGGAAGAAATCGCCAAAACCAAGATGAAAGACCTGACAGCTGCCGATCTGGACGCTGCAGTTCGCACCATCGCTGGTACTGCCCGTTCCATGGGCGTGAATGTGGAGGGCGTGTAAATGTCCAAGCTCACCAAAAAGCAAAAAGCCCTGGCCGGCAAAGTGGACAGCAACAAGCTGTACGCCCTGGCTGACGCTTTGGTCATCGTGAAAGAAGCGGCCACTGCCAAGTTCGATGAGTCCATCGACGTGGCTGTGCAACTCGGTATCGATGCCAAGAAATCTGACCAAGTGGTTCGTGGCGCTGTTGTCTTGCCTAACGGCACTGGCAAAACCGCTCGCGTGGCCGTGTTCGCCCAAGGTGCCAAGGCTGAAGAAGCCAAAGCCGCTGGTGCTGATGTGGTCGGTATGGACGACCTGGCCGCCATGGTCAAGGCCGGTGACATGCCTTTCGACGTCGTGATCGCTGCCCCTGATGCCATGCGCGTTGTGGGTACTTTGGGTCAGATCTTGGGCCCGCGTGGCCTGATGCCTAACCCCAAAGTCGGTACTGTGACACCTGACGTCGCCACTGCTGTGCGCAACGCCAAGGCTGGTCAAGTCCAGTTCCGCGTGGACAAAGCCGGTATCGTGCACGGCACCATCGGTCGTCGTTCGTTTGACTCTGACAAGTTGCAAGGCAACTTGGCTGCACTGATCGATGCTCTGGTGAAAGCCAAGCCAGCCACCAGCAAGGGTGTTTACCTGCGCAAAGTCGCTGTGTCCTCGACCATGGGTGTGGGCGTTCGCGTCGACACACAATCCATCGCAGCTTGATTGCGGTAAAAATTTGAGCGGGTCCGAAAGGCCTGCTCAATGTGGTGGGCTGCTGATCTTGCAAAAGTTCAGCAGGCCATCCAAGACCGTTGGTGCACACAACACTGTGCTTAATCCACAAACCGACAGATCACTCTGAACGTTTGGGCCAACGCAGATGGCGATCCCGCTGCAGATGGATGAATATCCAAAACAGTTGGTCGCTGCAAATAGGCGTGTATTAGGGGTCACCCGAAGACACATATAAAGGAGTAGACCTTGAGTCTGAATCGCAGTGAGAAAGAAGCGGTCATTACCGAAGTGACCGACCTCGCCGCTAAAGCTCAAACGCTGGTGATTGCGGAATACCGTGGTATCACGGTCGCTGACATGACCAACCTGCGCGTCAAAGCTCGCAGCCAGGGCGTTTCGCTGAGCGTGTTGAAAAACACCTTGGCTCGCCGTGCTGTGGCTGGTAGCCAGTTTGAAGTTGTCGCCGACCAGATGACCGGTCCGCTGATCTATGGCTTCTCTGAAGATGCAGTCGCTGCCGCGAAAGTGGTGGCTGACTTCGCGAAAACCAACGACAAGTTGGTGATTCGCGCTGGTGCATTTGCAGGCAAAGCCCTGGACGTGAACGGCGTTAAGCAATTGGCAAGCATCCCTTCGAAAGAAGTTTTGTTGGCTCAGTTGTGTGGCTTGTTGATGTCGCCGATGTCTCGCACCGCAGTGGTGTTGGGCGCTTTGGCGGCCAAAAAAGGCGAAGGCGAAGCTGTTGCCGCTTAAGGCCAGCGTTCGTGTTTTAACCAATTGTTAGGAAATAAAAATGGCATTCGATAAAGACGCATTTTTGACCGCGCTGGACAGCATGACGGTCATGGAACTCAACGACCTGGTGAAAGCCATCGAAGAGAAATTTGGTGTGAGCGCTGCCGCCATGGCCGCTCCAGCTGCTGGCGGCGCTGCTGCTGGTGGTGCAGCCGCTGAAGAGAAGACCGACTTCAACGTCGTTCTGACTGACGCTGGCGCTAACAAAGTGTCCGTGATTAAAGCTGTGCGCGAAATCACCGGTCTGGGCTTGAAAGAAGCCAAAGACCTGGTGGACGGCGCTCCTAAGGCCGTCAAAGAAGGCCTGCCAAAAGCTGACGCTGAAGCCGCTAAGAAAAAGCTGGAAGAAGCCGGCGCCAAGGCCGAACTCAAGTAATTCGGTCTCGTTCCAAGGCTGGAGTGTCCGCAAGGGCCTCCAGCCTTTGGTGCTTGAAGAGCGCACTGAAAAGCAGCCCCGTTTTGAGCTGTTTTTCAGTGTCTTCTGACCCGACTGCAGAAGACCCTTGGTTCGGGTTGCGTGCAATGCGCAATCGTCCGCCAACGCTGGTAGAGGCCAGCCGCCAAGCCCGTTGAGAGTGCCCACAAGCGCCCTTGACACCCAGTCCTGAAAGATCAAGCCCGGAGATCTCATGGCCTATTCCTATACCGAACGCAAGCGAATCCGCAAAAGTTTCGGCAGCCGCGAAAGCGTGCTCGAAGTTCCTTACCTGCTGCAAATGCAAAAAGACGCTTACACGTCTTTCCTGCAAGCAGGTGTTGTTCCATCCAAACGCACACACGAGGGTCTGCAAGCCGCGTTTGAGTCTGCATTCCCGATCGTCTCCCACAACGGCTTTGTGGAGATGAAATTTGTCGAATACAACCTGGCCAAGCCTGCTTTTGACGTGCGCGAGTGCCAGACCCGTGGTCTGACCTTCTCGTCTGCAGTGCGTGCCCGCGTTCAGCTCATCATTTATGACCGCGAGTCCTCGACATCGCAGTCCAAAGTGGTCAAGGAAGTCAAAGAGCAAGAGGTCTACATGGGCGAAGTGCCCCTGATGACCGACAAAGGCTCCTTCATCATCAACGGCACCGAGCGCGTGATCGTGTCTCAGCTTCACCGCTCGCCTGGTGTGTTCTTCGAACACGACAAAGGCAAGACCCACAGCTCGGGCAAGCTGCTGTTCTCGGCACGCATCATCCCTTACCGCGGCTCTTGGCTCGATTTCGAATTCGATCCGAAAGACATCCTGTACTTCCGCGTTGACCGCCGTCGCAAGATGCCCGTATCGATCCTGCTCAAGGCCATTGGCCTGAACCCGGAATCGATCCTGGCGAACTTCTTCGTCAACGACAACTTCCGCCTGATGGACAGCGGCGCACAAATGGAATTTGTGGCCGAGCGTCTGCGTGGCGAAGTGGCCCGCTTTGATATCACCGACAAGTCCGGCAAAGTCGTGGTGGCCAAAGACAAGCGCATCACCGTGCGTCACACACGTGAACTCGAGCAATCGGGCACCACGCACATCAGCGTGCCTGAAGACTTCCTGATCGGCCGCGTGATTGCCAAGGCCATCGTCGATGGCGACACCGGCGAGATCATCGCCAAGGCCAACGAAGAAGTCACCGAAGCCTTGCTCAAGAAGCTGCGTACATCGGGCATCCAGGACGTTCAGTGCATCTACACGAACGAACTCGACCAGGGCGCGTACATTTCGCAAACCTTGCGCATCGACGAAACCGTGGACGAGTTCGCTGCACGCGTGGCCATCTACCGCATGATGCGCCCCGGCGAGCCACCGACCGAAGACGCCGTGCAAGCCTTGTTCCAGCGCTTGTTCTACAACCCCGACACCTACGATCTGTCGCGTGTCGGTCGCATGAAGTTCAACGCCCGCGTCGGTCGTGGCGAGTCCACAGGCCCCATGGTTCTGACCAACGAAGACATCCTGGCCGTGGTCAAGATCTTGGTGGACCTGCGCAACGGCAATGGCGAAGTCGATGACATCGACCACTTGGGCAACCGCCGCGTGCGTTGCGTGGGTGAATTGGCCGAGAACCAGTACCGCACTGGCTTGGCACGTATCGAAAAAGCCGTCAAAGAGCGTTTGGGTCAAGCCGAGCAAGAGCCTTTGATGCCGCATGACCTGATCAACTCCAAGCCGATCTCGGCTGCGTTGAAAGAGTTCTTCGGTGCATCGCAGCTGTCGCAGTTCATGGACCAGACCAACCCGCTGGCCGAGATCACCCACAAGCGCCGCGTGTCGGCTCTTGGCCCAGGTGGTTTGACCCGCGAACGTGCTGGCTTTGAAGTGCGTGACGTGCACGTGACCCACTACGGTCGCGTCTGCCCGATCGAAACGCCAGAAGGCCCAAACATCGGTCTGATCAACTCTTTGGCCTTGTACGCCCGCTTGAACGAGTACGGTTTCATTGAAACCCCGTACCGTCGCGTGGTGGATGGCAAAGTCACGATGGACATCGATTACCTGTCGGCCATCGAAGAAGGCAAATACGTCATCGCCCAGGCCAACGCCACCTTGGACAAAGACGGCAAATTGACGGGTGATCTGGTGTCTGCCCGTGAAAAAGGCGAATCCATCCTGTGCGGTGCCGAGCGCATCCAGTACATGGACGTGTCGCCTGCCCAGATCGTGTCGGTGGCAGCATCGCTGGTGCCGTTCCTGGAGCACGACGATGCGAACCGCGCCTTGATGGGTGCGAACATGTCGCGTCAAGCCGTGCCTGTCTTGCGCCCTGAAAAGCCCATGGTCGGTACCGGTATCGAGCGCGTCGCTGCGGTCGACTCGGGCACTGTCGTGACCGCCACCCGTGGTGGTGTGGTCGATTATGTGGACGCGACCCGCATCGTGATCCGCGTGAACGACGCAGAAGCCGTGGCCGGTGAAGTCGGTGTGGACATCTACAACCTGATCAAGTACCAGCGTTCCAACCAGAACACCAACATCCACCAGCGCCCCATCGTCAAGCGTGGCGACAAGCTGGCCAAAGGTGATGTGATTGCCGACGGCGCATCGACCGACCTGGGCGAAATCGCCATCGGTCAGAACATGCTGATCGCCTTCATGCCCTGGAACGGCTACAACTTTGAAGACTCGATCTTGATCTCTGAGCGCGTGGTGGCTGAAGACCGCTACACCTCGATCCACATCGAAGAACTCGTGGTCATGGCCCGTGACACCAAGTTGGGTGCCGAAG
>JBEEJQ010000137.1:0-6781 GCA_041169105.1 Pseudomonadota bacterium | reverse complement strand
GCATGGACTTGAGCCTGGACACCCTGGTGCCCGAGAACCCCAACAAGGCTTATGACATGAAGGAACTCATCCTCAAGACGGTGGATGACGGTGACTTCTTTGAGCTGCAGCCCGACTACGCCAAGAACATCCTGATCGGCTTTGCCCGCATGGACGGTCAGACCGTGGGCATCGTGGCCAACCAGCCGCTGGTGCTGGCCGGTTGCCTGGACATCAAGAGCTCCATCAAGGCCGCCCGCTTTGTGCGTTTTTGCGATGCGTTCAACATCCCCGTCATCACCTTTGTGGACGTGCCCGGCTTCATGCCCGGTACCTCGCAAGAGTACGGCGGCATCATCAAGCACGGCGCCAAGCTGCTGTATGCGTACGCCGAGTGCACTGTGCCGAAAATCACCGTCATCACCCGAAAAGCCTACGGCGGCGCGTACGACGTGATGGCTTCCAAGCACCTGCGCGGTGACGTGAACTTCTCCTGGCCCAATGCCGAAATCGCGGTGATGGGTGCCAAGGGCGCGGTGGAAATCATCTTCCGTGAAGACAAGGGCGACCCCGAAAAACTCGCTGCGAGAGAAGCCGAGTACAAAGCCCGCTTTGCCAACCCCTTCGTGGCCGGTGCGCGTGGCTTCATTGATGACGTCATCCAGCCGCACGAAACCCGCAAGCGCATTGCCCGTTCGCTGGTCATGCTCAAAGACAAGAAGATTGAAAACCCATGGCGCAAGCACGGGAACATTCCACTGTGATTGCCAAGGAGAAGAACAAGATGTTTACCAAAATTCTGATTGCCAACCGCGGCGAGATCGCCTGCCGTGTCATCGCCACAGCCCACAAAATGGGCATCCAAACCGTGGCCGTTTACTCCGAAGCCGATAAGGAAGCACGTCACGTGCAACTGGCCGACGAAGCCGTTTTGCTCGGCCCTGCGCCATCGCGCGAGTCCTATTTGGTGGCTGACAAAATCATCGCGGCCGCCAAGGCCACCGGTGCCCAAGCCATTCACCCCGGCTACGGCTTCCTGAGCGAGAACACCGAGTTCGCCAAGCGCTGCGAAGACGAAGGCATCGCCTTCATCGGCCCACGCCACTTCTCCATCGCGGCGATGGGCGACAAGATCGCGTCCAAAAAACTGGCCAATGAAGCCAAGGTCAACACCATCCCCGGTTACAACGACGCGATTGACACCGCCGAGCAGGCGGTCGAGATCGCCAAGGGCATCGGTTACCCCGTCATGATCAAGGCTTCGGCCGGCGGCGGCGGCAAGGGCCTGCGTGTGGCCTTCAACGACAAAGAAGCCTTCGAGGGCTTCACCTCTTGCCGCAACGAAGCACGCAACAGCTTCGGTGACGACCGCGTGTTCATCGAGAAATACGTGCTCGAACCCCGCCACATCGAGATCCAGATCTTGGGCGACAGCCACGGCAACGTGGTGTACCTGAATGAGCGCGAGTGCTCGATCCAGCGCCGTCACCAAAAAGTGATCGAAGAAGCGCCGTCGCCCTTCATCAGCGATGCCACCCGCAAAGCCATGGGCGAGCAGGCTGTGGCCCTGGCCAAGGCCGTGCAATACCAATCGGCTGGCACGGTGGAGTTCGTGGTTGGCAAAGACCAGGATTTCTACTTCCTCGAAATGAACACCCGCTTGCAGGTGGAACACCCGGTGACCGAAGCCATCACTGGCCTGGACTTGGTGGAGCAGATGATCCGCGTGGCCGCGGGCGAGAAGCTCGCGTTCACGCAAGCCGACGTCAAGCGCGACGGCTGGGCCATCGAGTGCCGCATCAACGCTGAAGACCCCTTCCGCAACTTCTTGCCTTCGACTGGCCGCTTGGTGCGTTTCCAGACGCCCAAGCAGACCATGTTCCAGGGCAACACGGCCGACCTGCAAGGCGTTCGCGTGGACACGGGTGTGCAAGACGGCGGCGAGATCCCGATGTTCTACGACTCGATGATCGCCAAGCTGATCGTGCACGGCAAAGACCGCAATGAAGCGATCGCCAAGATGCGCGAAGCCCTGAACGGTTTTGTGATCCGCGGCATCAGCTCCAACATCCCCTTCCAGGCCGCTTTGCTGGCGCACCCCAAGTTCGTGACCGGCCAGTTCAACACCGGCTTCATCGCTGAGCACTATGCCCACGGTTTCCGTGCCGAAGACGTGCCGCACGATGACCACGACTTCTTGGCCGCATTGGCCGCCTTTGTGCGTCGCAAGTCACGCGAACGTGCCGCAGGCCTGAGCGGTCAGCTGCCCGGTTACGACGTGAAAGTCGGCCAGGACTACGCCGTGGTCGAGTTGGGTCAGGGCGGCAACAACCGCTATGTGCCCGTGCATGTGGACGAGTTCGTGGGCAAGTCCGGCGTCGCCCAGATCACCGTGGGTGGCAAGACCTATGCGATCGAAAGCAACTCGCGCCTGAACGACATCCGCATCGAAGGCACCTGCAACGGCCAGCCTTTCACCGCACAGGTCGAGCGTGGCACTTTCAAGAACCCTTTGGCTTTGCAAGTGCAGCACAACGGCACCCGCATCGAAGCCTTGGTCATGTCGCCCCGCATGGCCGAGCTGCACAAGCTCATGCCTTTCAAAGCCCCACCGGACCTGAGCCGCTTTGTCTTGTCGCCCATGCCTGGCCTCTTGGTCGAGGTGTCGGTGCAGCCTGGCCAGAAGGTGCAAGCCGGCGAGCGCGTGGCCGTGATCGAAGCCATGAAGATGGAAAACGTGTTGTTCGCTGCGCAAGACGGCGTGGTCAAGAAAGTGGTCGCTGCCAAGGGCGAATCGCTGACGGTGGACCAGATGATCGTGGAGTTCGAATAAATGACACGTCCTTTCAAGGTCTTGGGCATCCAGCAAATCGCCATTGGCGGCCCTGACAAGGCCCGCCTGCAAAAGCTTTGGGTCGACATGTTCGGTTTGGAAGTGACCGGCACCTTCAAAAGCGAACGCGAGAACGTGGACGAAGACATCTGCGCCATCGGCACCGGCCCCTTCAAGGTCGAGGTCGATTTGATGCAGCCGCTGGACCCCGAGAAAAAACCCGCCGTGCACACCACGCCGCTGAACCACATTGGTCTGTGGATCGACGATCTGCCGGTGGCGGTCGAGTGGCTGACGTCGCAAGGCGTGCGCTTTGCGCCCGGTGGCATCCGCAAGGGCGCGGCCGGTTTTGACATCACGTTTTTGCACCCCAAGGCGAACGAAGAGTTCCCCATCGGTGGCGAGGGCGTGTTGATCGAGCTGGTGCAGGCGCCTGCTGAAGTGGTCAAGGCCTTTGCGGCTTTGGCGGCCAACGCACATTGATGTGTTGTCGGACCTGAAGGTCCGACCTACGGTCATTTGTAGGTCGTGGGCTTCAGCCCCGACATGACTTTCAAAAGCCCGTCAGGCTTCCGCTTGACGGGCTTTTGCTTTGGCGAGTGCCGCTTCAATGATGGCGCGTTTGCGGTCCACTTCGGGCGTGCTGTCGGTACCTTTGGTGTGCGCTGCCAAATCGGCCAGTTTGTGTTCGGCTTTGGCTTGCATCTGCTGTTGGTGCGCCTGCTCTTCGCGCACCAGGCGTTGTTTGCGCGCTTCAAATCGCTGGCGTGCGGTGCCCGCTTGTTCGGCTGACCAAGCTGCCCAGCCGGTTTTGTCGCCCGTCACGTTTTCCAGCTGGATGCAATCGACAGGGCAGACCGGGATGCACAACTCGCAGCCGGTGCACCAGGGCTCGATCACGGTGTGCATGAGTTTGTTGGCCCCCAAGATGGCATCGGTCGGGCAGGCCTTGATGCACAAGGTGCAGCCAATGCACCAAGCCTCGTCGATGATGGCCATCTGGCGCGGACCTTCCGCGCCGTGCTCTGGGTTCAAGGGCAGGGCGGTTTGGCCGGTCAGCGCCGCCAGGCGTTCGATGCCGGCTTGCCCGCCGGGTGGGCATTGGTTGATGGCCGCTTCACCCCGCGCCATGGCCATGGCGTAGCTGGCGCAGTCGGGAAAGCCACAACGCGTGCACTGCGTTTGCGGCAGCGCATCGTTCAGGCATTGAAAAAGCGCCTGGGTCTCAGGCGCTGTTTCTGGAGCTGTGGGCATGGGCCTCAGGCTTTGATCTTGGGCTCAACCCAATTGGTCTTGACAGCTGGGGCGCTGGCTTTGGCCGTGGGCTTGACCGCCGCTTTGGCTTTGGCGCTCGCTGCTGTTTTCACAGGGGCCTTGGCGGCAGGTTTGGCCACGGCTTTGGGGGCAGCGGCTGGCTTGGCCACGGCCACTTTGGCCTTGGCTGGGGCGGCGGCTTTGACGGGGACTGCTTTGACGGACTCGACCGGGGCAGTCGCTTTGGCGCTCACAGGCACCGCATGGCTCTTGATGAACTTGACCACCTGTGGGTAGACGATGGTGCGCCAGCGGCTGCCACTGAAAATGCCGTAATGGCCTGCGCCGGGCACTTCCAGGTGCAGGCGATCGCTGTCGGCAACGCCAGTGCACATGTCTTGCGCGGCCCGTGTCTGGCCCGAACCCGAAATGTCGTCCAACTCGCCTTCCACGGTCATCAAGGCTGTGCCTTGGATGTCTTGGGGGCGCACGCGCTCCACCTTGCCATCCACGCCCTTGACGTCCCAAGTGCCGTTGACCAGTTTGAAGTCCTGGAACACGGTCTGGATGGTCTCCAGGTAGTAATCGGCGTCCATGTCGAGCACGGCGTTGTACTCGTCGTAGAACTTGCGGTGGGCTTCGGCGCTGGCGTCGTCACCCTTGATCAAGTCCTTGAAGTAGTCGTAGTGGCTGGTGGCGTGGCGGTCGGGGTTCATGGCCACGAAGCCGGTGTATTGCAAAAAGCCCGGGTACACGCGGCGACCGGCCCCTGGGAAGTTGGCGGGCACGCGGTAGATCACGTTGTTCTCGAACCACTCGAAGCTCTTGTTGGTGGCCAGGTTGTTCACCGAGGTGGGCGACTTGCGCGCATCGATCGGTCCGCCCATCATGGTCATGGTCAAGGGGGTCTTCTCGCCACGGCTGGCCATCAGCGACACGGCGGCCATCACCGGCACGGTGGGTTGGCACACGCTCACGATGTGGCAGTTGCCGTAGATGGATTGCAGGTGGCGGATGAACTCCTGCACGTAGTTGATGTAGTCGTCCAGATGGAATTCACCTTCCGACATGGGCACCAGGCGGGCGTTTTTCCAGTCGGTGATGTAGACCTTGTGGTCTTGCAGCATGGTGCGCACGGTGTCGCGCAGCAAGGTGGCGTAGTGGCCCGACAGAGGTGCCACGATCAATACGGCGGGCTGCGCCTTGAGTTGGGTCAGCGTGGCGGGATCGTCCGAGAAACGCTTGAAGCGGCGCAGCTCGCAAAAGGGCTTGTCGATCTCGATGCGCTCATGGATGGCCACATCGGTCTTGTTGACCTTGACGGTCTTGATGCCGAATTCGGGTTTCTCGTAGTCCTTGCCCAAGCGGTGCATCAGGGCATAGGCCGCCGACACGCGTTGCGCCAGAGGGGTCTGTGCAATGGGGCTCAGCGGGTTGCTGTAGAGCTTGGCTGCAGCCTGCGCCAGATCGGAAAAAGGTTCCATGATCGAGCGTTGTGTTTCGAAGATCTGGTAAAGCATGTGACAGTTTCCCTTGAGCAATGGTGCGGTGCAGCAATCGTACAGGACTTGGCCTGAAATTTTTCGAGTGTTCTCCCTAATCCGGTGTCTTATCGGAGACCCCATGAAAAAACCGCCACGAGGGCGGTTTTTTGCGAAGGTTTCGACGGCTTTAAACCACTTTGGCGATGGCCTGGCAAACGTAGTCGATGTTTTTGCTGTTGAGCGCGGCCACGCACATGCGGCCGGTGTCGGTGCCATACACACCAAACTCGTTGCGCAGGCGCACCATCTGGTCCTTGCTCAGGCCCGAGTAGCTGAACATGCCGATCTGGCTGGTGATGAAGCCCATGTCTTGCTGGACGCCTGCGGCCTTGAGGCCGTCGACCAGCTTTTGGCGCATGGCCTTGATGCGCACGCGCATCTCGGCCAGTTCGCTCTCCCACTGGGCACGCAGCTCGGGGTTGTTCAGCACAGCCGCCACCACCGCGCCGCCGTGGATGGGCGGGTTGGAGTAGTTGGTGCGGATCGCGATTTTGAGTTGCGACAGCACGCGGCCAGCTTCTTCTTTGTCAGAAGCGACCACCGACAGAGCGCCCACGCGCTCGCCGTACAGGCTGAAGCTCTTGGAGAACGAGGTGGACACGAAGATGTTCAGGCCCGCAGCCACAAATTTGCCGATCACCGCGCCGTCCTCTTGGATGCCGTGGCCAAAGCCCTGGTAGGCCATGTCCAGGAAAGCCGTCAGGCCCTTGGCCTTGACGACGGCAATGACCTGGTCCCACTGGGCGTCGGTGATGTCGTAGCCAGTCGGGTTGTGGCAGCAAGCGTGCAACACCACGATGGTGCCTGCGGCAGCAGCGTTCAGGCTGGCCAACATGCCTTCGAAGTTGACGCCGCGCTTGGCCGCGTCGTAGTAGGCGTAGCTCTCGACTTCAAAACCGGCGTTCACAAAGATGGCGCGGTGGTTTTCCCAGCTGGGATCAGAAATCATCACCTTGGCATTGGGGCTGACTTTCTTCAGGAAATCAGCACCGATTTTGAGACCGCCGGTGCCGCCAATGGCTTGCACGGTGGACACGCGGCCCGACTTGACCACGTCGGAGTCGGCACCGAACACCAAGGCCTTGACGGCGTTGTCATAGGCCACGATGCCGTCGATGGGCAGGTAACCACGGGCAGAAGGGGTGGCCATCATGGTTTTTTCGGCGGCTTG
>JBEEJQ010000136.1:0-6924 GCA_041169105.1 Pseudomonadota bacterium | reverse complement strand
GCTCCGACTGCGCTTGGTAGAACTTTCCCAGATCCGCATCGGACACTTGCACCTTGCCAGCGAAATCAGCAGGATTCCATTTCTGAATCTGAATTTCACGACGCTGCAGGTAAGCGTCCAAGGCAGCATCGGTTTGGCGCTGCGATGCAAACACCGATTGCTGCAAGCCACCCAGCACTTGCTGGGCCGACAAATCCTGGCGCACTTTGGCTTCCAGCATTTCAGGTGTCATGCCTTGGCTGGCGGCCAGTTGGCGGTAACGGTCCATGTCGAGCTTGCCATCGGCACCGCGCAAACCGGCAATCGAAGGGTCTTGTTGCAGATAGCGCGCCAAGCGTTGGTCGCTGGTCACCAACAATTGCTTGTCGGCTGCAGCTGCAATCACGCGCTCATTGACGATGCGCTCAAGCGTTGCATAACGAGCCTCTGGCGAATCGAGCAACTTGGGATCGAGATTGGGCACCGATGCGCGGATGCGCTCGACTTCACGTTGATGTGCGGCATCCCATTCAGCTTGCGTGATCTTGTTGCCTGCTACTTTGGCCACAGCCGCACCTTGATCGGAAAAGCGGTTGTAGCTGTCCATGCCAAACAAGACGAAGGAAGGAATGACCAGCAAAAACAGCAATCCCATCAAAATTTTGGAGTGATTGCGGATGGAATCGAACATGATCGAAGTCTCGGTTTATCAATAAAAAAGGCGAACAACCTGTTCGCCTTTACTTTTTGTGGTGGTGGGCGCTGACGGTCTCGAACCGCCGACCTACTCCGTGTAAAGGAGCCGCTCTACCAACTGAGCTAAGCGCCCCACCTGAAAAAAGTTAAATCAGTTCAAAGCATCCTTGAGCGCTTTGCCTGGACGGAACTTTGGCACCTTGGCAGACTTGATTTTAATCGCAGCGCCAGTGCGTGGGTTACGGCCGGTGCGGGCAGCACGTTTGCCCACAGCAAATGTGCCAAAACCCACCAAAGAAACAGTACCGCCTTTTTTCAAAGTGGTACGCACAGCGCCGATGGTGGCTTCCAGAGCACGACCAGCAGCGGCCTTGGACAGGTCCGCTTGTTTTGCAATGTGTTCGATCAGTTCAGTTTTGTTCACAAGAAACCTCTTGAAAAGCATGCCGATCAACTCGGCGTTATTCGTTGGATGCGTTCTGACGGACATCTGGGACGGTCCGTTGTCTCCGGCGGTTGATGCCCAACTTGATTAAAGACAGCATGCAAACAACTGTCAACCATGGCCTGTTCAATAAACCGCGACGCGGCTGGGATTCTAGCTGCGAAATTCCGAGCACACCCAACTCGAATCGATATTTTTTGAATCAGGCCATTTGTGTCATCACCGACAGATGCAATGCTCAAAGCGCCTGCGCAATCGCCTTGCCCACATCTTCAGTTTTGGCCGTGCCGCCCAAATCAGGCGTGCGTGGCGCACCACTGCCCGGAGCCAACACTTTTTCAATCGCAGCCAGCACGGCATCGTGCGCAGCCTTGTAACCCAGGAACTCCAACATCATCGCGCCGCACCAAATTTGGCCGATGGGGTTGGCAATGCCTTGGCCCGCAATGTCGGGGGCCGAGCCGTGCACGGGCTCAAACAAGGACGGGAACTTGCGGTCCGGGTTGAGGTTGGCGCTGGGCGCAATGCCGATGGTGCCGGTACAGGCCGGACCCAAGTCAGACAGGATGTCGCCAAACAAATTGCTGGCCACCACCACATCAAAAAAGTCAGGGCGCTGCACAAAGTGTGCGGTCAAGATGTCGATGTGGAACTTGTCCACGTTCACGCCTGGGTAGGCCTTGGCCATCTCGGCCACGCGCTCGTCCCAGTAGGGCATGGTGATCGCAATGCCGTTGGACTTGGTGGCGCTGGTCAGGTGCTTCTTGGGGCGTGTCTGCGCCAGCTCAAAAGCGAACTTGAGGACGCGGTCCACGCCGATGCGGCTCATGATGGTTTCCTGCATCACGATCTCGCGCTCGGTGCCGGGGAACATGCGTCCGCCCACAGCCGAGTACTCGCCCTCGGTGTTTTCACGCACGATGTACATATCGATCTCGCCCGGCTCACGGCGGCTGCCGTCCTTGCGCACCACGGGTGCAATGATGCCCGGCATCAGGCGTGCGGGACGCAGGTTGATGTACTGGTCAAACTCGCGGCGGAACAGCAGCAGCGAGCCCCACAGCGACACATGATCGGCGATCTTGTCGGGCCAGCCCACCGCGCCAAAGTAAATGGCGTCGTGGCCGCCGATCTGGTCTTTCCAGTCGTCGGGCAGCATCTTGCCGTGCTTTTCGCAATAGTCCCAGCTCGAAAAATCGAAATGGTCAAAGTGCAAATCGATGCCGAATTTGCGGGCAGCAGCGTCCATCACGCGCAAGCCCTCGGGCATGACTTCTTTGCCAATACCATCGCCGGCAATCACTGCAATGCGGTGTCGGGTCATGAAAATTCCTTTGTGTGCAAACAGGTGCAGGGCCAAGCCCCAAAGACAGGCAGGTTAGCCCAAAAACAGCGGCCGGTGTTTCACCGACGCGACGGCCTGACCACCAGGCTCACCCCCAAAGCGGTCAAAGCGGTGCCGGCAATCGTGGCGGCGGTGATGGTTTCGCCAAACAAAACCCAGGCGATCATGGCCGTGGTGGGCGGCACCATGTACATCAAGCTGGTGACGGATGCCGCCGCGCCGCGCTGGATCAGGATATACAGCAAGGAGCTGCCGCCCAACGTCAGGCCGAGCACCGCCCAAGCCATAGCACCGATGGACTCGGCATTCCATTGGATGATTTCAGGCTCCGCCCAGGCCAGGGGCAAAGTGACCACAAAAGCCGCCAGCAACTGCACCGTGTTGGCCGATCGCACATCGCAGGGCTGCACAAAGCGTTTTTGGTAGAGCGTGCCGATGGTGATGCTGAACATCGCCCCCACGGCAAACGCCATGTTCAAAGGCGTCACATGGTCCATGGCCGAGCCCAAAGTCAGCTTGCGCCAAACCACCATCATCAACCCCGCAAAACCGAGCAGCAGACCGGCCCACTGGCGCGGTGTCACGCCGGGCTGACCCGAACTGCGCAAGCTCCAAGACAACCAAATGGCCGTCAGCACCGGCTGAAAACCCACGATCAAGGACGACAGACCCGAGCCCATGCCCGCCTTGACTGCAGCCCACACACCGCCCAAGTAACCGGCATGCATCAGCACCCCCGTGACCGCCAAATGCAGCCACTGGGCACGCTCACGCGGCCAGCTCACACGGGCCAGGCCAATCCAGACAAGGAAACACACGATGGACAAGAGATAGCGCACCAGCAAAAAGCTGAATGGCGGGGCATAAGGCATGCCGTAACGCGCGACGATGAAACCGGTGCTCCAGATGAGCACAAACACCACCGGCATGGCCTTGATCCAGGCCGAGGACTGCGCCGAAGCGCTCATTTGACCCGTGCCCGGATTTCAGGCAGGGCCTTTTGCATGTAATACACCATGGACCAAATGGTCAGCACAGCGGCGATCAGGATCAGCACCGCCCCCCAGTCGCGGGTGTCGATCACGCCGAACAACATGCCGTTGTAGAGCAAAAACGGAATGGCCACCATCTGCACCGTGGTCTTGAGCTTGCCCACCATGTGCACGGCCACACTCTTGCTGGCACCGATTTGGGCCATCCATTCGCGCAGCGAAGAAATCGCGATCTCGCGGCCAATGATGATCAACGCGATCAGCACATGGACCCGCTGCATGTGCACCAAGACCAACAAGGCCGCGCAGACCAAAAATTTGTCGGCCACCGGGTCCAGGAACGCACCGAAAGCCGATGCCTGATTGAGCTTGCGGGCCAGGTAACCATCGAGCCAATCGGTGATGGCGAACACCACAAACATCGACGTTGCGATCAGGTTTTGCGTGGCCGCCGTCAAGCCAGGCCAGTAATAGACCCCCACGATCAATGGAATCGCGACGATGCGCGTCCACGTCATGATGGTTGGAATCGTGAAAAACATGGTTCTTATTGTGGCACGGGTCTTTGGCGGTTCTCTGACAAGCGGGCGACCGGTCAGTGCAAGGCCTGGTAAATGGTTTCGGCCAGCTCGCGCGAGATGCCCTCGACCCCGGCCAGGTCCTCGACACTGGCCCCTTCCACGCCCCGCACACCGCCAAAGCGCTGCAACAGCCGGGCGCGTTTGCGCGGGCCAATGCCGGGGATCTCTTCGATCTTGCTGCCGCCCATGCGGACCTTGGCCCGCTGAGCCCGCATGCCGGTGATGGCAAAGCGGTGCGCCTCGTCTCGAATCTGCGCCACCAGCATCAGCGCGGCCGAGTCCTTGCCCAAATAGACCTTCTCACGGCCATCGGCAAACACCAACTCTTCCAGTCCCACCTTGCGGCCCTCGCCTTTTTCGACGCCGACGATGTGCGACAAGTCCAACCCCAGCAGGGTGAACACCTCGCGGGCCATCGACACCTGGCCCTTGCCGCCGTCGATCAAGACCAAATCAGGCAATTTTGCCGTGCCCTCAGCCGAGCGCATGGCCTCGGCCAGCTTGCCGTAGCGGCGCATCAGCACCTGGCGCATGGCGGCGTAATCGTCGCCGGGCGTGATGCCCTCGATGTTGTAGCGGCGGTACTCGCTGCTTTGCATCTTGTGCTGGCGGAACACCACGCAAGACGCCTGCGTGTTCTCGCCCGCCGTGTGCGAAATGTCAAAGCACTCGATGTGCAGCGCATCCAGATCGTCCGGGGCCAGGTCAAGCGCATCGGCCAGCGCCCGGGTGCGGGCCTGTTGCGAGCCCTCTTCGGCCAGCAAACGCGCCAGCTGAATGTCGGCATTTTTCTCGCTCATCTCCAGCCACACACGGCGCTGCTCGCGCGGGTTGTGCACGGCGGCGATCTTGTAACCCGCTTGCTGCGACAGCGCCGCCACCAAGGCCTTGTCCACCGCCACGCTGGTGATCAGCGCTGCTGGCACCGGAATGCCAATGTAGTGCTGCGCCAAAAACGCTTCCAGCACCTGTTGTTCTACGGGGCGCTGAGTGTCCGCCTCATCGTCCAGCGCCTGCAAAGCATGGGCGTCTTCCACATGCGCCGGAAAATACGCCCTGTCGCCCAAGTGCCGCCCGCCGCGCACCATGGCCAGGTTCACGCAGGCACGCCCGCCCTGCACCCGCACTGCCAAAATGTCCACATCGGTATCAGTGCCGGTGTCCACCGACTGCTGGTGCAGCACCTTGGACAGCGCCGACATCTGGTTGCGCACCTCAGCGGCCAGCTCAAACTCCAGGCGCTCGGCGTGCGCCATCATGCGCGACTCCATCTCTTGCAACAGGGCCTGGGTTTCGCCCTTCAAAAAGCGCTCGGCATGCTTCACATCGTCGGCATACGCCTCGGGGCTGATCAGGTTCACACACGGGCCTGAGCAACGCTTGATCTGGTACAGCAAACAGGGCCGGCTGCGGTTGGCAAACACAGTGTCTTCGCAAGTGCGCAGGCGGAACACCTTTTGCAGCAACTGAATCGACTCCTTGACCGCCCAAGCACTGGGGAAAGGGCCAAAGTAACGGTGCCTTTTCTCGACCGAACCCCGGTAATACGCCACCCGTGGATAGGTCTGCGGCTCGGGCGGACCGTCTTTGGCCTTCAAGTGCTGCGTGCCATTGCCCGTGAGTTTGAGGTAGGGGTAGGTTTTGTCGTCCCTGAAAAGGATGTTGAAACGCGGGTTCAGCGTCTTGATCAGGTTGTTTTCGAGCAGCAGCGCCTCTGCCTCGGAGCGCACCACCGTGGTCTCCATGCGAGCGATCTTGCTGACCATGTGGCCAATGCGCGTGCCGCCATGGTCCTTCTGGAAATAGCTCGACACCCGCTTCTTGAGCTGCTTGGCCTTGCCCACGTACAGCACGTTGCCCTGCGCATCAAAGTAGCGATAAACCCCCGGCAAAGCCGGGAGCGCGGCCACCTGGGCCAGCAAGGATTCGTCGTGAGCCGCTGTCATGGCGCGTATTGTGACGGCGAAACACTTTGCCCCGACAATCTCTCCCCATGAAGACGCACCGCCTTTGGGACATTTTTTGCACCGTCATCGACAACCACGGCGACCTGGGCGTGTGCTGGCGGCTCACGCGCCAACTGCTGGCCCAAGGCCAATCGGTGCGCCTGTGGGTGGACGACGCCTCGGCCCTGAGCTGGATGGCCCCCGAAGCCCACGCCCTGCCCCACTTGCAAGTGCTTCCCTGGTCCGATGCCAGCCAAAGCAAAGTGCTGCACGGCTTGAGGCCTGCCGATGTGTGGATCGAAGCCTTTGGCTGCACCCTGCCCGAAGCCTTTGTGGCCCACGGTGTCGCAACCCACACGCAACAACCGACTTGGATCAACCTCGAATACCTCAGCGCCGAAGACTGGGTGCCGCGCATGCACCGCCTGCCCTCGCCCGTGATGAGCGGCCCCGCCAAAGGCTCGACCAAGACATTCTTTTATCCAGGCTTCACCAACGACACTGGCGGCCTGCTGCGCGAAACCGATTTGCTGGAACGGCAACAGCGCTTTGACCGCCCAACTTGGCGCAAACAACACGCCCCCAACTTGGCAGCAGATGGCCTATTGATCAGCCTGTTTTGCTACGAGCCCGCCGCCCTGCCCCAGCTACTGGCCCAACTGGTGGACACCCCCCACCACCTGCTGGTCCCCCCCGGCCGCCCACTGGCGGCGGTGCAACAAGCACTGGCCCTCATGCCTGTGCATCCCAGCTGGAGCGCCCTGCCCTACACCGACCAAAACGGCTTCGACGAAATGCTCTGGGCCTGCGACCTCAACTTTGTGCGCGGCGAAGACTCACTGGTGCGGGCCCTTTGGGCTGGACAGCCCTTTGTCTGGCACATCTACCCGCAAGACGACAACGCGCACCATGACAAGCTGGAGGCGTTTTTGGATTGGAT
>JBEEJQ010000135.1:0-7025 GCA_041169105.1 Pseudomonadota bacterium | reverse complement strand
GACGGAAAACTCCGATGTGTCATGAAACACATGACTCAAACCATCCAACATGACGGGATAAGGGTCAGCCAGCACCAGCTCAATGCACATCGGTTCATCCTTCACTCAGAAGTCCGCGCAGGGCGGGAACACCGGCACAGTCTCGATGAAAGACAGCACCGACCATGCCACCAGCTTAGGTTCGACACCCGTACAAAGTAATCCTCAGTATTGGGCAATGGCTTTACTTCCAAACCAGTACTGCAGACCCATGGCTTCAACGTCGCTGACGCCTTGCACGTTTTTCTGGTGCAGGCGCAGGGTGACCATTCAAGGCCATGCAGGCCTGGCGAAACGCCTGCAATTTTTTCTGTGCGCGACCCAACACCGAATCAGGCGCATAGGCCTTGGCGCTGGGCGCACCAAAGTCCACACCGGTGAGCAAGGCCATGCCCTCACCCACCTCGTCGGCGGTGTAAATGTGAAAGCGACCCTGCGCCACCGCGTCCACCACCTGCGCGTCCAACATCAGATGACGCCGATTTCGGGCCGGAATCAGGACGCCCTGTTGCCCGTCCAGCCCCAGCAGCTCGCAGCTGCGGAAGTAGCCTTCGATCTTCTCGTTGATGCCCCCCACCGGCAAGATCTCGCCGTGCTGGTTGATTGCCCCCGTGACCGCAATGCCTTGCCGCATCGGCACATCGGCCAGACTCGACAGCAAGGCATAAAACTCCGCGCACGATGCCGAGTCGCCTTCAACGCCGCCGTACTCCTGCTCGAACACCACCGCCGCATTCAAGGCCAGCGGCGCGATGTGCGCGAACAAGGCCGACAAATGGCTGTGCAAGATCAACACCCCTTTGTCATGGATAGGCCCGGACAACTCGACCTCGCGCTCGATGTTGAGCAAGCCGTCTTCACCCGCATAGGTGCGCGCCGTCACACGCACCGGAAAGCCAAAGCTGTAATCCCCCAGGTCCACCACCGACAAGCCATTGAGCTGGGCCACGCGCTCTCCGTCGACTTCAATCAGCCGCTCGCCATCGGCCAGTGTTTCCTGCAAGCGCTGCTCGGGGTAATTGAGCCTGCGCTTGCGGGCACGCAAGGCCGCTTGTACATCGACCGCCTGCACCACAGCGGCCTTGCGGCGCTGCGCCACATCGCAGCTTTCCATCACCAGGGCTTCGGACAGCGCAAACAGCGCACTTTGCCGGCGCTGGTCCTGGGCCTGCCGATGCGACTCTTCGATGAGTGCCGCCACCGCCTCGGCCGCAAAATGCAGCAAGCCCTTGCGCTGGCACACCTGCGCCACAAAGACCGCCGTGGCCTGGGCCGACTCGGGCGTGGCCACAAAGCTCTCGGCAAAATCCACCTTGCAACGAAAGCGCCGCGCAAACTCCGGGTCTGCGGCCTGCACCGCGTAATACTCGTCCACCGAAGCGATCAAGACAATCTTCACCTGCACATCCACCGCCTCCGGTTCCAGCGAAACCGCCGCCACTGGCGCATGCATCATGCCCGGCTCCTCGATCTGCAAACGCCCACTGCGCACAAAGCGGCGCAACTTTTCCCAGACCGGATCATCGGCCAGCAGGTCGCGCAAATGCAGCATCAAAAAACCCCCATGCGCCCGCAGCAAACTGCCCGCGCGGATGTGCGAAAAATCGGTCAACAAAGCCTCGCCATCGGAGGCGTATTCGATGCTGCCAAACAGATTGCGAAACAAGGGGTTGTCTTCCAGAATCACCGGCGCACCCTGCAGCCCGTGGTTGTCCACCGCCACGTTCACACGCAAGAGCAACAGCACCTGCTCCAGCGCCTGCAAGCGCACCGCCTCTTCCTCGCCCGGCTGGAACAACTCCAGTTCCTCCAGCACCGCGTGCTGCACCTGCGCCAAAAATTGCCCCAGCCGCACATCGTCACGCAGCGAGACCTGCAAGCCATTGCGCACCAACTGCAACTCATGCTCCAGCAAGGGCTTGGTGGTCTGCCGGCGCAAGGCCGACAAACCCTCGTTCATGACCCGTTCCATGGCCTGCACTTTTTCCAGATAACGGCTGATCTCGCTGCGCAAGGCTTCTTCGGCCTGCTCGACCGCCACGCGTTGCGCCTGGGTCCGCGCCAGCGCTTGGCCCGCGGTCACCGGCTCACCCTTGTCGTTCTTGAGCGTGAACACCATGTGCCCCTCGTCGCGCATCAGGCCAAAGCTGTGGGCCTCGGCATACGCACTGAGCTCGGCATAGCCCCGGTCTTTTTCTTGCGTACAGGCTTGCTCAATGCGCTGGCTCTCGGCCTTGAAATCGTCTTGCGCCAATCGCTTGGGGATTTCGGCCTGCAAACGCTTGGCCAACTGGGTCATCAACTGGCGCAACTTCCGCCCTTGGCCAGCGGGCATGCGCAAAGCCAGGGGGCGTTCTTCTTCCTCAAAATTGTGCAAGTAACACAGGTCCGGCGGCACTGTTCTGTGCGCCGCCTGCGCCCGCATCATCTGGCCGAGCAAGGTGGTTCGACCACTGCCCACCTCGCCGAGCACAAACAGGTTGTAGTCAGGCTGTGCCATCTCCATGCCAAAGCGTGCGGCCTCCTTGGCGCGGTCCTGGCCGATCCAGGGCAAGGGCAAATGTTGCAACTGCGAGGTGTCGGCAAACCCCAGCGCAGCGGCATCCACACACACACGCAGCTCAGCGGCGGTCAGCACCTCAATGGGCATGGGCCGCGATCAGGGCACCCAAAGCGGCCCCCAAATTTTGACGGATCATGGTGCATTCCTTGTCGTTGAACAGCTTGGGCACAAGCCCAGCCACACCATCACGGTAAAGATGGCCGTCAGAGCTGTCGGTGCGACAGCTCACGGTTTGCACCCCAGCGTGCGAGATGGTCGACAATCGCTGCACACCACTTTGACCGACACCGCCGTCATGAATCCGATTGAAAAACTCGCGCAACCGCGCAACCCCTTGCATGGCCTGACGCTGGAGATGATCGTCACGCAACTGGCAGACCATTACGGCTGGCAAGCGCTGGGGCGCCTGATCCCCATCCGCTGCTTCACACACGAACCCAGCGTGGGCTCCAGCCTGAAATTTTTGCGCCGAACACCCTGGGCACGCGACAAGGTCGAAAGCCTCTATCTTTTCATGTTGCGCGAGATCAAACGCAGCAGCGCCCAAGCTGACTGACGCCCATTCGGTTCGCCGCACCACAGACAACGGTGCACGCGGTTTTTACAGTGCATGTCCCTCTTCATCCATCACTGCAAAGGCTTCTCATGACCGAATTACTGACCACCAAAGACACCGCTGCCAGCACCACGCCAGCATCCTGTGCGACATCGTGCGTCAGCGACAGCGCACAAGACATCAAGGCCACACTGAACAAGATGGTCGACCGTGTCAGCGACGCGCTGCAAGACTTGCCCCACACCAGCACCGACATGGCCACGCAAGCGCGCCAAAAACTGTCGCAACAGACCCACCATGTCAGCGAAGTGGCGCAGCACTACATCCAGGACAAACCCTTCAAATCGGTCATGCTGGCCGCAGGCACGGGGGCCGCCGTGGCGCTGGCCATGGATTGGTGGCTGCGTGCCCGCAAACACTGATCAAGTCTGCCCGTGTTGGTCAATCCGCGCATAAAAGCGCTTCTTGGCCAACTCGACCACCCCCACATACGCCAGCGTCAGACCGATCACCCCCAACATCAGGGGCGCGGGCAGTGGCACAAAGCCCAGCACCTCCACGCCCGGCACATACGGCAAGGCCAGGGCCACGACCAGCACCGCAGCAGTACTGCCCAACAACCAGTGCCCCGGACGACTTTGGTAAAAGGGTCCGCGTGTGCGCACCACCAAAGCGATCACCAACTCGGTCATCAAGGACTCGATGAACCAGCCCGTGCGAAACGCTTGCGGACCGGCCTGAAAAATCCAGAGCAAAACCGCAAAGGTCAGCAGATCAAACACAGAACTGATCAAGCCAAACACCACCATGTAATTGCGGATGAACCCCGTGTCCCAATGCCGAGGCCTGGCCACCCACTCGGCATCGACCCGATCGCTGGCAATGGCCGCAGCCGGAATGTCGGACAAAAAATTGTTGAGCAAGACCTGCGAAGCCAGCAGCGGCAAAAATGGCAAATAGAGGGACGCCACCCCCATGCTGAACATGTTTCCGAAGTTGGCACTGATGGTGGTCAGGATGTACTTCAAGGTGTTGGCAAACGTGACCCGCCCCTCGTCGATGCCCTGACTCAAAATGCCCAGGTCTTTGCTGAGCAGCACAAAGTCGGCCGCGTCCTTGGCCACGTCGACTGCCGTGTCCACCGAGATACCCACATCGGCCGCCCGCAAGGCCAGTGCGTCATTGATGCCATCGCCCATGTAGCCGACCACGTGCCCGGTTTTTTGCAGCGCCAAGATGATGCGCTCTTTCTGATTGGGGTCCACCTCGGCAAACACCGTGGCCTGCCGTGCCACATGCATCAGGGCTTCGTCGCCCATGTCGTTGAGTTCGCGCCCGGTGACGACACGCTCGCAAGCCAAACCCACGGACTGGGCCACATGGCGGGCCACCAAGGCGTTGTCGCCGGTGATGATCTTCAAGCCCACACCGCGCTGAGCCAAATCGGCAATGGTGGGCCGCACATCGGCCTTGGGCGGGTCCATGAACAGCAAGAAGCCATCAAAATTCAAATCACGCTCATCACCACGGCCATAGGGCTGCTGGCGCTCATCCACCGTCCGGGAGGCCACGCCCAGCACCCGGTAGCCCTGCGCACTCCAGGCTTCAAACAAGGCATGGATGCGTTCGCGCTCCGCTGCATCCAAGGGCAAGGCCTCAGGCCCACAGTGCGTGCAGATCGCCAGCACCTTGTCGAGCGCCCCTTTGGTGATCAGCCTGCACCCGTCTCCCGGCGTCTGCACCACCACCGACAAACACTTGCGCACAAAGTCATAGGGGATCTCATCGACCTTGCGCACAGCGCTCAGGTCGATCTGGGCCTTGGCTGCCGCCGCCAGCACCGCCTCGTCCAGCGGATTGGCCAGCCCCGACTGGAAGTGCGCGTTGACTGCGGCGCTTTGCAAGACCGCCTCGCTGCTGTGCCCCCGCACGTCCAAAGCGCCATCGAGCTGCACCACCCCCAGCGTCAGCGTGCCGGTTTTGTCGGTGCACAGCACGTCCATGCCGCCGAGGTTCTCGATCGCATTGAGCTTGCGCACAATCACGCCCAACTTGGCCATGCGCTTGGCCCCGTGCGACAAGGTGATGCTCACAATCGCGGGCAACAACTCGGGCGTCAGGCCGACGGCCAACGCCAGCGCAAACAAGAGCGAGTCGATCGGTGGCTTGTGCATCAGCATGTTGATGGCCAAAACCACCACCACCATGACCAGCATGATGCGGGTGAGCAAAAATCCAAAACGCTGCACACCCCGCTCGAACTCGGTGAGCGGCGGGCGCAAGGCCAGCTTGCCCGCGATTTGCCCAAACACCGTGGCCTTGCCGGTCTGCATCACCAGCATGCGGGCCGTGCCACTGCTCACGCTGGTGCCCATGAAGACGCAGTTGCTGCGCTCACTCAGGCTGGCGTCAGCGCTGACTTGACCGGGCTTTTTCTCGACCGGAAAGGTCTCGCCGATGAGCACCGCCTGGTTGATGAAAAAATCCTTGGCCGACAGCACCACCCCATCGGCCGGGATCAAGCTGCCCGCCGACAAAAGCACCACATCACCTTGCACAACGGTCCCGGAGGACTGCACGCTCACCTGAGCGTCGCGCAGCACATTCGAATGGATCAGCACCTGGCTGCGCAACTTGTCCATCGCGTTGCCTGCGATGAACTCCTGCGCAAAGCCCAGCAAGGTGCTGCCCAACACAATGGCCAGCACCACGCTGGCATCGATCCATTCGCCCGCCACCAAAGAAATGATGGCCGCCACGATCAGGATCACGACCAAAGGACTCTTGAACTGGCTGAACAACAAAGCCACGGCGGAGGTGCGCGGCTGTGTGCTCAGGCTGTTGTGCGCATCCCGCGCCAGGCGCAGGGCCGCTTGCGCCGCAGACAAACCGGCAGGCCCGGACTGCACTTGCTGCTGCAAGTCGTTCACCGTCCGGCTCCAATAAGCTGGCGTCAGCTCGGTCGCCCGAGCGCTGGCTGCGTCAGCCGATCGGAGCCGTAGTGCGGAAAATGGCCAACAGCGCATGTACAGGATGTGCCCCACAGAAAGCCCAAGCTTGGGGCCTGCGCCCATCAGGCGGCTTGATGTGCATCAAGCAACGGTCGACTCAAAGAGATGTCTGTTCGCCAGGCAAGGTCTTGGCCAGCATCGTGCCCCGACACTTCTTGGCTCCGCAGCGGCAGGCATAGCGGGCCTTGAGTGCTTCGGTCATGGGCTCATCGCTCACCAGCCCGTAGTCAAAGGTCAGCTCTTCACCGCGAAACACCGGCCTGCGTGTCTTGATGAAGATGCGCCCTTTGACTTCGTCGGGCACGCAGTTGGGGCGGCAGGAATGGTTGATCCATTTGGACGCATTGCCCTGGCGCACCGCGTCGATCACGTCCCCGTTGTCCAGCTGAAAGTAAAACGTGTGGTTCGGGTCACCCGGGTCGTGCGGGTGACGCGCAATCGCCTCGGCCATCGAGATGCGCTCGCCCACGTACTCGATCACCGTCTCGCCTGCGGCCATGTGCCGCAGGGCGAAAACGCCTTTGCCGTGGACACGGGAAAACTGAACCTCGATGTGAGGCTCGGCCTTCATTCGACCGTGACGCTCTTGGCCAGGTTGCGTGGTTTGTCCACATCGGTGCCCCGCGCACAAGCCGTGTGATACGACAGCAGCTGCAGCGGCACCACGTGCAAGATGGGTGACAGCACGCCATAGTGCTCAGGCATGCGGATCACATTCACGCCTTCGCTGCTTTCGATCTTCGTGTCGCCGTCGGCCAGCACATAGAGCACGCCGCCACGGGCGCGGACTTCTTGCATATTGCTCTTGAGCTTTTCGAGCAGCACGTCGTTGGGGGCCACGGTCACCACAGGCATG
>JBEEJQ010000134.1:0-7077 GCA_041169105.1 Pseudomonadota bacterium | reverse complement strand
CGCAATCCAGTTGGCCTGGGTGCGCAGCAACTCGGCGGCCAGGTGCTGGGTGCTGCCAATGTTGATGGTGCCGATGTTCAATTTGCCCGGATTGGCACGGCCAAAGCTGATCAGCTCGGACAAGGTTTTGAATGGCGAGTTTTCGGGCACCACCACGGCCATGTCGAACAAGCCGAGCAAGGACACGGGCGCAAAGTCGCTGCGCGGGTTGAAGGGCAAAGACTTGAACAAACCCGCACTCACGGCCGTGCCGTTGGACATGAGCAACAAGGTGTGGCCATCGGGCTCGGCCTTGGCCACCAGCTCGCCCGCCACAATACCGCCGGCGCCAGGGCGGTTGTCGATCACCACCGGCTGGCCCAGGCTCTCGGACAGCTTTTGGGCCACGGCACGTGCCGTCAGGTCGGCCACGCCACCTGCGCCAAAGGGCACCACAATTTTGAGAGGTTTGCTTGGAAAGCTCTGCGCCATGGCAGAAACGGCCGGCAAGGCACTCAGGACAGCCATCTGGATCAGGGAGCGGCGACGGATCATGAATACACCTTTGAAAATGATGAAAATGAAATAAGCTGACAATTTTGCGCCAACAGGCATGACCCGTTTATACAAGGGTGATGCCCCAACCCTGCCTCGGGAGAACCATGGGACGGCTCGACTTACACCATCGCAAACTGCTGCTGGGCAGCGCTGTCATGCTGCTCTGTGGCTGCGCAGGACTGGCTGAGCCCACCCCATCGGTCATGGTCAAACCTGATCACGGCGCATTGGTCTTCAGGCCGCAAGACAAAGCGCAGTGGGAACCCGTGACCTTGCCGGGAAAACTGCGCACCGCCTTCCGGCTCGAGCAGCGTGACCAGCGCCCTGCTGTGCTGGCCCATGCCAAGTCATCGGCCAGCATGTTGCGCCAACGGCTGAACATCGCCCCTGAGAATTTAGGCCAGCTCCATTTTGAATGGCAAGTGGAAAACCTCTTGCCCCAGGCGGACATGTCAGTGCGCGAGCACGAAGATTCACCTGTGCGACTGATTCTGGCGTTTGAAGGAGACCGCAACAAGTTTTCCCCCAAAAACGCCATGCTCAGCGAGCTCACGCTGGCCTTGACGGGTGAGGCCATGCCCTATGCCACCCTGATGTATGTGTGGAGCAACAAGCACGCAGTGGACTCGGTCATCATCAACCCGCGCACGGACCGCGTGCGCAAATGGGTGCTGGAGTCCGGGCCGCAACACCTGAACCAGTGGCGGCATTACCAGCGCGACATCCGCGCCGACTTTCAAAAAGCTTTTGGCGAGCCCCCCGGCAATCTGGTCGCGCTGGCCATCATGACCGACAGCGACAACACGCAAGGCAATGTGCGGGCGTGGTACGGGGCCATCCAGCTCGATTGAGCTGACCTTGAAAAGCAAGCACCCATGAAAAAACCCACCGTGTTGCCACAGTGGGTTTTTGACTTTTAAATCATCAACTGGCTTGCGCCAGCGGAGTGATTAGAAAGCGTGACGCACGCCGATAGCTGTACGGTCACGAGTCACGTTGCCAGCGGCAGCAGTGAAGCCAGTCACAGCAGCAACGCCAGCTTTGTCGTTGATGGTTTCATAGCGAGCGTAAGCAGTGGTGCGCTTGCTCAGAGCGTAGTCGGCGCCCAAACCAGTCAAGCTGGACTTGACACCGTCTTTGTTCTCAAGAGAACCAACTTGAGCCATCAAGGTAACGCCGCCAACTGGGTAAGTAGCGGAGACAGCTGTATAGGTGTTGTTGGTTGTAGTGCCGCTCTTGGTTGTTTGATACAAAGCAAACACTTTAGCTGCACCCAGAGCGTAGTTGGCGCCCAGAGTGTTGTAAGTGGTTTCAACACCAGCAGCAGTTTCTTGCTTCAGGTTTGTGAAGTTTGCAGCCAGAGGGCCATTGGCGTAGGCAAAACCAACTTCTTGAATGCCTGTCTGAGCATAAGCGCCGATAGTAGCGTTGAAGTCAGCAGAACTCACGGTGTTTTGCTTGTTGGACTTGTACACCACGGCATTGAAGCCACCCATTGTGGGGGTTGTGTACTTGACTGCGTTCTCAGCACGAACCAAACGTGCAGAAGTGGAGCTGAAGCCAGAACCGATGGCGGTGCCGAAAGGCTGGCCAGTCAGGTGGGAGTACAGGCTGTTGTAGTTAGGGGAGCCCAGTTCCAGGTTACCAAAACCGCCAGCCAAACCGAGTTTGATCTCGCCGTTGCCGAAGGTCGAAGCTGCGCCACCACCCAAAGTGGTAGTGGACGTTGAAGTTGCTGTAGAGCCGCTGATCGTGGTTGCAGTTGTTGTGGTTGCAGCAGGAACTTTACCAGTGTTGGCAGTGCCAGAAACGGTGTTCCAGTCAGTTTCAACCAGGAAAGAAGCCTTCAAGCCGCCGCCCAAGTCTTCTGTGCCTTTGACGAACAAAGCAGAAGTGCTGGCACCGTTACCGGCGATGCCGTTAACTTTGTTGCCTTTGTAGTTGTAAGAGTGGAAACCAGCGTCCAAACCGCCAGTGATTTGGACGGAAGATTGAGCGAAAGCACCAGTTGTGGCGGCCAAAGCAGCCAGAGCGATCAGAGATTTTTTCATTGCAAGTTTCTCCAAGGTTAAACAAAGGGTCCAGAAGATTTAGCTGGTGCTTGGCACCGAACGCACTTCTGAGCCAACCCCCAATCAAGAAGGTTGAAGCTATTGCACCAGAGCAAATGGCCTTTTCCAAGACTTTTGGAAAAGAAAAGGCCTTTCCGTTGCACGGATGCAACAAAACCAAGGGTCAACCCTGTACTTTGAGCTCAACAACCCCATCTTTTTCAATGAATACAACAACTTCGCGAATCTGTTGAAAGAAACAGATGATGTAGTTTTTGTCTGATTTATCAGGTCTGGTTGCGGTTTTTCATGCCTGACCACCCGGCTGACTCGGGTAAGTCATGAGTAAACTCGCTGCATGAGCCTCCATGCCCTGATCCTTGCAGCCGACAGTGCCTTGCGCACCTTGTGGGCCGAACCCCGCGCCAGTCGCCCCACCCCAAAAGCGGCCACCGCCGAGCTGGTCATGTCCGACGCCGAGCGCCGTGAAGCCGCTGCCCTGATGCGGGTCAACCATGTGGGCGAGGTCTGCGCCCAAGCGCTGTACACCGGTCAGGCCCTGGCCTGCCAAGACCCGGCTCTGCGCGCCAAGCTGGCCGAGGCCAGCCGCGAGGAGACCGATCACCTGGCTTGGACGAAGCAACGGCTGGATGATCTGAATGACCGACCATCGCTCTTGAACCCGCTTTGGTATGCGGGGGCTTTTGCCATTGGCTATGCCGCTGGCAAGCTGGGGGGTGACAAGGTGAGTTTGGGCTTTGTGGTCGAGACCGAGCGCCAAGTAGAAGCCCATCTGCAAAGCCACATGGACCGTCTGCCCGCAGCGGACAGCGCCTCACGGGCCATCGTGGCGCAAATGAAAGCCGATGAAATCGCCCATGCGCAGATGGCGCAAAAAGCCGGCGCTGTAGAGTTGCCCGGCCCCGTCAAAGCCCTGATGCAATCCGCCGCCAAGGTGATGACGACGGTGGCGCACCGGGTTTGAGTCTCAATCGAGCGCTGACTTGATTCGTGTGTAAAGCTCGGGCAAATCGCGGCGAATCGACTGCCAGACAATCGCCAGATCGACTTTGTCGTACCCGTGCGTAAGCCGATTACGCATGGTGTACATCACCTGCCAAGGGATGTCACTGTGTGCGGCTGCAAAGGATGGGTCCACACGCTGAATGTTATTGGCAGCTTCGCCGATCACCTCGAAGTTGCGAATGACTGCATCCTGAATCATTTCGCTTGCATAGAAATGCGCCTCATCCATCTGTAAGGTGTAGCGCTCAATACGCTCCATGGCCTGAAGAATGTGGCCCAAATAATCGGGCACTCGAAGCGCCTTGCTCATACGGGCATGGCTTCTGCCAAGACGCTGCCGCGAAACTTCTCGGGCAAGGCGCGGGGTGTCAAGACATCCACTTTCACACCCAATAGGCTTTCCAACTCGACCTGAATGGCGGCCACATCCATGAGAGAGGTTTCCGGAGTGGGGTCAATCAAAATGTCCAGATCGCTGCCCTCTTGGTCGTCGCCGCGCAAGACGGAGCCAAACACGCGAGCATTGAGCGCGTGATGTCGAGCAACCACGCCACGAATGGCGATTCTGTGTGCTTGAAGGGCGGCGGATGGTTTCATGAGGATTTGGATTTGACTGACTGAACCATACCGCAGGCTTTTTGCAATGGCAAGACCAGCGGCCAAAGCGCTTTCAGCTCTGCTGCCACGGCAAGCCGCGCTTGCGCCAGCCGCCCAGCTGGCCGCGGTGGGCTTGGGCATCGGGGTCGCCTTCAAAGCCTTCGAGGATGTTGAAGGCTTGCACGCCCAGCTCGGTGGCGCGTTGCGCGGCGGCAATCGAGCGCACACCACTGCGGCACAACAAAACCAGCTTTTTACCGCCCGCGCCCAGCGCCTGAATGCCGCTGTCAAATTCGGGGTTCATGGCCATGCCGGGCCATTGTTTCCAGGCCAGGGCGTGTGCGCCGGGCACAAAGCCAACCCAGGTGCGCTCGGCATCGGTGCGCACATCGACCAGCTCGGCCTCGCCGGCCTGCACCCAGGCCCAGGCCATTTCAGGGCTCACGTCGCCGGCATAGCCTTGGGCGGGGATCACGGTGTCAGCGGTCATGGTGTGGGGCTCCGAAAGTGGGTTCAAGCAAATTTGGTCAACATTTTGGCAACGTGCTCGGCCGAATGGTCGCCTTGCTCGATCAGACAGCCGACCATCGAAAAGAACGATTTGTCGAGCGCTTTGCGGGCCGCCGCCATTTGCTGCGCGATTTTTTCACAGTCGGCATCGTCGTCGATCAGCCGCTGCAAACCGCGCAACTGCCCCTCGACGCGGGCCAGTCGGGTGCGCAGGGCTTTTTTCTTCTCAGGGTCAACGATGCGGCTCATGAGGGTCTCCGGTCTGATGTCGGCACAGGATACGTCAAGCCTTCGGCTTTTTCTGTGGCCGCGCCCAGTTGGCAATGCTCACTTGCTTGCCTCGCGCCACACTCAGGGCACCGGGCTCGGTGCTCTTGGTGATGGTCGAGCCGCCGCCCACGGTGCCGCCTGCGCCAATCGTCACGGGGGCCACCAGCACGCAGTTGCTGCCGATGTGCACGTCGGCTTCGATCACGGTGCGGTGTTTGTTGGCCCCGTCGTAGTTGGCGGTGATGCTGCCCGCGCCGTAGTTGACCCGCTCGCCCACGGTGGCGTCGCCCAGATAAGCCAGGTGGTTCGCTTTGGCGCCTTTGGCCATCGTGGAGTTTTTCACTTCCACAAAATTGCCAATGTGAACCTCAGCCCCCAATTGCGCACCAGGGCGCAGACGGGCAAATGGGCCGATCAGTGCGCCCTCGCCCACCGACACGCCGAGCTTTTCGCCGTCGATGTGGGTGAAGGGGTGGATCACCGCACCGGCTTCGATGGTGCAGTTGGCGATCACGCAGTGGGCCCCGATCTTGACGCCTTCGCCCAAAGCAACAGTGCCTTCAAACACGCAATTGACGTCGATCTCGACGTCTTGAGCGCAGGTGAGCTGGCCGCGCAGGTCAAAGCGGGCGGGGTCTTTGAGGCGCACGCCTTGCTCCATCAGGCGGTGGGCCTGGCGCAGTTGGTGGGCACGCTCCAGCTCGGCGAGTTGCACCGGGCTGTTGATGCCGGCCACTTGCAGGGCATCTGTGATTTTGTGGGCCACCACGGGCACGCCATCGGCCACGGCGAACTTGACCACATCGGTCAAGTAGTACTCGCCTTGGGCGTTTTGGTTGTCCAAGCGAGCCAGCCAGGTTTTGAGCAAGCGGGCGGGCACGGCCATGATGCCGCTGTAGACCTCTTGGATTTGGCGCTGCGCTTCGCTGGCGTCTTTTTGCTCGACGATGGCTTGCACAGCGTCGCCTTGGCGCACGATGCGGCCGTAACCCGTCGGGTCGGCAAAGTCGATGGTGAGCAGGGCGAGCTTGTCGCCGCCGCATTGGGCGATCAGGGCCTGCAAGGTGTCGGCCTGGGTCAGCGGCACGTCGCCCGACAAGATGACCACGATGCCGTCATCGGCCAGCGCGGGCACGGCTTGCTGCACGGCGTGGCCGGTGCCCAGCTGGGGTTCTTGGCGCACGCATTGCACCGCCAGCACCTGACCGGGGGCCAGCAACAAGGGCTCGACCTGATCGGCCCCGTGACCGGTGATGACCACGGCAGAGCGGGCTTGCAGTTGGGCAGCGGTGTTCAGCACGTGCTGCACCAGCGGCACACCGGCCAGGCGTTGCAAGACCTTGGGCACACGGCTTTTCATGCGGGTGCCTTTGCCGGCGGCCATCACAACAACATCTACGGGCTTGGTTTCAACACGGGTCATGTCCATCTTTCTCTGTCTGTCCGCTCTCGGAATGCACCGATTATCCCTACTCACGACCCGCGCCCCTGGCCTGCGTGCGCCAGCGCACCCCCACATGCCCCACGGGTATGCGCCTTGCGCAGACAATGGCGGAAAACGTGTTCATCAGGGGGTGGTTATGGGGCGATGGTTTTTGTTGGCCGTGGTGCTGTGGCTGCAAGGCTGCAGCGCCGTCAAGCTGGGCTACCAGCAGTTGCCCAATTTGTCCTATTGGTGGCTGGACAGCGCCGTGTCGTTCAACGATGCGCAGAGCGTGCAAGCCAAGGACGCTTTGACGCAGTTGCAGCGCTGGCACAAGCGTGAAGAGTTGCCTGTTTATGCCGATTTGCTGCAACGCCTGGCCACGCAAAGTGCCGAGCCTTTGCAAGCGCAGCAGATTTGCAATGCGTGGGAAGACATCGACAAAGCCATGGACCGCACGATGCGCCAAACCGTGCGCCTGGCCGCCCCCGTGGCGCTGATGCTGGGGCCCGAGCAACTGAGCCATCTCAACCAGCACTGGACCAGCAAAAACAAGGACTGGGACAAAGAGTGGGTGCAAGGCAGCGCCAGCGAACGCCTGGAGCGGCGGCTGGGCAAAACCGTGGAGCGCTACAGCGACTTTTACGGCCCCTTGTCGGCAGC
>JBEEJQ010000133.1:0-7090 GCA_041169105.1 Pseudomonadota bacterium | reverse complement strand
CAGCACCGGGTCCCAGTTCACCAGGCGCTTGCCGCGGTAGATCAGGCCTTGCTCGTAAAGCTGCACAAAGGTCTCGGTCACGGTCTTGGACAGTTTGGGGTCCATCGTGAAGTATTCGCGGCTCCAGTCCACGCTGTCGCCCATGCGGCGCATTTGGTTGGTGATGGTGCTGCCGGACTCTTCTTTCCACTCCCAGACCTTGCTCACAAAGTTCTTGCGGGCTTCGGCGGGTGTCGGGCCCATGTCGTGGCGGCTGATCCCTTTGGCCTGGAGCTGGCGCTCCACCACGATCTGCGTGGCAATGCCTGCGTGGTCGGTGCCCGGAATCCATGCTGTGTTGAAGCCCATCATGCGGTGGTAACGGGTCAACGAGTCCATGATGGTTTGGTTGAACGCGTGGCCCATGTGCAACGTACCGGTCACGTTGGGCGGAGGCAGCTGGATGGCAAAGGCGGGTGCGCCGTCTTTGGCGGCCTGTGTGCCACGGAAGCCGGCCACACCGTAACCGCGCTTTTCCCACTCGGGGCCCCAATGGGCTTCCAGGGCGGCGGGTTCAAACGATTTGGACAGGCTCTCAAGGCCGGGCTGTTGGACCGGGGTGGCGGGTGCGTTGCTCATGGGGGTCTTTGGAAATGGATACGGCTTCCTCGCAGAAGCCGTACGGGCGACACAAGTCGGAATGCCGCGATTTTAACTTTTGTGGCCCTCTGTCCCGCCCCCCGAGGCCTGGGACAGAGCAGAAGAACTCAATCGAGCTTGACGTTGGCCGCTTTGATGGCTTTAGCCCAGTCGGCGGTCTCGCGCTCCAGGAGGCGTGTCATGTCGGCAGGCGGCAAAAACCGCACCTCGATGCCCGCCTGGTCGGCGCGTTGTTTGGTCTCTGGCTGCTCCATGCTGCGCTTGACGTCAGCCGACAGCTTTTGCAAGACCGGTGCTGGCGTGCCTGCAGGCGCGTACAGGGCCACCCACGATTCAAGCGAGAAGCCCGGCAGGCCGGCTTCAGCCACGGTCGGCACTTGCGGCATTTGGGGGTGACGGCTCTTGCCCGTCACGGCCAGGGCCTTGAGCTTGCCGCCTTGCACATGCTGCATCACCGACGGCGGCGTGGTGATGAACACCTGAACCTGCCCCGCCAGCACATCGGCAATCGCTTGGCCCGAGCCCTTGTAGGGCACGTGCGTCATGTCCACGCCGGTTTGCTGCTTGAAGATCTCGGTGCCGATGTGCGAGACCGAGCCATTGCCCTGCGAGGCGTAATTCACCTTGCCGGGGTTGGCCTTGACCCAGGTGATGAAATCCTTGAGGTTGTTGGCCGGCACCGAGGGGTGCACCGCGATCACGTTGGTGGCCACGGTGATCAGGCCCACGGGCGTCAGCTCCTTCAGGTCCCAGGGCAGCTTGTCCATCAGGATCGGGTTGGCAATGTGGTAACCCGAATACGACACCAGTAAGGTGTGGCCGTCCTTGGGGGCGCGGGCCACGGTCTGGTAAGCCAGGTTGCCACTGGCCCCGGGCTTGTTGTCCACCACCACCGCCTGCCCGATCACGCGGGCCAAAGGCTCGGCCACCAAGCGGGCCGAAGTGTCCACCAGGCCGCCGGGTGGGTTGGGCACCACCAGGCTGATGTTTTTGCTGGGGAAGGTTTGGGCCAGAGTGATCAGTGGGGCTGACAGGGCCAGCGTGGCCAGCAAGAGACGGGTCAGGTGTTTCATGGCTTGAATTGAAAAAGATTCATCAAATCGCCCACGGCGGGACGGTTATCGGGGACGTAAGCATCTGTGCTGTGAACCGGGTTGGGCAGGTTGTCCCGGCTGCGTGCAGACAGGGGTTTGAGTCCCCAGTTGCGCTGGATGAATTTATGGATCGATGCGTGGTCGTAATACGTGTGATCCACGTGCCCGGGCTTGGACCATTTGGAAACAGCCATCATGGGGATTCGTGTGCCATCTCCAAAGAAGTCGACGGCTTGCACGTACCCCGAGTCAAAGTAGCCACCCCCTTCATCGTAGGTGATCAGGATGGCGGTTTGCTCCCAGACTTTGGGGTTGGCTTGAACTTTGTCGACGATGGATTTGACGTAATTTTCAAAATAGGCCGGTGAGCCGTAGTGTGGATGACCCGTCTGGCTCAATGGCGGTGAGATGAAAGAAATCGAGGGCAGGCCTTTGTCCACATCGGCAAAAAAATCGGCATCGCCTTGCAGTTGGCGAGACAGCCCGGATTCCATGACCTGTTTGGAAAAAGTCAGTGGATCGGTATCTGAGGCGTACTCCCCTTTTTTGACGCCCGAACCATCACGTCCCCCGTGGTACCACTTCCAGCTCACACCTGCAGACTGCAGTTGGGTGGCGATGTTGGGAATGGTTTGAATCGTGCCGAGTTGCTGGTTGGGCGCCGGTGTTTTCTTGGTTCCCCTGAATGTGTAGGGTGAAGCGTAGTTGTTGACAAGGTAGTAAGCCCCTGGCTCGCAATTGCCATCGTTGTGACTCTTGTACGGGAGGCTCTTGAGATAGCGTCTTATGGCCGCCACGCCAGGTTGAGACTCATCGGCACAGGCGACATGAGACCCAGCGCTGTAGCCGCTGTTGGTGTACCAATTGGCTGTACCCGCGACGGGTTCTGGGTTTTCAATCTGGAGTTCAGGCGGCGTGGTTGCCTTGCCGTCTTCCTGATGCCGAGCCACATCGCCAAAGGCCAGGAAGAAATAGTTGGGCATGGTGCCACCCATGATGGCTTGGTGGTAGTTGTCAGAAATGGCGTACTGCTGGGCCAGTTGTTTGAAGTAGGACACGTCACCCGCCGCCATGTTGTAAAACCCCATGGACTCGCTGCCATAGTAAGTGCCTCGCGATGGGTCTTTTTTGTCCTTTGCTCCTTCACCAGACGTCAAGCCTGCCCATAAAAAGAGGTCATTTCGGCCGCCGTTGATCTGTTGCCACATCTGAAAGAAACGATGCACCGGGTTGCTGTCGGTGTAGTCGGCATATGCCCGGTATTTGGTGATGGGGAAAGGCCCCGCTGGCAGGTCAGTCGGAATCTTTTCATCCACCCGCTTGGGGCTGCCTTTTTCGGACCGCGCATAAGGTCTGGGAAGCACCTTATAGGGCGTGGTTTGCTTGTAGTCGACATCGAACTTGCCATCCGTTGCCGGGAATTTCTGCAACGCTTTGGCGTAGGCTGGCCCGGGGTTGCCCTGTGCATCCACAATGCCGGCCGACAGCAAGTTGCGAATACTGCTGCCTTGGGGAGCTTGGTAAGTGGCAAACAGGGTGTCAAAACTGGTGTTTTCTCCAACCACCACAATCAAATGTTTGATGGGGGTGGTTGTTTGGGCCATTGCCGAGTGCGACAGGCTGATCAGAGAAAGTGCTGCTGCGCAGCTGAGGGGAAGGCGTAAAGAGGGCATGTGAACCTTTCCAAGTTGCAGATGGTGCGAATGATTTTGCACTGCTAAAAGGTTCAGCGCATGCCAATCTTGGCGTCGCCAAAAATCGCAGCCGCCTCGCGCGGCAGGCAACGCCAGTACTGTTCTTTGGCCTTGACCTGACCGCCCAGTGCGGCGGCGGCTTCCCAGCCCCAGCGCGGCTTGTACATGAAGGCACGCGCCAGCGCCACCAGATCGGCGTCGCCGCGTTGCAGCACGCCCTCGGCTTGGGCTGGCTCGGTGATCAGGCCCACCGCAAAAGTGGCCAAGCCCGAACGCTCGCGCACCGCACGGGCCAGATGCACCTGGTACTCTGGACCGACCGGGATCTTTTGCAGCGGCGACACACCGCCCGAAGAGATGTGCACAAACTGCGCCCCGGCCACCTTGAGCTGCACTGCCAGATCGCAGGTCTCGTCAATCGTCCAGCCGCCATCGACCCAGTCGGTGCCCGAGATGCGCACGCCCAGCGTGCCTCCAAACACGGCGCGTACTTTCTGGAACGTTTCGATCACAAAGCGGATGCGGTTTTCATAGCTGCCGCCATAGGCGTCGCTGCGCTGGTTGGCCAGGGGCGAGAGGAACTGGTGCATCAGATAGCCGTGCGCCGCGTGCAGCTCGATGGCCTCGATGCCGATGGCCTGAGCCCGCTGTGCAGCGGCCACAAAGTCTTGCTGGATCTGGGCAATGTTGTCCAGGCTCAATTCGGTGGGTGCGGCCTCTTGCGGCAAATGGGGCAGGGCGCTGGGGGCCACCGGCTGCCAGCCGCCGTCCTCAGGCGCGATCAACATGCCGCCGTGCCAGGGCGCAGCGCTCGACGCTTTGCGGCCCGCATGGCCCAGCTGGATGCAAACCGGCACATGCGGCGCCTGTTGGCGGGCGCGTTGCAAGTTCTCGCCCAAGGCCTGGGCGGTGGCATCGTCCCACAGGCCCAAGCAGCCGGGGCTGATGCGGCCCACGGCCGAGACGGCTGTGGCCTCCAGGGTCAGCATGCCCGCGCCGCTGTTGAGCAGGTTGGTCCAGTGCGTCAGGTGCCAATCGTTGGCCTGGCCGTCCACAGCCGAGTACTGGCACATGGGCGCCACCACGATACGGTTGGGCAGGGTGAGGGGGCCGCTGGGGGCGTCGAAGGTGAAGGGGGTGAACAGCAAACTCATGCCGCGATCTTATGCAGTGGCCGTTGGATGCCTATCCGCTCTGCGACAAGACCACAGTGGGCCTTTGGGTTTGGGCTGGCCAAAGTGCCCATTCTTCGCTGCAGGTGGCCTCCACCGTCAGCGCCTGCCCCGTCACCGGGTGCCTCATGTCCAGCCGCAGGGCATGCAGCCACAGCCGCCGCAAGCCCAGGTGCTCGGCCACCGCCCGGTTGAGCGGCCCTTTGCCATGCGTGGCGTCGCCAATGATCGGGTGGGCGATGTGTTTCATGTGGCGGCGCAGCTGGTGGCGGCGACCCGTCAGGGGTTGCAGCTGCACCTCGGCCCAGCGCAGGGTGGCAAAGTCGCCCTGCGCAATCGGCAGCTCGCCCCGGCGCAAGGTTTCGTAGCGGGTCTGCGCCGGCTGCACTTCCTCGCGTTCTGAGCGCATGTCGTCGGGCATGCGCTTCAGGGGGTGGTCAATCAAGCCCGCTTGCAAAGGCCAGCCGCGCACAATGGCCCGGTAAGTCTTGTGCAGGCCCTCGCCGGTTTCAAACGCTTGGCCCAGCGTGCGAGCCACCTCGGCGCTCAGGGCAAAGACCAGCACGCCGCTGGTGCCCTTGTCCAGCCGGTGCACCGGCCAAACGTGTTGGCCGATCTGGTCGCGCAAGGTTTGCAGCACAAAGCGCGTTTCACCCCTGTCCAGCGGGGTGCGATGCACCAGCCAGCCAGCGGGCTTGTGCACGATGGCGAGATAATCGTCCAGGTAAAGGATGTCGAGCATGTTGTTCTTATTGTCTCCCGCTAAATCGCTGGATTACGAAACCCCTGTGGGTGATGTGCCGCACACGCTGCCGCAGTTTGTGCCGCAGTCGCAGGCCCTGATCGAGGTGCTGCGCCAGAAGTCGCCCCAGCAAATTGCCGAGCTGATGGACTTGTCGGACGCGCTGTCGGCGCTGAACGTGGCCCGCTACGAAGCGTGGCGTCCCAAGTTCAGCGCCAAGAATTCCAAGCAAGCCGTGCTCGCCTTCAACGGCGATGTGTACGAAGGCCTGGACGCCAAAACCCTGAGCGCCAAAGAGCTGGACTGGGCGCAAAACCATGTGTGCATCTTGAGTGGCCTGTACGGCGTGCTGCGCCCGCTGGACTGGATGCAGCCCTACCGCCTGGAGATGGGCACCACGCTGCAGACCGACAAAGGCAGCAACCTCTACAAATTCTGGGGTCCGCAAATTGCCGAACATTTGAACGAACGCCTGGCCGCCGACAAAACGCCCGTCATCGTCAACTTGGCCTCGCAGGAGTATTTCAAGGCGGTGGACCGCAAAACCCTTAAAGCTCGCGTCATTGAATGCGTGTTTGAAGACTTCAAGGGCGGCAAGTACAAGATCATCAGTTTCAACGCCAAACGCGCCCGTGGCCTGATGGCCCGTTATGCGGTGCAACACAAAATCACCCAACCGGCTGGCCTGTTGAAGTTTGACCTCGAAGGCTACGCCTACGACGACGCCGTGTCTGAACCCGACCGCTTGGTCTTTCGCCGCAAATTGCAAGCATGAACCACAACACCCCCGAACAATCGCAGCTGGGCAAGTCCAGCGCCTATGTGGACCAGTACGACGCGAGCTTGCTCTTCCCCATCCCGCGTGCCACCAAGCGGGCCGAGATCGGCATCACCGCCCAGCCCGTGTTCTTTGGGGCCGACCTGTGGACCGCGTTTGAGCTGTCCTGGCTCAACGCCAAAGGCAAGCCGCAAGTTGCGCTGGCCCACATCACCGTGCCCGCCGAGAGCACGCACATTGTCGAGAGCAAGTCCTTCAAGCTGTACCTCAACAGCTTCAACAACACCCGCATCGACAGCGCCGACGAAGTGCGCGACCGCATCCGCCGCGACATCAGCGCCGCCGTGTGGCACGGCAGCGCGGTGCAAGCCAGCGTGGGCGTCAAACTGCTCATGCCCGAGAAGTTTGATGCCGAGCCGGTGCACGAACTCGACGGCCTGAACCTCGACCGGCTCGACACCGAATGCACGCTCTACCAGCCCGCGCCCGAGCTGCTGACGGTGAACACCCATGACGCCCCCGTCACCGAAACCCTGGTCAGCCACCTGCTCAAAAGCAACTGCCTGGTCACCGGCCAGCCCGACTGGGGCAGCGTGCAAATCCGCTACAGCGGCCACCAGATCGACCAGGAAGGCCTGCTGCAATACATCGTGAGTTTTCGCAACCACAACGAATTCCACGAGCAATGCGTCGAGCGCATCTTCATGGACATCTGGACGCGCTGCAAACCCTCGCAGCTGAGCGTCTATGCCCGCTACACGCGGCGTGGCGGCCTGGACATCAACCCCTGGCGCACCAGCCACCCCGGCGCGGTACCGCCCAACACGCGCACGGCGCGGCAGTGAAGTTGGAGTTGTTGAATCGTCTCCCCGTAGGTCGTGGGCTTCAGCCCCGACACGCAGCCCGCAGCTGAATTTGCCAAGTCGGGGCTAAAGCCCGCGACCTACGAGAGACATCTCCCTGTAGGTCGG
>JBEEJQ010000132.1:0-7161 GCA_041169105.1 Pseudomonadota bacterium | reverse complement strand
AATCCACAGCCTCCGCCGATTCGTCCAGCAAGGGGCTGATGCTGCTGGCGATCTCGTCCATGAACGCGACTTCCACAAAAATCAGGGGCTCATCGGGCAAGCGGGGGTGAAAAAAGCCGTAGCAGCGGCGGTCCGAATCGAGTCGGTTTTTCACATCGCCCCAGCTCTTGATGTCGTGCACCGCTTCGTACTTGATCAGCTTCTCCACCAAACTGGCTGGCGAATCCCAGCTGATGCGCCGCAGTTCCAGAAAAGCCACATCGAACCAGGTCGTGAACAGGTTTTCCAACTCGGCCTCAAGGGCCAGGACACGCTTGTTTGACTTCAAGACGGGCATCAACTCCTGCCGCAGGTCCACCAAAAAACGCATGCCTTCCGGGAACACCGCAAAACGTTGCAGCAAGCGGGTGCGCGGCGACACCAGGGCTTTGCGCAAACGGATCTCGGCCACGCCTTCATCGGGCGTGCCCACCGCCGCTTCGTATTGCTCACGGGCCGCTTTCACTTTGCTGGCATCCGGTGCAAATTGTTCACTCATCAGCAGCCAGCAGTCCTGGCGCTGCTCCGGTGTGGCTTTGCTGTACCACTGGGCCACGCCCCTGGCCCGTTTGCCCCCTTCGACCTCGCTCACACTGGGGTCCACAATGGCCTGCAACTCAGTCAGGGTGCGGCGCAAAACGCGTGGCGATAACGCCTCTTCTTTCTGGCGCAAGGTGGCATTGAGCCGCTCTCGTGAAGACCGGAGCTGAGGCCCTTTGTCTGCCGCGGTTTTGGTCGCTCGCCCATCCTGGCGGGCATCCACAGCTACAGGTTTTTGGCCGTCGCGCTTGCCCGCAGGCAACCAGCCTGCCACCTTGCGTCCAATCCATTCCGATGTGTTCATGTCGAGACCCCAAGCTTGTTGTGTTCGTTGCTGGCCACCGCGATGCGGCTTTTGCTCTGGCGCGCGAGTTGGCGCAAGGCCTCGCGCTGCCGGGTCAGATGGGTGCGCATGGCCGCTTCCGAGCCTTCGGCATCGCGTGCTTTGAGGGCCGCAAAAATCGCCATGTGCTCGGCCAGCGACTGGCTCAAACGCCCCGGCGCGTTCAGTTGCTGCAAACGCGCCAGCTTGAGGATCTTGCGCAGATCCCCAATCACCTGCGCCAACCATTTGTTGCCGGCAATGGCGATGATGGCTTCATGGATGGCCAAGTTGGCCGCGTAGTAATCCGGAATGCGGCCTTGTGCTGCGCTGTCCTCCAGTTGCTGATGCAGCCCCACCAACGCGAGGATGTCGGCATCGCTGGCCTGCAAAGCCGCCTCGTAAGCACAGCGCCCTTCAAGCAAGGCGATGACCGGAAAGATGTCATCGAGGTCTTGCTCCGTCACTTCGTTGACGAAACAGCCCCGGCGCGGCTCATGCCGAATGAGCCCCTCTGCGGTCAAGACTTTCAGCGCTTCGCGCAAGGGCGTGCGTGAAATCGCCAGTTGCTCGCACAAACGGCTCTCATCCACAAACGCACCGGGCTGCAAAGCACCAGAAAATATCAAGTCGCGCAGTTGCTGCGCCACCTGTTCGTGTAAAGAATTGACGTGTCCGGCCATCTGATCGGTTCGGGTAATTTTCTGTAATTACGCGTAATTACATATCAAGAAAACGCACTTGTCGAGCCACTGCGGAGGCCAAAAGACCCAGAGAAACCCTGACAAAAAAGTTGGAGTTGGGCCAGCACTGCATATCCCACATGCGGTGTTCATAAGCGACACCGATCAACCGAGCTTGTGACTCAAAATCACGCCAACCCAACCCCTTCTCCAGCGCATGACCCACATCACCGACCTCAACGCCAGTCAACTGTCCGACAAGATCCATTCGCGGCAACTGTCCTGTCGCGAAGTGATGCAGGCCTACCTGCAACGGATCGCGGAGCTGAACCCGAAGTACAACGCCATTGTCAACCTGGCTTCACCCGACACCTTGATGGCGCAGGCGCTTGAACGGGACGAAGACCTTTCACGTGGCCAGTCTCGAGGCTGGCTGCATGGCATTCCACAAGCCATCAAGGACACGGGCCATGCGATGGGTTTTCCTTCCACACTGGGCAGCGAATTGCTCCGCCAATCCATGCCTGTGCGGGACAGCATCATCACCGAGCGCGTGAAAGCCGCCGGAGCCATCGTGATCGGCAAAACCAATATGCCCGAGATGGGCTTGGGCTCTCACACTTTCAACACCCTCTTCGGGGCCACACCCAACGCCTGGGACACCACGGTCAGTGCCGGCGGCAGCAGTGGTGGTGCGGCTGTGGCACTGGCGCATCGCTTGTTGCCGGTGGCCGATGGTTCTGACTTCATGGGCAGCCTGCGCAATCCAGCGGGCTGGAACCACCTCTTTGGCATGCGTCCGTCCCAAGGCCGTGTGCCCTATGGCCCAGGCGCAGACGTGTGGATAGACCAACTCAGCACCGAGGGTCCCATGGCCCGCAGCGTTCAGGATTTGGCAAAACTGCTGGCTACCCAGGCCGGCCATGACCCCAGGTTGCCCCTGTCCATTCAAGGCGGCTTGGACGTGTCGCAACTTCAATACACACCGGAGGCCCTGAAGGGTGTGAGGATCGGCTGGCTGAGCGATCTGGACGGGCATTTGGCCATGGAAGACGGAATCCTGCCAGTTTGCGAAGAAGCCCTTCAGGTCATGGAAGGTGCTGGAGCACAGGTCAGTGCCCTGCCCCACGGCTTTGATGCCCGGGCACTGTGGGATTGCTGGTTGGTGTGGCGACGTGCCCTGGTGGGCCCCAAGGTGGCTGCCTTGTTGTCTTTGCCCCATGCGCGGGAAAAACTCAAACCCGAAGCCCTGTGGGAATACGACAACGCGCAAGCTCTGTCCTACATGGCATTTCAACGTGCCAGCCAAAAACGCACAGGGTTCTACAACCAACTGCGCAAACTGTTGGAGACCCATGACGTGTTGGCCCTGCCCGTGGCCCAGGTCTGGCCCTTCCCTTTGCAAGAGCGCTGGCCACAACACATCGGCGATCGCGCCATGGACACCTACCACCGCTGGATGGAGTGCACGATCTACGCCACGCTGGCAGGACTGCCCGCCATCAGCCTGCCCGCAGGCTTTCACCCGACCAAGCCCTGGCCGATGGGGATTCAGCTCATTGGCAAGCCGCAGGGCGATCTGGCCCTGCTGCAAGTGGCTGCGGCCTACGAAGCGGTTCGCCCTGATTGGCTGCAACAGCGGCCAGCTGCCGCCTGATCATTTATTCGGTCAGCTCCAACACGGTGGTGTGGCCTTGTGCCATGGGCCAAGTCAGGCCAACCACCTGTTCACCGTTGAAGACACCTGCCACGCTGCGTTGCGCAGCATCGCTCAAGCGCAGCCTACTGGCGGCGCTGCCCGCACCCGGCGGCACACCCGGCAATGTGCTCTGCCCATCCAGGCTCATCGCATCGCGCCCTGGATCGAAGTAACCCCGTGGCCGGACAAAACTGAGCACCGACTGTGCGGCTTTGTCAGCGTCATTGACGCGCTCCGGGCGCATGTGGATCAAGGCACTGGAGCGCGGAAAAGCGCTGCGGTAAATGTGCGTGGTGGCATAGCCCGCCGCCTGAATGACAAATTCATACGTGGCGTCGCCTCGGGCCTTGAACGGCCCCCAAACGCCATCCGAACCCACCGCCTGCGTGTGGGCCGCAGCACCCACGCGCTGGCCCGTGGCGGCCTTGGTTTCATAAACCTCCAAGCGCGCACCACGCAAAGGCAAGTTGTTGACGAAGTTTCCTGAGGCTGCATCCAGTGGGTCCACACCCATGCCGACCAATTTGCCGTTCAGCACCACTTGGGCTTGACGCGCAATGGCCAGTTGCGGTGCGCGGCCAGTGATGAAGCGGTACGTGGCCTCGAATGCGGGCACGGAATAAGACGTTTCCCGGTGGTCGATTTTGGGAATGACCACGTTGCTCGCGCCTTTGAGTTCGGGTCCATCAAAGCCCACCATCGTGGGCTTGCCCTTCATGCCCAACCACAGACCATCGGGTTGCGCGTATTTGTCGTTGTTGTCCGACCGGATGGTCATCCAGCGGGTGGGCCCACACACCTCGTCGCCTTGTGCGTTTTTGGGGGCATTGAGCTGCTTCAAAAAGGGGCCGGTTCCCGAAAACTCATTGGCCTCGTTCACACCCGGGATAGCCTGCACGCCATGGTTGGGCGTGCCGCCCAAGATGGCGTGGCTGACCACCGCCGCCCCACCGCCGTTGCAAACGAAGTTGCGAATCGCATTGCCACCCCGTGAATTGCCCACCAGGACGACTTGACTTGCACCGGTTCGGCGCAAGACGCCCTGTACCTCGTCACGCAAATACGCCATGTGCTCGGCGGTAGAGGTGCGCCCGGCCTGTGCCTTGTTGTCCGCATCGCGCGCCAAGGGATAAGGCACATCGATGGCATGCAAACGCTCCGTCGGCCAGCCATTGGACTCAAAACGCCAAACGGTGGCCTGCCACAAGGCGGCCGAATCGCCGTTGCCATGCACAAACACAATCGGCGGTCGGTCTTGATCGGTGCCCGATACGGTTGTGGCGCAGCCCCCCAAGAGTGTGATGGCAAGCGCAACAATGCCCAGCGTTCGGCGGTGTGCGTTCATGACGGCCCTTTCATGTGCTTGTGAAAAACACATCGTCGGCCAAGTCAGCGCTGCGGGCTGACTCCTAAGTGTCAGCGGGTGCGGTGTTCGCGGCGTCCACACCAAAACCAGAAAAAAGCACCCAAGACGATCATGGGCACACACAGCCACTGCCCCATGCTCATGCCCAGGCTGAGCAGGCCCAAATGGGCATCAGGCTCGCGGAAATATTCGGCCACAAAGCGGAACACCCCGTAGCCAAACAGGAAAGCAAAAGCCACCTGCCCTTGCGCACGCGGCTTGCGGGCATAGAGCCACAGCAGCACAAAGAGCAACAAGCCTTCCATCAAGAACTGGTAGATCTGCGAGGGATGGCGTGGCGCATCGCCCGCCCCACGGAACAGCATGGCCCAGGGCAAGCTCGGATCAGCCACGCGGCCCCACAGCTCGCCGTTGATGAAGTTGCCAATGCGTCCTGCCGCCAAGCCGGTGGGCACGCAGGGGGCCACAAAGTCCATCACTTGCAAGAATGGCCGTTGGCGCGTCCAGGCAAACCAGACCATGGAAGCTATCACACCCAGCATGCCACCATGAAAACTCATGCCGCCTTGCCAGACTGCCAAAATTTCGAGGGGATGGGCGGCGTAATAGCCGGGCTTGTAAAACAGGCAATAGCCGATGCGGCCGCCCAGCACCACACCCAACACACCCAAAAACAGGATGTCTTCCACATCTTGCCGGGTCCACTGGGGCAATTGGGCAAAAGGCAAATGCCGCAAGCGGCGTGTCCCAAGCCAGTAAAACAGCGCGAAAGCAGCCAGGTAAGTCAGGCCGTACCAGTGGACAGCCAAAGGCCCCACTTGCAGGGCCACGGGATCGATGGAGGGATGGATCAACATGGGGAGCGATTGTGCCTGCAAAGACAGGCACACACCGCGTGATCCATCACACGCCAATCAATCGAGCAAGGACAGATCGCGCACCGCGCCCTTGTCGGCCGAGGTGGCCAGCAGGGCATAGGCCTTGAGCGCAGCCGACACCTTGCGTGGGCGAGGCAGCGCGGGCTTCCAGCCCAGCTTGTCCTGCTCGGCACGGCGCTTGGCCAGCTCTTCGTCGCTCACCAGCACATTGATCGAACGGTTGGGAATGTCGATGCGAATGCGGTCGCCATTGCGCACAAGGCCAATGTTGCCACCCGCTGCCGCTTCGGGCGAGCAGTGGCCGATCGACAGGCCCGAAGTACCGCCCGAAAAGCGGCCATCGGTCAGCAAGGCACAGGCTTTGCCCAGGCCCTTGGACTTGATGTAGCTGGTGGGGTAGAGCATTTCCTGCATGCCGGGGCCGCCCTTGGGGCCTTCATAGCGCACGACCACGATGTCGCCCGCCTTGACCTTGTCGCCCAGGATGTTTTCCACGGCTTCGTCCTGCGACTCCACCACGTGGGCCGGGCCTTCAAACACCAGCAGGCTGTCGTCCACGCCTGCGGTCTTGACCACACAGCCGTCGATCGCGATGTTGCCGCGCAGCACCGCCAGGCCGCCTTCCTTGTTGAAAGCGTGCTCGATGGAGCGGATGCAGCCTTCGGCGCGGTCGGTGTCGAGGCTCGGCCAGCGGGTGTTCTGGCTGAACGCGACTTGGGTGGGAATGCCGGCAGGACCGGCCATGTAGAAGTGCTTGACCTCGTCCGACGGGTTGCGGGCGATGTCCCACTTGTCCAACGCGTCCTTCATGGTCTTGGCGTGCACGGTGGGCACATCGGTGTGCAGGCGGCCTGCACGGTCCAACTCGCCCAAGATGCCCATGATGCCGCCTGCGCGGTGCACGTCTTCGATGTGGTACTTGTTGGTGTTGGGCGCGACCTTGCACAGCTGGGGCACGATTTTCGACATGCGGTCGATGTCGGCCATGGTGAACTCGATCTCGGCTTCCTGGGCAATCGCCAGCAAGTGCAAGATGGTGTTGGTGGAGCCGCCCATGGCGATGTCCAGGGCAATCGCGTTTTCAAAAGCCTTGAAGCCCATCGAACGGGGCAGCAAGGTGTCATCGCCCTGCTCGTAGTAGCGCTTGGCCATCTCCACGATCGTGCGGCCGGCTTGCTTGAACAGCTGCTCGCGGTCGGCGTGCGTGGCGACCACGGTGCCGTTGCCGGGCAAGGCCAAGCCCAGGGCCTCGGCCAGGCAGTTCATCGAGTTGGCGGTGAACATGCCCGAGCAGGAGCCGCATGTCGGGCAAGCCGAGCGCTCGACTTCGGCCAGATCGGCATCGCTCACCTTGTCGTCTGCGGCCATCACCATGGCGTCGATCAGGTCGAGTTTTTTGAATTCCATGACTTGCGTCTGGGGGTTGGCCAGGCGCACCTTGCCCGCTTCCATGGGGCCACCAGACACGAAGATCACGGGGATGTTCAGGCGCATCGCAGCCATCAACATGCCGGGGGTGATTTTGTCGCAGTTGGAAATGCAAACAATCGCGTCGGCGCAGTGGGCGTTGACCATGTACTCGACCGAGTCGGCAATGATGTCTCGGCTGGGCAAGGAATACAGCATGCCGTCAT
>JBEEJQ010000131.1:0-7268 GCA_041169105.1 Pseudomonadota bacterium | reverse complement strand
AGCGGGCACGCCGCAAGACCTGTACGAGCGGCCCAGCTCGGCGTTTGTGGCCGGCTTCATGGGCGAGGCGGTGCTGTTTGACGGCCAGTCGATGCCCGACGGCACGGTGCAGCTGGGGCCCTTGCGCTTGGTGCCGCGTCATGCGGTGGCCGCTGGTGCGGTTCGTGCGGCGGTCCGCCCCGAGGCTTGGCTGGTCGGGCGTGAATTGCTGGGCAGCGAAACCGTGCCTGGGAGTTTGTCGGCCAAGCTGCTGCAATGGTCTTATCTGGGCAGCTTTGTGGAGCTGACCTTCGAGACCGAATTGGGTGCCGTGTTTGTGGTCTCGCCTGAGGTCGAGCGTGAATGGCGTATCGGCCAGTTGCTGGCCCTGAGCCTGCCGGGGCGTGGCGTGTCGGTGGTGGCGGTTTGATCTTTTGACGAATGGTAGATCGGTGGCCTCAGCCCCGACTTGGGGCCTGCGACGAAGCCAGCAATGTCGGGGCTAAAGCCACCAACCTACGGGGTGGCCCTGTATTTGTAGGTCGGTGGCTTTAGCCCCGACAATGGCTTGAGATTGAGCTATCTCATGTTGGAGCTGAAGCTCCAACCTACATAACGTTCTAGTGTTCCATACAGAAAGTCGTGCAATGAGCAAAGAAGTCGTGTTTGATTTGGGTGGCGTGGTGTTCCAGTGGAAGCCACTGCAGCTCTTGCAAGAGCTGTTTCCTGGGCAAGTGAACAGCGAGGCCGCTGCCCGCGAATGGGCGGCGCAAATTTTCCAGACCTTTCACCCCAATGCAGATTGGGCACAGTTCGACTTGGGCCTGATCGAGCCCGAGCCCTTGGCCCAGCGCATTTCCGCCCGCACAGGACTGGCCGAGGCCGATTTGCTGCGCTTGATGCACGGCATCCCGCCGCATCTGCAGCCCATTCAGGGCACCGTGGACCTGATCCACGACTTGAAGGCCCAAGGCCACCGTCTGTATTTCTTGTCGAACATGCCCGCAGGCTATGCCGACCACTTGGTGCGCGAAAACAGCTTTTTCAGCCAGTTTGAAGACGGCATCTTTTCGGCCCATGTGCAGCAGATCAAACCGCTGCCGGACATCTTTGCCACGGCTCAAGCGCGTTGGCCCTTGCAGGGGCAACCGGTGTTCATCGACGATGTGCAACACAACATCGATGCGGCCCAGCAGCACGGCTGGCAAGGCATCCGCTTTGAAACGCCCGAGCAGGTGAGGGCAGATTTGGTGGCTCAGGGTTATTTGAGGGCCTGACTTAACCCTTGATGCCGAGGTGTTTCGTGGTCTGTGCGACATTGCCTGCTTGTTGGTGAGGTGACACAAGGAGAGCAAACCATGGAAGACGAGCGCTGTTGCGGCACAGGCACTTGCATCATTAACCCTGATGGCTACTGTTGGTGTGGCCAAAAATGGGATGGTCAAAAAATGAGTTTCCCAGACCCCAAGATGGCTGAACATGCCGCGCCGCATGACCACTGCGATGCGGCAAAGACGTCTGCTGCCGAGTCTGTCCGACTCGATTGATCCCCTGCCAGTCGGCACCGCTCCTTACAGGCCCCTCGCCGTGCAGGCGCTGACAGGGTTTTCACGGTAACGGTCCACAAAGATCCACATGAATACAGACGCTTTGAATGTGCTTGGCCAAGCCCTTGTGGCCTGCTCTTATGACCCGCTGACCGGGTATTTCCGCGATGGCTGTTGCAACACGCGCGAAGACGACACCGGCTCACACGTCATCTGCGCACGGATGACGGATGAGTTCCTGAAGTATTCCTTGTCGCGCGGCAACGACTTGATCACCCCGCGACCTGAATACCGTTTTCATGGCTTGCAAGCGGGCGATCGCTGGTGTCTGTGTGCCATGCGTTGGAAGGAAGCCTTTGAGGCCGGCGTGGCCCCCAAGGTTGTTTTGGCTTCCACGCACATCCGAGCTTTGGATTACGTCACGCTGGAGCAGTTGCAGTCTTGCGCTTTCACTCAATGAGTGAGCGCAAGACTGTTTGTGAACTTCAAACTTTCGAGCCAGCCGCCAATGCCCGCGCCCGGCTGGCCTCCAAGGCCGCAGCATCGGGCGCTGACAAATCCCAACCTTGCATGTGGCTTAAGCTGATGTCGGTCAGCGCTTCGATCCACTGCGCATGGTTGTTCAGGCAAGGGATGTAGCTGAAGCTTTCGCCGCCTGCGTGCAAAAACGCTTCTTGCGCTTCTTGCTGGATTTCTTCCAGCGTCTCCAGGCAGTCGCCGGTAAAACCCGGGCAGATCACATCGACTTTTTTCACGCCTTGTTGCGCCAGGGCGATCAGCGTGGGCTCGGTGTAGGGCTCCAGCCACTTGGCTTTGCCAAAGCGCGATTGGAAGGTGAGCTTGTATTGGTCTTTGGACAGCCCCAGCGCTTCGGCCAACAGGCGACCAGTTTTCATGCATTCGCAGTGGTAGGGGTCGCCCAGGTGCAAGGTGCGCTCGGGCACGCCATGGAAACTCATCACCAGTTTCTCGGCTTGGCCGTGGGTGGCCCAGTGTTCGCGCACGGTTTGGACCAGCGCGGCGATGTAGCGCGGGTCGTCGTGGTAGCGATTGACAAAGCGCATCTCGGGCACGAGACGCGTTTTCAGGCCCCAGCGGTAGACGGCGTCGAACACGCTGGCCGTGGTCGTGCCGCTGTATTGCGGGTAGGCGGGCACGATCAGCACGCGCTGCACGCCTTCGGCCTTGAGGGCGCTCAGCTGCTCGGGGATGGACGGTTGACCGTAGCGCATGGCGTAGCGCACCGTCACGCTGTGGCCGCGTTCTTGCAAGGCGGTGCCCAGCGATTGGGCTTGTTGTTCGGTGAAGACCTTGAGTGGCGAGCCACCCTCGGTCCAGATGCTGGCGTATTTGGCGGCCGACTTTTTTGGGCGCACGCGCAAGATGATGCCGTGCAGGATCAGCCACCAGATGGGTTTGGGGATCTCGACCACTCGGCTGTCGCCCAAAAATTCGGCCAGGTACTTGCGCAGGGCAGGGGCCGTGGGTGCGCTGGGCGTGCCCAGGTTGCAATACAAAATGGCCGTGCGTGCGGCCTGACCATGCTGGAAGGAGGGTTCTTTGTGGAATGCCATGTCGGGTATTCTCCCTCACCATGCTTGACCTCTCCCGCATCCGCGCCATTACCCTTGATCTGGACGACACCTTGTGGCCCGTCTGGCCCACCATCCACCGTGCCGAACAGGTGCTGAGCGACTGGTTGACCCAGCACGCGCCTGCTACGGCGGCCTTGTCTAACTTGCCCGATGTCAAAAAGGCGGTGCGTGCCGAGATCAACGCCCGCCACGCCGACCGAGCGCACGATTTGTCTTTTTTGCGGCTCGAGGCCATTCGCGCCATGCTGCTGCAAGCCGGGGACCCGGGGCATCTGGCCGAGCCTGCATTTGAAGTCTTTTTTGCCGAACGCCAGCGTGTGGACTTGTTTGAAGACGCGCTGCCCGCCTTGGCGTTTTGGAGCCAACGCTACCCGGTGGTGGCCTTGTCGAATGGCAATGCCGACGTACACCGCGTGGGCATTGGCCAGCACTTTCACGCCAGCGTGAGCGCCAAGTCCATGGGCGTGGCCAAGCCAGACCTGCGGGTTTTTGTGGCCGGTGCCGAGGCCGCAGGCGTGGCGCCGCACGAGGTGCTGCACGTGGGGGACGACGCGCACGCCGACTGCGTCGGCGCACTGGCGGCGGGCATGCAAGTCGCTTGGCTCAACCGCGAAGGCCATGACTGGAGCCACGGTGACACCCGCCCCCACCTGGAAGTGCGAGACTTGCATCAACTCTGTGCCAGCTGGCCCGACTACGCCTTGTAGGTCGACGGCTTCAGCCCGGACACAGGGCTGCGCCTCGTACACCTACGTCGGACCTGAAGGTACCGACCTACTGGGAGATCTCTGTAGGTCGGTGGCTTCAGCCCCGACATCCGGTCTTCGGCGCAGTCTGCGTTGGCGCTGAAGCTCCAAGCGACAAGAATTTTTGAGATGAAACAAAAGGAAATCGGTATGACATTGAAGATTTACGGCATCGGCGCATCACGCGCAGCTCGCCCTTTGTGGACCGCTTTGGAACTGGGCGTGCCGTTCGAGCACATCCCCACGCCTTATGCCGGTGGGGCTACCCGCACGCCGGAGTTTTTGGCGATCAACCCCAATGGCCACATTCCAGCCCTGATCGACGAGCGCCCCGAAGGCGCGGTCACCGTGTGGGAGAGCATGGCTTGCGCCCTCTACATCGCCCGCGTGCACGGCAGGGCCGATGGCCAATCGATCACGCCGGCCACGCCCCGCGAAGAGGCTGAAGCCCTGCGTTGGAGCTATTGGACCGTGTCAGAGCTGGAAAAAGATGCGCTCACCGTGCTGATGCACCGCATGGCCATGCCCGAAGACCAGCGCAAGCCCGAGCTGGCCGACCAGGCCGAAAGCCGCCTGAAAGTGCCGCTGGCCGTGCTGGAACAACACCTGCAAGCCCAACACGCCCAAGGTGAAGCCTACCTGGCCGCCAACCGTTTCACCGTGGCCGATGTGTGCGTGGCCAGCGTGGCCAGCTGGATTCGCCCAGCCGCTGCGTTGCTGGCCCAGTACCCGGCGGTGGCCGCTTGGGTCAAAGCCTGCGTGGAGCGGCCTGCGCAGACCCAGGCGCGGGCGATGAAGTAAGTTGTGGAAGGTGCGCAGTATGAAGAGTTTCAAAATTTGGACTTCATATGCAATCGCGTGTATTGGTGCAACCTTGCTGATGCAGGCTTGTTCAAATGAGCCTGAATGGACTGCATTCTTTTATCCAGATATCGATAGCATTCCGGGCCCCTTGGATACGGCGAAATACTCGTTTGGGAAATTCCGTGATTTTGAAACTTGCCAGGAGGCCGCAATTTCAAAGGTGCGATATCACTTGACAGTCACTGGTCAGCAAGGGGCGCACCAATGTGGCTTTAAGTGCACGACCAGACAGGATTTCGGTGGTGCCTTGGTCTGCAAGGAAATTAAGAAATAGTTGATGCTTATTCGATTTGAGCTGTCTAGTTCAAAACCGACCCAGCGCCTGCATCTTCCAAGCCAGCCACAGCTTGCGCAGCGGGGTGAGGGCAATGCGCTGGTGCAGCACCTGATAGCCCGAAGCTTCGATCTCGCGCAGCAGGGTGCGGTAGATGCTGGCCATCATGAGGCCGGGTTTTTGGACGCGGCGGTCGGCGGCGGGCAGCAGGGCCAGGGCTTCGTCGTACAGGGCGTGGGCGCGCTCGGTCTGGAACTTCATCAGCGCGGTGAAGTTGTCTGAATACGTGCGTTGCATCAGGTCTTGCGCCTTGACGCCAAAGCGTTGCTGCTCGTCGAGCGGCAGGTAGATGCGGCCGCGCAGGGCGTCTTCGCCCACGTCGCGGATGATGTTGGTCATCTGAAAGGCCAGGCCCAGCTTGTGCGCATAGGCCGTGGTCGCCTCGTCGGTCTGGCCAAAGATGCGGGCGGCGACTTCGCCGACCACGCCAGCGACCAAATGGCAGTATTTCGTCAGGCCTGCAAAGTCCAGATACCGGGTCTGGTTCAGGTCCATCTGGCAGCCTTCGATCACGGCCATCAGGTGCCGGCTGTCGATGCCAAAGGGCTGGGTGTGCGGCATCAGCGCGTGCATGACCGGGTGTGTGGGCTGGCCCGCATAAGCTTGTTGCACTTCTTTTTGCCACCAACCGAGCTTGGCGGCGGCCACGCTGGGGTCTTTGATTTCGTCCACCACGTCGTCCACTTCGCGGCAGAAGGCATAAAAGGCGGTGATGGCCGCACGTCGCTCTGGCGGGAGGAAGAGGAAGGCGTAATAAAAGCTGCTGCCCGAGGCGGCGGCTTTTTGCTGGACGTAGTCTTGCGGATTCATGGGTAGGGATTTTCTCACTGCTTGCCCGTGGCCGGGCTGGCCCATGGGCCTGACAGTCGTTCGTACTCGCGTCGCAGGGCATTGGGGCTGACGAGGCCCAAGACCAGTCGCCACAGCAAAGCCCGCACTTCTCGGCGCGGCATCTTCACGCGCTGGCTCAGGGCCTGTGGTCCGGCCTGGCGCAGCAGGGCAACGGTGCGGGCCCCAATCAAGGCGGGCAGGGCGCTGGCCAGCCGCAGCCGCCAACCCTTCAAAGCGCAGCTGTAGCGCAAACCGTCGTTCAGTTGGGCCTGCGTCTGGTCCAGCCAGGCGGTCCACAGGGGGCTCAGCGCTTGGCGGGTAGACGGATCGTTGTCGCGTGCACACTGAGCCAGCGCTTGGGGGCTCAGGCCAGCGGCAACCAGGGTGTCTTCGGGCCAATAGCAGCGGCCTGCGATCAGGTCAGTCCCGGCATCGCGGAGGATGTTCAGGCGCTGCAGGCCCATGCCGTAGGCACGGCCCAGCGCCATCATGTCGGGGGTGGGCAGCCGGGCAAAACCTGGCAGATGCCTCTCGCACAGCTCGGTCCAGAACTCGCCCACGCAGCCGGCCACCAGCCAGGTGTAGTCGCTGAGCTCGTCCTCGGTTTGCAGGGCGTGCAGGCCCGTGCCAAAGCGCGTCATGTCCAGCGATTGCCCCCGCGTGATGTGGCCCAGAACCGTGCGCACACTGGCTTGGTCGGGCGCGCTCAGCTGATGCAGCCAGGCCAGGCATTGGGGCAGGGCCTGCATCAGGGCTTGTTCGTGCGGGTCTTTTTGTTGGGCGGCAAAGGCTTGCGCCTGTGCGCTCAGGGCGGCTGTTGCAGGCTGTGGGCTGGCGATGGCATGGGCCATGGCGTCCAGCAGTGCTTGACGCTCGGCCACGGGCAGGGTGGTCGTGTCGGCCACTGTGTCGGTAGCGCGGGCCAGCAGATAGCCCACCGCAATGGGGGCCTGCAATGCCAGTGGCAGCAGGCGGATCGACAGGTGAAACGAGCGCGAGACGCCTTGCAGCAGTTTCAGGTGCTCATGTTTTTGCCGAGCAGGTGTGCGGGGGCTGAAATGGGCTTGGTCTTGCATGGTCAATCCCTATTGTCGCTTGACACGGATCATGGCTTTGTTTAGATTACTAACCGGTCAGTCATTAATTTTTGAGCGAATTTCCATGAACCATTTGTCTTTGCCCGCCTCAGCGGGCCATTGGGTTTGGCGCCTGAGCGCCATTTCTGCGGTGTGTGCGGCGCTGTGCCTGTCCGCTTGCTCGCGCCAGGAGGTGGTTCAAGAGCCCGTGCGTGCCGTCAAGCTGCTGACTGTGGGTGGTTCGGACCTGAATGTGCGGGGCGAATACGCCGCCGAAGTGCGTGCCCGAGTGGAGT
>JBEEJQ010000130.1:0-7323 GCA_041169105.1 Pseudomonadota bacterium | reverse complement strand
GAGCAGCTCGACGCCAAGGTGCAAGAGATCGTCGACGCGCTGATCCAGGGCGGCCCGCTCTCGCAAGCCGCTGCCAAAGACTTGATCCGCGCCGTGGACAACAAGCCGATCAACGACGCCGTGGTCGAAGACACCGCCCAACGCATCGCCGGTTTGCGTGCCACCCCCGAAGCGCAAGACGGCCTGTCTGCCTTCCTCGACAAACGTCAACCGGGCTGGTTGGCCTGAAGGAGTAAAAAAGCATGTTCAAGAAAATCCTCATCGCCAACCGTGGCGAAATCGCCTGCCGCGTTGCGGCCACCGCACGCCGAATGGGCATCCAGACCGTGGCCGTTTATTCAGACGCCGACGCCAGTGCCAAGCACGTGCAGGCTTGCGACGAAGCCGTGCACGTAGGCGGCTCAGCACCCAAAGACAGCTACCTGCGCTGGGAGCGCATCCTCGAAGCCGCCAAGGCCACAGGCGCCGAAGCCGTGCACCCCGGTTATGGCTTTTTGAGCGAGAACGAAGACTTCGCCAAGGCCTGCGCCGCCGCCGGCTTGGTGTTCATTGGCCCACCCGCATCGGCCATTTTGGCGATGGGCCTCAAGGCCGAATCCAAGCGCCTGATGGAGTCCGCTGGCGTGCCGCTGGTGCCCGGCTACCACGGCGCTGACCAAGACCCTGCGCTGCTGCAGCGCGAAGCCGACCGCATCGGTTACCCGGCGCTGATCAAAGCCAGCGCCGGCGGCGGTGGCAAAGGCATGCGCGTGGTCGAGAAGTCCGAAGACTTTGCCGCAGCTTTGGCATCGTGCCAACGCGAAGCCATCAACAGCTTTGGCAGCGACGCGGTGCTGATCGAAAAGTATGTGCAGCGCCCGCGCCACATCGAGATCCAGGTGTTTGGCGACACGCAAGGCAACTGTGTGTACCTGTTCGAGCGCGACTGCTCGGTGCAGCGTCGCCATCAAAAAGTGCTCGAAGAAGCCCCGGCCCCCGGCATGACCGAAGCCCTGCGTGCGCAGATGGGTGCAGCGGCTGTGGCCGCTGCCAAGGCGGTGAACTATGTGGGTGCGGGCACGGTCGAATTCATCGTCGAGCAAGCGGCCTACGACCAGCCCGAGTCCATGAAGTTCTATTTCATGGAGATGAACACACGCCTGCAGGTGGAGCACCCGGTCACCGAAGCCATCACCGGCCTGGACCTGGTGGAGTGGCAATTGCGTGTGGCCAGTGGTGAACCGCTGCCTTTGCAGCAAAGCGAGATCCGCATGACGGGCCACGCCATCGAAGCGCGCATCTGCGCCGAGAACCCCGACAACAACTTCTTGCCCGCCACCGGCACCTTGCAGGTGTACCGCAAGCCACAAGCCTGCAGCTTTGAGCGCAACACCGTGCGCATCGACGACGGCGTGCGCGAGGGCGACACCATCAGCCCGTTTTACGACTCCATGGTGGCCAAGCTCATCGTGCACGGCGACACGCGCGAGCAAGCCTTGGCGCGTCTGGACACCGCGCTGGCGCAGACTCACATCGTCGGCCTGAACACCAATGTGCAGTTCCTGCGCCATGTCGTGCGCTCGCCCGCGTTTGCCCATGCACAGCTCGACACCGCGCTCATCCAGCGCGAATCGGCGGTGCTGTTCAAGCAAGACCCGGTCGGCCTGCAGGCCGCTGCCGCTGCTGTGATCGCCAATGCTTTGCAATCGGAAGCCGAAGCCCAAGGTGCAGACCCCTTCAGCCGCCGCGACGGATTTCAGTCGCACGGCACCACGCGCCGCCGCTTTGAACTGGAGTACGACGGCCAGCCCGTGCGTGCGGTGCTGACCTATGGCCCGCAGCTCTTGTTGCAAGTAGGCGAGGGCGCAGAGGGCGCATTGCAGTTCACGCCCCAGGGCGATGGCCTGTGGGTCCAGTTCAACGGCGAACGCATCCACAGCACCGTGCACGCACAAGGCGAAACCCGTCATGTGTTCACGCCCCAGGGTGCCACCCGCATCGGATTGCTCGACCCGCTGGCCCACGCTGGTGAAGCCGCGCAAGAAGGCGGGCGCCTCACGGCCCCCATGCCCGGCAAGGTCGTCTCCTTTGCCGTCAAGGCGGGCGACAAGGTCAAAGCGGGCCAAGCCCTGGCAGTGATGGAAGCCATGAAGATGGAACACACCATCAGCGCCCCGAAAGACGGCACCGTGGCCGAGTTGTTGTACGCACCCGGTGATCAGGTGACCGAAGGGGCGGAGTTGCTCAAACTCGCCGCGTGAGCCCACAACGTCGGGGCTGAAGCCACCCACCTACAGGGGATGCCAACGGGGCAATTGTTGTAGGTCGGAGCTTCAGCTCCGACGATGGGCGATTGTCAACGGTCGCTTGTCGGGGCTGAAGCCACCGACCCACACAAGACATGCAAGGGCATGCGCAGAACCCTGCGATCTCGCATGTCGGGGCTAAAGCCACCGACCTACAAAATGGCCGGTGAACCCATCATCTCGTGTTACCCGGTGCGACAACGCGGGCATGGCCTTGCTGACAAAATCTGCCCGTGAACATCACCATCTGTTTTGCCAGCCTGCCGCCTGAACCCTGGGTGCAGGCCGTGCAACAAGCCTTTCCTGAGGCCACGGTGTCGGCTTGGGCACCCGGCGCACCGCAGGCCGACCACGCCATCGTTTGGGCACCGCCCCAGCAGTTCATCGACGAGCAGCCCGGCCTGCAAACCCTGTTCAACATCGGTGCGGGCGTCGACGCCTTGCTCCAGCTGAAGCTGCCACCCAGCCTCAAGGTCGTGCGCCTGGACGACGCAGGCATGTCGGTGCAAATGGCCGAATACGTCTGCCACGCGGTGATCCGCCACTTCCGAGAATTCGACGCTTACGACGCCGACACCCAAGCGGGCAAATGGTCCTACCGCAAGCCCCGCAGCCGCGCCGACTTTGCCGTCGGCGTCATGGGGCTGGGTGTGCTGGGCGAGCGCGTGGCCAAAGCCTTGCAGGTGTTCGAGTTTCCCGTCAACGGTTACAGCCGCAGCGCCAAAGACCTGCCCGGCATCCGCTGCTTCAGCGGGGCTCAAGGCCTGCCGGAGTTTTTGGCCGCCACCCGGGTGCTGGTCAACCTCATGCCCCTCACGCCCGAGACCGAAAACATCCTCAACCGGTCCACCTTGTCGCAGCTGCAAAAAGGCGGCTACGTCATCAACGTGGCACGCGGCAAGCATTTGGTCGAAGAAGACCTCATCACCCTGATCGACAACGGGCACCTGGCTGGGGCCACGCTCGACGTGTTCCGCACCGAGCCGCTGCCGGTCGATCACCCCTTTTGGCAACACCCCAAAATCACCGTCACGCCCCACACGTCTGCCCGCACCCTGCGCGAAGAAAGCATCGCGCAAATCGTGGGCAAAATCCAAGCCTTGCAGCGCGGCGAGCCGATCAACGGTGTGGTCGATCCCCAGCGCGGTTATTGACCCATGGCCCTGTTCGCGTCTTTTTGCCGAGTGGCTAAAATCATTTGAATCATGGAAGCCCAACGCATCACCATCGCACTGACCGACACTTCGGCTGGCTTTGAGGCTACGCCGGACCGCGTGCGCTTGGGCGACTTGGCCAGCTTCTCAGCGGACGTGGCGACATTTCTTCGCGGTGAAGACAAAGAAGTGGACACCAACGCGTTGGAAGTGGCTGTCCGCAAAGGCTCTTTGGCCATTGAAACTGCGCCTTTGCTGATCGCTCCTCATTTGTACCGAGACTTGCGAGCTTTAATGAGCGGTGAGTTATTGGACAGCCTGGATGCCAAGCGGCGCGAAGTGATGGAGCGGTGGCAAAAATTGTCCCGTGCATCCAAACACATTTCATATCGTATTTCCGCGCCGTTCCTGGGCAAGTCCATTGAAGTCAACGCTGAAACCGACTATCACGCCGACGATGCGGATCAATGGGTTCAAGTCGAGCGTTACGTGCGTGGCGAAATCCAGAACTTGGGCGGCATCACAAAAGCCAATGCCCATATCAAGCTCCCCGATGGCAGTACGCTGACCGTGACCACCGAGCGTGACGCTTTGCGCAATGACACCGTCAACCGTTTGTACAAGTTGGCCATGTTGCGCATCAAGGCCGAATACAACGTGCTGACCCGGGAGTTGCGAAACGCAAAATTGCTTGAGTTTGTGGAGCATTCTTCAACGGTGGACGAAGAGGCTTTGTCTCGATTGACGCGCAGAGGTGCCGCTGCGTGGAAGGATGTGCCCAACGCCACGGCTTGGGTGGATGAACTGCGCGGAGACAAGCAGTGAACAGTGTTCTGTTGGACACCAGTTTTCTCATCAGCTTGAGCGATCCTGCGCGCCCACACCATGACGCCGCAGTGGCCTACTACAGAGAGTGTGTTCGCCGCCAAGTGGCCATGTATTTGTCCACTGTGGTGGTTTCTGAGTTCCAGGTGAAGCAAGCGATCAACGATTTGCCTTTGCGCAACTTTGTCATGCTGCCCTTTAACGTGGACCACGCCATGCGCTGCGGCTTGATCATTCGACAAATGCCACGAGATGCTGGCGATGACCGGGTCCGAGTGAAAGATGACTTCAAACTCTTGGCGCAATGTGATTGCGAGTCCATCACCCACTTGATCAGCGAAGATGCCAGCACCTTAGCCAAGTATCTCGACCGTGCGTGTGAAACTGGTCTGGCGACAACCAAGGTGGTTTTGTTGCGCGATGGGTTTGATGCAGCTTGGTTTGAGAATGGGCAGGCCCGATTGCTGCCTTGATGCGCGACCAGAGTTCCTTGTCCTCAAAAAAAGAACCCCCAAGCAACTTGACTGCATGCGCAGCGATGTTGATGGGGGCCGTGTTGACTCCATGTTAGTCTGAAAATTGGATGAAATGATGTCCCTCAGCCAACTCCCCTCACGCGTTCAACTCATCGACGTCGGCCCCCGCGACGGCCTGCAAAACGAAAAGCAGCCCGTACCCGCTGCGGTCAAGATCGAGCTGGTGCACCGCCTGCAAGCCGCAGGCCTGACCGAGATCGAAGTCACCAGCTTTGTCAGCCCCAAGTGGGTGCCGCAAATGGCTGACAACGCAGAGGTCATGGCTGGCATCCAGCGCCAGGCCGGTGTGCGCTACTCGGTGCTCACGCCCAACGCGCAAGGCTTTGAAGCCGCTCGCCCCACGCGCCCCGACGAGATCGTCGTCTTTGGCGCGGCCAGCGAAGCCTTCAGCCAGAAAAACATCAACTGCTCCATCGCTGAAAGCATCGAGCGTTTTGCGCCGGTGGTGCAGGCCGCGCTGGCCGCTGGCATTGCGGTGCGCGGGGCCATGAGCTGCACGGTGGGCTGCCCTTACGAAGGCGACATCGCGCCCGAGCGCGTGACCTACCTGGCGGGCCTCATGAAGCAGATCGGCGTGCAGCGCGTGGACGTGGCCGACACCATCGGCGTGGGCACGCCGCTCAGGGTGCAACGGGCCATCGAGGCCACCTTGCCCCACTTTGATGTCGACCACATCTGCGGCCACTTCCACGACACCTATGGCCAGGCGCTGTCCAACACGCTGGCCGCACTGCAAATGGGCGTGTGGAACTTCCAGTCGTCAGTGGCCGGTCTGGGCGGCTGCCCTTACGCCAAAGGCGCCACCGGCAACGTGTCCACCGAAGACGTGGTCTACATGCTGCACGGCATGGGCATAGCCACAGGCATTGACCTCGACAAGCTGGTCGACGCGGGCGCATTCATCAGCCACTTTTTGGGTCGTCAGCCCAACTCGAATGTGGCCAAAGCCATCCTCAACAAGCGGGCGGGCTGAGCCATGTGCGGCGCTGAACTCCACACCCTGCCCGAAGGCGTGCAACGCGTCGCGCAGGCCCTGCAAAACGCGAACCATCCGCACGCGCCCGTCATGCTCGACGGCGCAGCCCGCACCGCGCAAGAGGCCGCCGACGGCCTGGGCGTGCAGCTGGGCCAGATCGCCAAGAGCGTCATCTTCAAACGCAAATCCGACGGCGTGGCCGTGCTGGTCGTGGCCTCGGGCGATCGCCGGGTGGACGAGAAAAAAGTCTCGGCCCTTGTTGGCAAAATCGGCCGCGCCGATGCCGACTTTGTCAAAGCGCAAACCGGCTTCACCATTGGCGGCGTCTCGCCCGTGGCGCACCTGAATGCACCAGTCACCTTGCTCGACCAAGACCTCTGGCGCTTTGACGAGATCTGGGCCGCTGCAGGTCACCCGCATGGCGTGTTCAAGCTGCAGCCCGAAGACCTCAAGCGCCTGACCGGCGCACCCGTGGCCGACGTGACCCAAGCGCAAGCTCAAACCCTGACCGAGGTGCTCGCATGAGCCAGTTCTATTGGAAAAAACTCGCCGAACGCGCCGCGCAAGTGCTGGCCGAGCCCACACCGCCTGCGCCCAACTCGGTGCCATCGCCTTGTGTGTCGTTGTGCCTGATGCACCCCAGCGCCGGCTGGTGCGACGGCTGCCTGCGCACACTGCCCGAGATCGGCAGCTGGAGCCGCGCCACCGACGAAGAAAAACGACGCGTGTGGGAACTCATCCCCGAACGCCTGCGCCAACGCCAAGCACTGGAAAGCACACCATGAAAACCATCCACTTCTACCTGGACTTCATCTCGCCCTATGCCTGGCTGGCTTTTGACGCGCTGCCCCAAGCCCTGGAGGGCATCAGCCACCGCGTGGTGCACAAACCCGTGGTGTTCGGCGCCATGCTCAAGCACCACGGCCAGCTGGGCCCGGCCGAAATCCCGGCCAAACGCGACTGGACCTACCGCCAAGTGCAGTGGCAAGCCCGCACGCAAGGCACGCCTTTGCAGCTGCCCGCCAGCCATCCCTTCAACTCACTCGCTTTGCTGCGCCTGGCCACCGCGTGCGACGCCGACGGCACCCCCAACCGCTTTGCCTGCGAAAAAATCTTCCGCCATGTGTGGTGCACCGGCCAAGACGCCGCCGACACCACCCGCCTGGCCGCGCTCAGCGCAGACCTGCAGCCTGCTGGCGACGTCACCAGCGACACCGTCAAACAACAACTCAAAGCCCACACCGACGAAGCCATCGCGCTGAACCTGTTTGGCGTGCCCAGCTTTGTGGTCGATGGCCAAGTGTTTTGGGGCAACGACGCGCTGCCCATGCTGCGGGCCTATTTGCAAGGCGACCCGTGGTTCCAGTCGACCGAATGGACCGGCGTGGCCCAACTGCCCGTGGGCGTGCGCCGCCAGGCCTGATCAGCTCATCCCAGCAGCGCCCACAGCTTGGGGCCCAGCACCCACAAGCCCACCACCGCAGCGCCCAGGCTGCACACCAGCACTGCGGCAGCCGCCACATCCTTGGCGTCGCGGGCCAGGGCAT
>JBEEJQ010000129.1:0-7439 GCA_041169105.1 Pseudomonadota bacterium | reverse complement strand
ATGTGGCCAAAGAACGGCTGCAAATCATCTTGGCGCATGAGCGCAGTGGCCGCAATGCTGCTGAGCCCGACTACCTGCCCGACTTGCAACGTGAATTGGTTGCTGTGATCAGCAAATACATCAAGATCAATCCGGATGACATCAAGGTCAATCTGGAGCGTCAGGACAATCTGGAAGTTCTGGAAGTCAAGATCGAATTGCCAGATGCTCGTTGAAGTTCAATGGAACAAGTCTTCAAGTCTTTGAATGGCTTGAGTCTTGAATAAGCGACAAAGGCCACCTCACGGTGGCCTTTGTTTTTTCAGGCTCGCTCAAGTGATGCCCACACGGCTTTGGCCGCCCGCATATGGCATTCCTTGACGTGTCCGAAGCCTTTGATGTTGTCTGCCACTTGTGCCACCTTCACGGCATGGGCGTGCGTGTCCAAGCTCAGTGAGCCCAAGGCATCTTCAATGTGCTGCATGTATTCAGCGATCAACGTACGTTCGCTTCGGCGCTCTTGTGTGTAGCCAAAGACATCCAGTGCTGTGCCGCGCAAACCTTTGAGCTTGGTCAGTACCTGGAAGACCGTGAGCATGGCGGGGCCTATTTTTTGTTTGGTCAATTCACCCTTGGCATTGCGCTTGGCCAGCAGAGGAGGCGCGAGGTGGTAATGCACTTTGAAATCGCCTTCAAAACTTTCTTCGATGCGTTGTAGAAATTTTGATTGCGTGTGCAAACGGGCCACTTCGTATTCGTCTTTGTAGGCCATCAATTTGTAGAGTTGACGCGCGACCGTCTCGCTCAGCAATGTTTTGCCCAGAGGGGCTTCTGCCTGTTTCACGCGCTCTATGAATGTCGCGTAGCGTTGTGCATAGACGGCATTTTGGTAGTCGGTCAAACGTGTCACTCGGTCTTGCACCAGATCACTCAAGCTTTCGCGTTTTTTGAACTGGATGGTTTGCACGGGTTGAACCTGTTGCATCAGCACATCCAGGTGATGCGCTGCATGACGACCCCATTCAAAGGCCATCAGGTTGTTTTGAACAGCCACTTCATTGAGTTCAATCGCACGGGTCAAGGATTCACGGTGCAGCGGGATCCAGCCCTTTTGCCACGCAAATCCGAGGATCATGGGATTGACGTAAATCGTGTCCCCCATCAGTTGTTTGGCCAGTGCATCGGCATCGAAAGCGCTGACGCCAGAGCGACCGACTTGTTGACCAATTTCGGCAACACATTGTTCAGACGGGTTTTGCCAATTGCCGTTTTTCACAAAAGCGGCGGTGGGCGTGCTGCTGCTGTTGAGGGCCACGTGGGTGCGGCCTTCGCGCATGCGCAGCAAGGTTTCTTTGGAGGCGGTCACGATCGGATCACAGCCCAAAATCAGGTCGGCTGCAGCCATGCTCACCCGCGTGGTGCGGATGTCGTCTTGGCTGTTGGCTATCAGAATGTGGCTCCAGGTCGCACCCCCTTTTTGAGCCAGGCCTGCAGCGTCTTGGGTGACGATCCCTTTGCCTTCTATGTGAGCGGCCATGCCCAACAATTGTCCAATGGTAATGACCCCGGTGCCACCGACACCCGCCACCACCGTGCCCCAAGGCTGGCGTGTGTTGGGCAAGCTGGGTTCTGGCAAAGGACCCAATTGCGCAGGCGACACATGGCTTGTGGCTTGGCTGCTTTTCTTTTTGAACTGTCCACCCTCCACTGTGACAAAGCTGGGGCAAAAACCCTTGAGGCAACTGGTGTCCTTGTTGCAAGTGCTTTGGTTGATGGTGCGTTTGCGTCCGAGATAGGTCTCCAGTGGTTCGACCGATAAGCAATTGGATTGCACCCCGCAATCGCCACAGCCTTCGCAAACTTCTTCGTTGATCATCACGCGCACAGCCGGATCAACCATGGTGCCGCGCTTGCGGCGGCGGCGCTTTTCGGTTGCGCAGGTCTGGTCGTAAATGATGACCGTGGTGCCCTTGATCTCGCGCATTTCGCGTTGGATGCGATCGAGCTCATCGCGATGGAACACGCGCACACCTTCGGCCAGTGCCACACCATCGTATTTGAAAGGCTCGTCGGTCACGACCGCGATGCGACCGGCACCTTCAGCACGCATGCTCATGGCAATTTGCACCACGCTGTGGCCTTCTGGCCGTTCGCCGACCTGTTGCCCACCTGTCATGGCCACGGCGTCGTTGTAGAGGATTTTGTAGGTGATGTTCACACCCGAGGCCACACTTTGACGCACGGCCAGAATGCCGCTGTGGAAATAAGTCCCATCGCCAATGTTGGCAAACATGTGTGGGTCGGTGCTGAAAGGTTGTTGCCCTGTCCACGGTACGCCTTCGCCCCCCATTTGGGTAAAGCCCACGGTGCTGCGGTCCATCCAGATGCTCATGAAATGGCAGCCGATACCTGCCATGGCACGTGAGCCTTCGGGCACTTTGGTGGACGTGTTGTGGGGGCAGCCTGAGCAAAACCAGGGTTGACGGTCGGCGGTGGTGCCCAAGGTCAGCGTTTGCATGGAGTTTTCTTTGCCATCGAGAATCGCCAGGTGCGCGTCGATTTGCGCTTGCGTTTGGCTGTCTATTCCCAGCTTTTTAAGGCGCTTGGCAATGGCCCGGGCAATGATGGCGGGCGTCAAATCGGCATTGGCCCGCAAGAGCTTGCGTTCGCTGGGGTTGGGGATGGACCATTCACCGCCGGACACATCGCCTTCGCTTTCGTCGAATTTGCCCAAGATGTTGGGCCGCACGTCGTCGCGCCAGTTGTAGAGCTCTTCTTTGAGTTGGTATTCGATGACCTGGCGCTTTTCTTCGACCACCAAAATCTCGCGCAAACCGGTGGCAAATTCGCGGGTGGTTTGGGCTTCCAGTGGCCAAACCACGTTGACTTTGTGCAAACGTATGCCCAATTGTCGGCAACGGTCGTCATTGAGTCCCAAGTCCAATAATGCTTGGCGGGTGTCGTTGTAGGCCTTGCCGCTGGCGATCAGGCCAAAACGGTCATTGGGGCCTTCGATCACGTTGTGGTTCAGGCGGTTGGCGCGAATGTAGGCCAGCGCGGCGTACCACTTGTAATCGAACAAACGGGCTTCTTGTTCCAGCGCGGTATCGGGCCAGCGGATGTGCACGCCGCCTGGTGGCATCACAAATTCGGGCAACACGATTTGCACACGTTCAGGGTCGATGTGGGCGGTGGCGCTGGATTCGACAATTTCCTGAATGGTTTTCATGCCTGACCAGATGCCGGCAAAGCGGCTCATGGCCAGGGCGTGCAGGCCTTGGTCGAGGATGTCTTGCACACTGGCCGGAAAGAACACCGGCAAGCCACAGGCTTTGAAGATGTGATCGCTCTGGTGCGCCGCCGTGGAGCTCTTGGCCACGTGGTCGTCCCCGGCCACCGCCAAGACGCCACCCCAGGGCGTGGTGCCGGCCATGTTGGCGTGTTTGAAGACGTCCGAGCAGCGGTCAACCCCAGGGCCTTTGCCGTACCAGATGCCAAACACACCGTCGAACTTGTTGGTGCCGGGAGGTGCAAAGCCCAGTTGCTGTGTGCCCCACAATGCGGTGGCGGCCAGTTCTTCATTCACGCCGGGCTGGAAGACGATGTTTTGGGCCTTCAGGTGGTCTTTGGCTTTCCATAGCGACTGGTCATAGCTGCCCAGCGGCGAGCCGCGGTAGCCGCTGATGAAGCCGGCGGTGTTTTTGCCTTGCAGGGCGTCTCGCTGGCGTTGCAGCATGGGCAGTTTGACCAAGGCTTGCACCCCGCTCATGAAGGCACGGCCCACATCCAGACTGTATTTGTCGTCCAGCGTCACGGTTTCCAGTGCTTGGCGAATCGAGTCGGGTAAAGGAGCATTCATGGCGTGTGTCCTGCAAGTGAAATTCAGGCCCAGTGTAGAGCGCTCACTCTGACAGGTGCTTGCTTTATGTGACAGGATTTGCCCTATGATTTGAAAGAATTTTGCTCAAAAGGGTGATTAATGGAAACACTGGATAAATTTGACTGGGCAATATTGAATGAACTGCAAAAAGACGGTCGTCTGACGAATGCCGAGTTGGCGCAACGTGTGGGCCTGTCTGCAGCGCCATGCTGGCGACGTGTGCGGGCACTTGAAGAGTCGGGTGTGATCAAGGGCTACCGCGCCGAGATTGACCGCCAAAAGGTGGGACTTGATGTTTTTGCATTCGTCCGCTTGGATGCCGAGCGCAACCGCGGCGATGTGACGCGCCAGCTGGAAGAGGCCATCTTGAAGATTCCCGAGGTCATTTCCTGCCACTACATCAGCGGCACCGGCACCTTTGAATTGCAGGTGGTCAGCAAAGACCTCAACAGCTTCAGCCAGTTTGCCCGTGATGTGCTGATCAACTTGCCCTATGTGAAGGATTTGCACACCAGTTTTTCATTGGGCGAAGTCAAAGCGGCGGGCGCTTTGCCACTCAAGCCCTGAGCTGTGCAGCAGTCCGGGGTGTGCCTGTAAAATCAGCAGCTTCAGCCGACCCCGTGTCAGGGCGGCCCATGGCGCAGGCGGCGCCCATTTTTTGGCCTCCACCCGAGGCGGACATTCATGCTTTACCCTCAAGAATTCGACGTGATCGTGGTCGGTGGCGGCCATGCCGGCACCGAAGCGGCTTTGGCGGCTGCGCGCATGGGCAGCAAAACGCTGCTGCTCAGCCACAACATCGAGACGCTGGGGCAGATGAGCTGCAACCCCAGCATCGGCGGCATCGGCAAGGGCCACCTGGTCAAGGAAGTCGATGCCTTGGGCGGTGCCATGGCGCTGGCCACCGATGAGGGGGGCATTCAGTTTCGCATCCTCAACAGTTCCAAAGGCCCGGCTGTGCGCGCCACGCGTGCCCAAGCCGACCGCATTCTGTACAAGGCGGCCATCCGCCGCATGCTCGAGAACCAACCCAATTTGTGGCTGTTTCAGCAAGCCGTGGACGACCTGATGGTCGAAGGCGACCGGGTGGTGGGCGCGGTCACGCAAGTGGGCATCCGTTTTCGTTCGCGCACCGTGGTGCTCACCGCAGGCACCTTTCTGGACGGCAAGATCCACGTCGGCCTGCAAAACTATTCGGCTGGCCGGGCAGGGGACCCGCCCGCGGTCAGTTTGTCGGCACGCTTGAAAGAGCTCAAGCTGCCGCAAGGCCGCTTGAAGACGGGTACACCGCCGCGCCTGGATGGTCGCACGATTGATTTTTCCAAGTGTTCGGAGCAGCCGGGCGATGGCATGCCCGGTGGCATGAACCCGAATGATGGTGTTCCAGTGTTCAGTTTCATGGGCCAGGCCACCATGCACCCGCAGCAAATGCCCTGCTGGATCACGCACACCAATGAGCGCACGCACGACATCATTCGCTCGGGCTTTGACCGCAGCCCCATGTTCACCGGCAAGATCGAGGGCGTGGGCCCGCGTTATTGTCCGAGTGTGGAAGACAAGATCAACCGCTTTGCCGACAAGGACAGCCACCAGATTTTCCTGGAGCCCGAAGGCCTGACCACGCACGAGTACTACCCGAACGGCATCTCGACCAGCTTGCCATTTGACATTCAGTACGACCTGGTGCGCTCGATGAAAGGCCTGGAGAACTGCCACATCCTGCGCCCGGGTTACGCTATCGAGTACGACTATTTCGATCCGCGTGAACTCAAGAGCAGCTTTGAGACTCGGCAAATCCAAGGGCTGTTTTTTGCGGGCCAGATCAATGGCACCACGGGTTACGAAGAGGCCGCGGCGCAAGGCTTGTTTGCCGGCATCAACGCCGCGCTGCAGTGCCGCGGCGATGTCGCCTGGACGCCCAGCCGCGACCAGGCCTACCTGGGCGTGTTGGTGGATGACTTGATCACCAAGGGCGTGACCGAGCCGTACCGCATGTTCACCAGCCGTGCCGAGTTCCGCTTGCAGTTGCGTGAAGACAATGCCGACATGCGCTTGACCGAAGTGGGCCGTCAAATGGGACTGGTGGACGATGCGCGTTGGGATGCCTTCAGCCGCAAGCGTGATGCTGTTTCACGTGAAACAGAACGCCTCAAGTCCACTTGGGTGAATCCGCGCAATCTGCCTGCCGAAGAATCTGTGCGCGTTTTGGGCAAAGCCATTGACCACGAGTACAACCTGTTTGACCTGCTGCGCCGCCCAAATGTGTCGTATCAAGCTTTGATGGACATGGACGCCGCCAAGTACGCCAGCGCCGATGTTTCACGTGAAACCTTGGGCGACTTGAGCGACTCCGTGATCGAGCAGGTGGAGATCGCCGCCAAGTATTCCGGCTACATCGACCGCCAGAAGGGCGAGGTTGAGCGTGCCGCCTATTATGAAAACCTGCGTCTGCCAGAAAACCTGGACTACATGCAGGTCTCGGCCTTGTCCATCGAGGCGCGTCAGAAGCTGGCCAAACACCGGCCCGAAACCTTGGGCCAGGCTTCGCGCATCTCGGGCATCACGCCCGCCAGTGTGTCCTTGCTTCTGATCCACCTGAAGAAGGGCGGCTTCAAGGGCTTCATGAATCCCGCCGAAGAAAGCCAACCCGCATGAGCGCAGATTTAGCATCTGGCCTGCGTGCGGGCATTGAGGCGCTGGGCCTTGACCTTTCGGCAGAGAAGCAGCAGCGCCTGCTGGATTACATGGCCCTGATCCAGAAATGGAACAAGGTCTACAACCTGACGGCTTTGCGCGACCCTGCCGACATGCTGAGCCATCACCTGCTGGACAGTCTGACGGCGATTGCGCCTTTGATGCGACACACCCAAGGCCGTGCCATCCGCGTGCTGGATGTGGGTTCGGGTGGTGGTTTGCCCGGCGTGGTGTTGGCCATTTGCATGCCCGAGTTGGACGTGAGCTGCGTGGACACGGTTGCCAAAAAAGCCGCGTTTGTCCAGCAAGTGGCCGTCAGCCTCAAACTCCCCAATTTGCGCGGTATCCACGCCCGGGTGGAGTCCTTGACCGATCCGTATCAGGTGATTTGCTCTCGCGCCTTTGCTTCTTTGCCCGACTTTGTGACGTGGTCCCGCTCCGCTCTGGCTGAGGGCGGCGTCTGGATGGCCATGAAGGGCAAACACCCTCAAGAAGAAATCAACGCTTTGCCCGAGGATGTGAAAGTGTTTCACGTGGAACCTTTGACCGTTCCGGGACTGGATGTGGAGCGGTGTATGGTCTGGATGAGGACCGAGAACAAGTTGCTTTGAGGTTTGGGGCCAAGCCGTTTGGGTGGTTGCCCAAGATGCTTTTGTGCCTGTTTCTCGTTAAACCTTTGGTTAAGCGCATGGCTTTGTGGGGTCATCACGTACACTCGCCCCATTCCCCCAGAAAGAATGTCCATGTTTTTCGGTATTTTGGATTACGGTTCGTTTGTCGCCGCCATCGTTCTGTTTTTAGCCATTCCCGGCCCAGGTAATTTGGCGCTCATCACTTCGACGAGCAAGGGCGGCATGGCGGGTGGGCTGGCTGCCACCATGGGGGT
>JBEEJQ010000128.1:0-7465 GCA_041169105.1 Pseudomonadota bacterium | reverse complement strand
CGTGGGTCGCCAGCCAAAAGTGTCTTTGTCCAGGTCCACCCGCACGACTTTGTAGGGCGACAAAAAGCCGTCTTCAATGCCTTGCTTGAGGCTGTAGGTGTAGATGGGTTCGCCAAAGTAGTCGCTGTTGGAGGTGTCTTGCGTTTCTTTGGGCGTGGCCGTCAGGCCCACCTGTGCGGCGCTGCTGAAATAGTTGAGGATCTCGCGCCAGGCCGAGTCCTCGTTGGCGCTGCCCCGGTGGCACTCGTCCACCACGATCAGGTCAAAAAAGTCGGGGCTGAACTGCTTGTAGATGTTGCGCTCTTCTTCGGTGCCGGTGACGGCTTGGTAAAGCGAGAGGTAAATCTCGTAGCTTTTGTCCACCTGCTTGGTGGTTTTGTTGACGGCGAGGTCCACGTCTTCCACGGTGATCTGGCCTTGCGCATCGACCCGCTCCACGCCTTTGGCGTTGGGGCTGAGCTTGGCCATCGCGCCCTTGAAGGGGCGAAAGTCGTTGACCATGGTCTGGTCGATCAGGATGTTGCGGTCGGCCAGAAACAGGATGCGCTTTTTGGCCCCGCTCTTCCACAAGCGCCAGATGATCTGGAACGCGGTGTAGGTCTTGCCGGTGCCGGTGGCCATGACGAGCATGGCGCGGTTTTGGCCTTGGGCGATGACTTCAACGGCACGGTTGATGGCGTTGATTTGGTAGTAGCGCGGGGTTTTGCTGGGCGCGTAGTCAAACTCGGTGACGCGTCGTACGGCGGGCGTCCAGCCCTTCCAGACGCAGTAACGCTCCCACAGGTCTTGCGGCGAGGGGAATTCTTTGAGGGTGAGGTTTTTCTCCAGCACGCCATCGGCCAGCGTGGCGTCGCGAAAGACAAACCCGTCGCCATTGCTGGCGAAGCAAAAGGGCACGCCCAGCAGCTCGGCGTAGTTGATGGCTTGGGCCATGCCTGAGCCCATAGGCTTGTTGTTGTCTTTGGCCTCAACCACCGCAATAGGGATGTTGGCCTTGTAGAACAGGGCGTAGTCGGCCCGCAGCACGGTGCTTGGGTCGCGGTGGGCCTTGTTGCCCCGCACACTCACGCGCCCGGCACGCAGCGGAAACTCACGGTAAATCTGGTCGAGCCCGTGCCACCCGGCCTGCTCCATGGCGGGGCGGATGAACTTGTCGCAGATGTCGCTTTCGGAGAGTTGTTTCTTGTCCAAGCTGGGCTCGTGGGGAGAAGGATTAGATCGCACTATTTTTAATCAATTTGTGGCCATTTCCTGGATGTGACAGACATTTACACGCGTCTGGTCACAATCGAAGCTGTGTTTCAGCCTGAGTCCATCATGTCTTCATCCAACTCAACCACCTTCGCCTTGCAAGGCGCTTCCAACTTCCGTGATGTGGGCGGTTATCTGACGACCAACGGCCAGCGCGTGCGGCGGGGTCGGGTGTTCCGCTCCGACCACTTGGCGGGGTTGACGGATGCCGATGTGGCACGCCTGCAAGCACTGGACGTGGGGCACAGTCTGGACTTTCGGGGCGTGGCCGAGTTCACCGCCACGCCTTATGACATTCCGGGCGTGCAGCGCGTGGCCTTGACGATCGAGCCCACTGTGGTGGCCCGCATGCAGGCACTGGTGGCGCAAGGCATCGAGCCGACCACCGAAGAAACCGTGGAGCTGATGCGCGAGACCTACCGCGATTTTGTGAACCGCAATGCGGACACCTTCGGGCGCTTTTTAAAGCACTTGCTGGAGCAACCCACGCCGCAAGTGTTTCACTGCACTGCGGGCAAAGACCGCACCGGCTTTGCTGCGGCCTTGCTGCTGTCTGCACTGGGTGTGGACCAGGCCACCATCGAGCACGACTATTTGCTTACCAACCAGCTCTACCGCCGCGACCCGCGCCTGGAAGGCAAAGGCCCGGCCCATGTGATGCAAGTGCTGTGGCAGGTGCAACCCGAGTTTTTGCACGCCGCCTATGAAGCGGTCGATGCCCAGCACGGCGGCATGCAGAACTATCTGCACGGCGCGATTGGCCTGAGCCCGCAAGAGGTCGCCGAGTTACGGCGGATGCTGTTGGAAGCTTGAGCACAGCTTGTCGAGGCTGAAGCCACCGACCTACCCCATCAAGTACCGCCCCAAGAGACTGTAGGTCGGAGCTTCAGCTCCGACAGGACGCGAAATCCTCAAGCCGCCTCTTTGTAAAAGAACCCACCATGCACATTGCGCGGAGCCAGCGGGCCAACGGCTTTGCTGATCGCACCGATGTGGTCGGGGGTGGTGCCGCAGCAGCCGCCCACGATGTTGACCAGGCCTTCGGCGGCGAACTCGTGGATCAGGCGGCTGGTCACTTCGGGGGTTTCGTCAAAACCGGTGTCGCTCATGGGGTTGGGCAGGCCGGCGTTGGGGTAGCAGCTGATGAAGGTATCGCCCGCGACCTTGTTCAGCTCCTGGATGTAGGGACGCATCAGCGTCGCACCCAAAGCGCAGTTCAGGCCAATGGCCAGGGGCTGGGCGTGGCGCACGCTGTGCCAAAAGGCGGTGACGGTCTGGCCGCTCAGGATGCGGCCCGAAGCGTCGGTCACGGTGCCGCTGATGATCAGGGGCAGGCGCTGGCCGCTGGCTTCAAAGAATTCTTCGATGGCAAACAGCGCGGCTTTGGCGTTGAGCGTGTCAAAAATCGTTTCGACCAGCAGCACATCCGAGCCGCCTTCGACCAGCGCTTCGACCTGCTCGTAATAGGCGGCACGCAACTCTTCAAAGGTCACGTTGCGGGCACCGGCGTCGTTCACGTCGGGGCTGATGCTGGCGGTTTTGGGCGTGGGGCCGAGGGCGCCGACCACAAAGCGCGGCTTGTCGGGGGTGGAGAACTTGTCGCAAGCGGCGCGGGCCAGCTTGGCCGACTGCAGGTTCATCTCGCGCACCAGGTGCTGCATGTCGTAGTCGGCCTGAGCGATGGTCGTGGCGCCAAAGGTGTTGGTCTCGATCATGTCGGCCCCGGCGGCCAGATAGCCCTCATGGATGTCGCGGATCACATCGGGGCGGGTCAGGCTCAGCAACTCGTTGTTGCCCTTGACGTCTTTGGGAAAGTCCTTGAAACGTTCGCCCCGGTAGTCGGCCTCGGTCAGCTTGAAGCGCTGGATCATGGTGCCCATGGCCCCGTCGAGGATGGCGATGCGGGTTTTCAGGATCTCAGGCAGCGCTTGGGCGCGGGTGTAAACAGGGGTCTTCATGGGGTGTATTGTAGGAAAGCAGCGCCCGCATTCTTTGTAGGTCGGACCTTCAGGTCCGACACAGGGTGGCGGTCCACAGACACCTGTCGGGGCTGAAGCCACCGACCTACGGTGTTTAAGACTTGACGTACCGTTCAAACCCCGCCGCCCTGAGCTGGCACGCCGGGCACTTTCCACAGCCATAACCCCAATCGTGACGCTGCGTGCGGTCGCCCAGGTAGCAGGTGTGGGTTTGTTCCACGATCAAGTCCACCAACGCTTGTCCACCGCCCGTGGCATCGGCCTTCTGGCCCAGGTCGTAGGCCAGTTGCCAGGTCTGCGCCTTGTCGATCCACATGAGTGGCGTCTCGATCAGCAGTTTGCGGTCCATGCCCAGCGACAGGGCGACCTGCATGGCCTTCATGGTGTCGTCGCGGCAGTCGGGGTAACCTGAAAAATCGGTCTCGCACACGCCGGTGACGATGACCTGCAAACCCCGGCGGTAGGCCAAAGCGGCCGCCAGCGTGAGGAACAGCAAGTTGCGCCCCGGCACAAAGGTGTTGGGCAGGCCCGAGCTTTCCATCTCGATGGCCGTGTCGCGGGTCAAAGACGTTTCGCTGATCTGGCCCAGGATGCCCGCATCCAGCAGGTGGTCTTCGCCCAGCTTGGGGGCCCAGTCCGGAAAGCGTGCCTTGATCGCCGCCAGCACGTTGAGGCGGGCGTCCAACTCCACCTTGTGGCGCTGGCCGTAGTCCAACGCCAGGGTTTCGACGCGTTCGTAACGCGACAAAGCATGGGCCAGGCAGGTGGTGGAGTCTTGACCACCGGAAAACAAGACGAGGGCGGAGGTGTGCATGGGGTGGGATGGTAATCGGTAGCGCACAATATCGGCTGTTTTGCTGTCACAGACCCCGCTTTTGTCCCCTCACCTGCCCATCCTGCGCGAAGTTTTCGGCTACGACGCCTTTCGCGGCCCGCAGCAAGCCATCATCGACCATGTGGCGGCCGGGGGCGATGCGCTGGTGCTCATGCCCACGGGCGGGGGCAAGTCGCTGTGCTACCAGATCCCGGCCATTGCACGCCAGCGGGCAGGCCATGGCATCACCGTCGTCGTCTCGCCGCTGATCGCGCTGATGCACGACCAGGTGGGCGCCTTGCACGAGGCGGGCGTCAACGCCGCGTTTCTCAACTCGACCCTGAGCAGCGAAGAAGCCAGCGACATTGAACGCCGACTGCTGCGCGGCGAGATCACCCTGCTGTATGCGGCGCCCGAACGCGTGACCAACGCCCGCTTTCTGGCGCAGATGGATTCGCTGCTCGAACGCGGGCTGCTGAGCCTGTTTGCCATCGACGAAGCGCATTGCGTGAGCCAGTGGGGCCACGACTTCCGGCCCGAGTACCGGGGCCTGGCCGTCTTGCACGAGCGCTACCCCACGGTGCCGCGTGTGGCGCTCACCGCCACGGCCGATGCGCTCACGCGGGCCGACATCGTCGAGCGGCTGCAGCTGGAAAGCGCCGAGCTGTTCATCAGCAGCTTTGACCGGCCCAACATCCGTTACACCATCGTCGAGAAAAAAGACGCCAGCACACAGCTGCTGCGCTTCATCGAGCGCGAACACCCCGAAGAAGCGGGCGTGGTCTATTGCCAGTCGCGCAAGCGGGTCGAAGAAATCGCAGCCATGCTGGTCGAGTCGGGCATCCATGCACTGCCCTACCACGCGGGTCTGGACGCCGCCGTGCGCCAGCGCCACCAAAATGAATTCCTGCGCGAAGAAGGCGTGGTGATGGTGGCCACGGTGGCCTTTGGCATGGGCATCGACAAGCCCGATGTGCGCTTTGTGGCGCACCTGGACATGCCCAAAAACATCGAAGGCTACTACCAAGAGACGGGCCGCGCCGGGCGCGACGGTTTGGCGTCGGACGCGTGGATGGCCTATGGCCTGCAAGACGTGGTCAACCAGCGCCGCATGATCGACGAGAGCCCGGCGGAAGAAGAATTCAAACAGGTCATGCGCGGCAAGCTGGACGCGTTGCTGGCCCTGGCCGAAGCCACCGACTGCCGCCGGGTGCGCTTGCTGAGTTACTTTGGCGAGGCCTATGCCAAGGGCGACGACACGCAAGGCGTGTACATGCCCTTTTGCGGCAACTGCGACAACTGTCTTCAACCCCCCGAGGTGTGGGACGGCACCGACGCCGCACGTAAGCTGCTGTCCACCGTGTACCGCACCCACCAGATCAGCGGCCACAGCTTTGGCGCGGGCCACACGATGGACATCGTGCGCGGCAAGAAGACCGACAAGGTGGTGCAGCGCGGCCACGAAAGCATCAGCACTTTTGGCCTGGGGGCTGAATACAGCGAACAACAACTTCGCGCCGTGATGCGCCAACTGATCGCGATCCGCGCTTTGCACGTGCACACCGAAGACGGGTTCAGCACCCTGCACCTGACCGAAGCCTCACGCGCCGTGCTCAAAGGCGAAGTGCCGGTTCAGCTGCGCGAAAGCACCAGCCAACGCAGCGACAAGAAAAGCCGCTCACGCAGCGCCCCCAGCCCGGCCGCAGCCAACCTGGGTCAGGACGCGATGGTGCGTTACATCAACCTCAAAGCCTGGCGCGCTGAGGTGGCCAAAGAACACAACCTGCCGGCCTATGTGATCTTCCACGACGCCACGCTGGCGGCGATTGCCGAGCACGCACCGCAGAGCCTGGCCGACCTGCAAGGCATCAGCGGGCTGGGCGTGAAAAAGCTCGAAGCCTATGGCGAGCAGGTGCTGCGGGCGTGCAAGGGCGCGGCGTGATGCCGCCCCAAAATATCAGCGGTAGAACGCCTCGACCTTGCCCTTGATCTTGATCAGCAGGGGCTGACCTTTGCGGTCCAGCGTTTTGCCGGCGGGCACACGCACCCAGCCTTCACTGATGCAGTACTCCTCCACATCGTTGCGGTCCTTACCGTTGAAGCGGATGCCGATGTCGTGCTCGAACACGGCGCGGATGTGAAAAGGGCTGCGCGGGTCGATGGACAGGTGATCGGGCAATTCGGGGCGCTGTGTGGCTTCGGTCATGGGGGACTTTGAAAGTGGAATACGAACGGGTTCCGATTTTCCACGATTTGCAGCGCCCTCTACGCGAAAAACAGCCTGCGGGCTGGCACAATCGCCGGTCCTCAAACCGGCATCGGCACATTCTCACCGATGCCTTGCTCTCCCCGGCACAGCCCGTGCCACGCTTCTCCTCATGACCTCATCGCACCCCGGCACGCTCGGCATTGATTTCGGCACTTCCAATTCGGCCATGGCCTGGGCTGACCCACTGGGCACCTCCCGTTTGATCGCCTTGGAGGGCGATGCCCTGGCCATGCCGACAGCCGTGTTCTACAACGCCGAAGACGGCACCACGCATTTTGGGCGCGATGCCATTGGCCACTACCTGGAGGGGACCGAGGGCCGCTTGATGCGCTCGCTCAAAAGCCTGCTGGGCAGTCCGCTGCTGATGGAGACCACCCAGATTGGCCACCAGCAAATCAGCTTTCAGGACATCATCGGCACCTTTTTGACCACCTTGCGCGCCCGTGCCACCGCCTCACTGGGCTTTGCCCCCACGCGGGTGGTGATGGGCCGGCCCGTGCACTTTGTCGACGACGATGCCGAGCGTGATGCGCAAGCCGAAGCCTCTTTGCGCCAAGCGGCGCAGGCTGTGGGTTTTGAAGAGGTGTCGTTTCAGCTGGAGCCGATTGCTGCGGCACTTGACTACGAACGCCGTCTGACCAAGGACAGCACCGTGCTGGTGGTGGACTTGGGCGGCGGCACCTCGGACTTCACCGTGGTACGCCTGGGGCCTGAGCGCATGCAGCAGGCCGACCGCAGTGCCGACATTTTGGCCACCACGGGCGTGCACATCGGCGGGACCGACTACGACCAAAAACTCAGCCTGGAGCAGGTCATGCCGCTCTTGGGCTACCGGCACCTGGGGCCACAGCTGCGCGAAGTGCCCAGCCGGGTGTTCTTTGACTTGTCGACCTGGCACCTGATCCATTGGCAATACCAGCCCAAAGCCATCGCGCACGCCAAGACCCTGCGCAGCAATTACAGCGACCCGCGCCTGCACGAGCGCCTGATGCAGGTGCTGACCGAGCGCCACGGCCACCTCATGGCCCACGAGGTGGAACAGGCCAAGATCCGTTGCTCGGTCACCGATGCGGACACGCGCATTGACCTGTCCTTGATCGAGCCCGGCCTGCAAGCGGCCCTGGGTGTGGCCGACATGCAAGCGCACTTGGC
>JBEEJQ010000127.1:0-7501 GCA_041169105.1 Pseudomonadota bacterium | reverse complement strand
CGACCTGATGCAAGCCCTGAACTTGGGGCAACTGACTGCGCTGCGCGGTATCGAAGGTGGCATTGAAAACACCAACTACTTCGCCACCACGACCCAAGGCGAGTACGTGCTCACCTTGTTCGAGCGACTGACCCGCGAGCAACTTCCGTTTTATCTCTTCCTGATGAAGCACTTGGCTGGGCGCGGCATTCCGGTGCCCGACCCGGCCGCCAACCGCGACGGCGACATCTTGCACATCGTCAGCGGCAAGCCCGCCGCCGTGGTCAACAAACTGGCCGGCAAAAGCCAGTTGCAACCCCAGGCCGTGCACTGCGCCGCCGTGGGCGACATGCTGGCCCGCATGCACCTGGCCGGAGCCGACTTCAACCGCAGCCAGCCCAATCTGCGCGGCCTGCCCTGGTGGAACGAGACCGTGCCCGTGGTGCTGCCCCACCTTGATGATGCCCAAGCCGCCCTGCTGCGCAGCGAGCTGGCCTACCAGAACCACATCGCAGCCAGCCCCGCCTACAGCGCCCTGCCCCTTGGCCCGGTGCACGCCGACCTGTTCCGCGACAACGTGATGTTCGACGGCGAGCAGCTGACGGGCTTTTTCGATTTCTATTTCGCGGGTGTGGACACCTGGTTGTTTGACTTGGCCGTGTGCCTGAACGACTGGTGCATCGACCTGTCCACCGGCTTGCACGACAGCGAACGCGCACAGGCCATGCTGCAGGGCTACACCGCTGTGCGACCCCTGAACGCGGCCGAGCGCGACTTGCTGCCCGCCATGCTGCGTGCGGGCGCTTTGCGCTTTTGGATTTCGCGCCTGTGGGACTACCACCTCCCGCGCGAGGCGTCCATGCTCAAGCCGCACGATCCCACACATTTTGAACGGGTCTTGCGCGGGCGCATTGCGCAGCCTGTGACGCTCTGATCTACTGCGACCATGCAACTGAACATCGTTCCCGCCCGAACCGGCCTCCATTGGGCCCGCCAGGGCATCCGCACCTTTTGGAAACAACCGCTGGCCATGTCGGGCCTGTTCTTTTTGTTCATGGCCGTGGTCTCGGTGATGTCCATCGTGCCAATGGTTGGCGGAGCCCTGGCCCTGGTGTTGCTGCCCGCCCTGACGCTGGGCATGATGGCCGCCACTGAAGTGGCCGAAGACCAACGCTTTCCAATGCCGGCCGTGCTGTTTGCAGCGCTCAAGCCCGGTGCTCAGCGCAAGGCGATGTTGCAACTGGGCGCATGGTATGCGCTGGCCTTTCTGGTCATCATGGGGGTGTCGATGCTGGTGGACGGCGGCACTTTTGCACGGGTTTACCTCACAGGTGCCAACATGAGTCCAGAAGTGGTCAATTCGGCCTCGTTTCAGATGGCCATGTGGGTGTCCATGGTGCTGTATATCCCGCTGGCCATGATGTTCTGGCATGCCCCAGCCCTGGTGCATTGGCAGGGCGTGGCCCCGGTCAAGAGCCTGTTTTTCAGCTTTGTGGCCTGCTGGCGGAATCTGGGGGCCTTCATGGTTTATGTGGCCGTTTGGTTTGGCATGTTCATCGCAGTGGCGCTGGTGTCCATGCTGGCGACCAGCTTGCTGGGCGATGCCAGCTTGCTGATGGCCATTTTGCTGCCCGCCGGACTCATGGTCGCGGCCATGTTTTTCACCTCGATGGTGTACTCGGTCCGCGACTGCTTTTTGATCGCCAGAGCCGATCACTGAGCACACGCCCAAATGGCCAATCGCGCCCAAGCCAGTCCCCATCAGGCTTGCAGCTTTTCGTGTTTTCCAAGTGCTTCTTTGCCCTGAATTATTTTTCGGGCTTTTGAAAATTTAATTCACGGTCAAAACGATCAACCGAGGGTTTTCTCTTGGTGTTGCCCCTCCTGCGCTCCCACAGAATCAGTCTCCGGTAACCAGTCGGTAACGTGCGAGGACATCTCCTTGCGATCCGGCTGCCTGATTCATCAACTTGGAGAAACCGCAATGCAACGTCGCACCCACCTGACCATCCTCGCATCCCTGATGCTGTCCACCGGCATGGCTTTGGCCGCTGACCCGATCAAAGTCGGCGTGACCGGCCCCTACACCGGCGGCTCGTCTTCCATGGGCGTGAGCATGCGCGACGGCGTCAAACTGGCCATCAGCGAGATCAACAAGGCCGGCGGTGTGTTGGGCCGTCAACTGCAAGCCGTCGAGCGTGATGACGAAGCCAAGAACGAGCGTGGCGTGCAAATCGCCCAGGAACTGATCAACAAGGAAAAAGTGGTCGCCACTTTGGGCTTCATCAACACCGGCGTGGCCCTGGCTTCGCAGCGCTTCTACCAGGAAGCCAAGATTCCCGTCTTCAACAACGTGGCGACCGGCTCCATCGTGACCCAGCAGTTCAAGGCCCCTGAGTTCCCAGACAACTACATCTTCCGCAATGCTGCCCACGACAGCATCCAGGCCCCCATGATCGTGGAAGAAGCCATCGGCCGCCGTGGCTTCAAGAAGGTCGCCATCCTGGCCGACTCCACCAACTACGGCCAACTGGGCCGCGAAGACCTGGAAAAAGCCCTGACCGCCAAAGGCGTCAAAGCAGTGGCCGTTGAAAAGTTCAACGTCAAGGATGTGGACATGACGCCTCAGCTGCTCAAGGCCAAAGAAGCCGGCGCTGAAGCCATCCTGACTTACGCGATTGGCCCAGAGCTGGCACAGATCGCCAACGGCATGACCAAGCTGGGCTGGAAAGTTCCCATGGTCGGCAGCTGGACTTTGTCCATGGCCAACTTCATTGACAACGCTGGCCCTGGCGGTGAGGGCGCACGCATGCCCCAGACCTTCATTCAGGAACCCAACACCGTCAAGCGCAAGGCCTTCATTGATGCTTACCTGAAGACTTTCAAGCCCAAGAACAACCGCATCGACTCCCCCGTGTCGGCTGCACAAGGTTATGACTCGGTGTACCTGTTGGCTGCCGCCATCAAGCAAGCGGGCAGCACCGACGGTGTGAAGATCCGCGAAGCCCTGGAAAACCTGCAAACCAAGGTTGAAGGCGTGGTCACCACTTACGACAAGCCTTTCACCCACGACGACCACGAAGCCATCACGGCCAATATTCCCGTGTTCGGTGAAGTCAAGGGCAGCAAAGTGGTGTACGCCTACGAAGAAGACCGCCAAAAAGGTGCTGACATCCGCACCAAGGCTGTCAAGAAAGACGCTGCAGCTGCCAAGCAGCCCGCCAAGAAGTAATTTGTGAACTTCAACGCGCCGTATTCGCTCACGCGAATACGGCGTTCTTCATTCGCCATTCACGTTTTACCTTTCGAGTCCTCTCATGGAAATTCTTCTTCAACTTGTCTACAGCGGTATCGCGCTGGGCATGATCTACGCGGTCATTGCCTTCGGTTACCAGCTGACGTTTGCCACCTCCGACACCCTGAACTTCGGCCAGGGCGAAGCCCTGATGCTGGGCGCTCTGGTGGCCCTGACCCTGGTGGACCGCCTGGGCATGAACTATTGGCTGGCTATTCCGTTGGTCGGTGTCTTTGGTTTGTTCCAGGGTGCCTTGGTCGAACGCATTGGTGTGCGTCCTGCCATCAAGATCAAGAGCGAATTTGGCTGGATCATGTCCACCATCGCCTTGGGCATCATCTTCAAGAACGTGGCCGAGAACATCTGGGGCCGCGACGATCTGAAGTTCCCCTCGCCCCTGCCCGAATCGCCTCTGAAAATTATGGGCGCCAACGTGCTGCCCATGGAACTGCTGGTCATCGGCGGTGCTTTGCTGATGATGTTGGCGGTGGAATTTTTCAACCGCAAAACCATTTACGGCAAGGCCGTAGTGGCCACCTTCAACGACCGCGATGCCGCCAAACTGATGGGCATCAACACCGGTTTGGTGATCACCTTTTCATACGCCCTGTCATCCTTGACCGCATCGTTTGCGGGCATGTTGATTGCGCCTTTGACCCTGACAGGGGCCACCATGGGCGCGGTGCTGGGCCTCAAGGCCTTTGCGGTCGCCATCATTGGCGGCTTGACCAGCGGCATGGGCATCATCGTGGGCGGCATCATTTTGGGCATTGCCGAAACCACCACGGGCTTTTACCTGTCCACCGGCTACAAAGATGTGCCCGGACTGGTTCTTCTTTTGCTGGTGCTGGCCGTCAAGCCCGCTGGCTTGTTTGGTAAATCTGCGATCAAGAAGGTCTGATGATGAATCGCAAATACTTCATTGCTTCCGTGCTGGGCTTTATCGCCCTGCTCCTGGTGCCGGTGTTCACACAGAACCCGTACTACATCCACCTGGTCGAGACCATCATGATCTACGCGATCTTGCTGTTCGGCCTGGACATCGTGGTCGGTTACACCGGCCAGGTCTCGCTGGGCCACGCCGGTTTGTTCGGCATCGGTGCCTACACCGCCGGTGTGCTCTTCCTCAAGGTCGGTGCGCCGTTCTGGGTCATCGTGCCCGCCAGCATTGTGGTGACCGGTATCTTTGGCGCGATCCTGGCCTTGCCTGCGCTGCGCGTGTCGGGGCCTTACCTGGCCATGGTGACCTTGGCCTTTGGCACGATCATCCAGATCCTGATCAACGAAATGACCTTCCTGACCGAAGGCCCCATGGGTTTGAAGATTCCCAAGCCCACCGTGGCGGGCTACAAGTTCAACGAAGAGTCGTTCTACTGGGTCGTGTGCGTGATGCTGGCGCTGTCGCTGCTGGTGGTGCACCGCGTGCTGCGCTCGCAACTGGGCCGTGCTTTTGAAGCCCTGCGCGGCAGCCCTGTGGCGTCGGATTGCATGGGCGTGTCGGTCTACCGCTACAAGGTCTATGCCTTCGTGATCAGCGCCGGTCTGGCTGGCCTGGCCGGTTGCCTGTATGCCTATTCCGAGCAATACATTTCGCCCAACACCTACAACAACGAACTGACCGTCATGTTCTTGTTGGCCATCATCATGGGCGGCCGCAAGACCCGTCTGGGTGCCATGCTGGGTGCCACCATCATCGTGCTGCTGCCCAAGCTGCTGGACGATCTGGAAGCCTTCCGCATGGTCGCCAGCGCACTGGCCGTGTTGATGCTGGTGGGTGCTGTGATCGCTGTGTCGCGCCGCCGCACCACCTGGCAAACCATGTTTGTGCCCGTGGTCGGCACCGCAGCACTGGCCGCATTCTCGTTCTGGCTGGACAACATCACCGACTGGCGTCTGTCCATCTTCGGCCTGATGATCCTGTTTGTCGTGTACTACCTGCAAGACGGCATCGTGGGCTTTGCCCGCAGCCTGATGGGCAAAACCGCCAACTCCGACAACGTGATCGACCTGAGCGCTGGCCAAAACCAGCAAGGCGCTTTGGTGCGTGCCACCGAGACCGGCAACGGCGATCTGCTGGTGGCCAACCAGGTGCTGATGCAGTTCGGCGGTTTGAAGGCCATCAACCAGGTGGACCTGAAGATCAAGCGCGGCACCATCCACGGCCTGATCGGCCCCAACGGCTCGGGCAAGAGCACCATGATGAACGTGCTGACCGGCATTTACGTGCCCACGGCCGGTGACATCGCTTTTGCAGGCCGTTCGGTGGTGGGTCGCACCTCATCTGACATCGCCTTGTCGGGCATTGCCCGCACCTTCCAGAACGTGCAGTTGTTTGGCGAGATGACCGCCTTGCAAAACGTGCAGGTCGGCTTGCACCACACCTTCCAGAGCAACTTCCTCGATGTCGCGCTGAACACCCCGCGCTACAGCAAGGAAGAAAAAGCCGCCACCGAGCGCGGCATGAGCCTCTTGCACTTTGTGGGCCTGGCCGAGCTGGCCAACGAAGAAGCGCGCAACCTGCCCTACGGCAAGCAACGCCTCCTGGAGATTGCCCGCGCACTGGCGCTCGACCCGCAGCTGCTGTTGCTGGACGAGCCCGCTGCGGGCCTGACCGCCCCCGACATCAAGGAGCTGGTGCAAATCATCCGCAAGATCCGCGACCACGGCATCACCGTGATCCTGATCGAGCACCACATGGACGTGGTGATGAGCATCTGCGACACCGTCTCGGTGCTGGACTTTGGCCAGAAGATCGCCGAAGGCCAACCCGCCGAAGTTCAAGCCAACGAGAAGGTCATCGAAGCCTACCTCGGCGGAACGGCCACCTGATGGCCGACTGGAGTATCAAGACATGTTGAGTATCAAAAATCTGGAAGCTGGCTACGGCAAGGTTCACGTCCTGCATGGCATCAGCATCGACGTGCCCAAAGGCAAAGTGGTGACACTGATCGGCTCCAACGGTGCCGGCAAGACCACCACCATGCGCGCCATCTCCGGCATGATCCAGCCCACCTCGGGCGAGATCACGCTGAACGGCAAGCGCATCGACGGCATGGAGTCGTACCACATCGCCAAGCTGGGCCTGGCCCACTCGCCCGAAGGCCGCCGCGTGTTCGCCACCATGACGGTGACGGACAACCTGACGCTGGGTGCCTTTCCGCGCCTGACCGGCAGCCGCCCCAAAGGCGATGTGGCCGGTGACCTGGACCGTGCGATGGACCTGTTCCCTCGCCTCAAGGAGCGCCGCAACCAGCTGGCCGGCACTTTGTCGGGTGGCGAGCAGCAAATGCTGGCCATGGCCCGCGCCGTGATGCTGAACCCCGAGGTGGTCTTGCTGGACGAGCCCTCCATGGGCTTGGCACCGATTCTGGTGGAAGAGGTCTTCAAGATCATCAGCCGCCTGAAAGAGCAAGGCGTGACCATGCTGCTGGTCGAGCAGTTCGCTGCCGCCGCGCTGAACGTGGCCGATTACGGCTATGTGCTGGAAAACGGCCGCATCTCGGTGCACGGCGATGCCGAGCGCCTGAAGACCGACCCAGCCGTAAAAGCGGCCTATCTGGGCGGCGGTCACTGAGCCAGCGTTCAGACCACACCAACGACAAAGGGGCAGTCCGCAAGGACTGCCCCTTTTGTTTGGGCTACCGGTATCGGGGCTGAAGCCGCCGACCTCCAAACAACTCCCCGTAGTTGGACCTTCAGGTCCGACGTGACTGGCTCAATGGTGGTGCCCATGCGCCCCGTGCGCATGACGGTGCGTGACTTCTTCGGCTGAAGCGGCGCGCACTTCCAACACCTTGAGGCTCAGGCTCAGGTTTTGACCGGCCCAGGGGTGGTTGCCATCCAGAATGACCTGGTCGCCTTTGATCTTCATGACGGTGAACACGTGCTCCTGGCCTTCAGGCGTGCGCCCGCGCAACTGGCCACCCACTTTGACGCCCGGTGGGAAGTCTTTCTTGGAGATGGTCTGCACCAAAGCCTCATCGCGCTCGCCAAAGGCGTCGGCTGCGGCCAGCTTCAAGGTGGTTTCAAAACCCACGTCCTGGCCTTCCAGCGCTTCTTCGATCTTGGGCAGGGTGTTCTCGTAGCCGCCGTGCAGGTACGAGGTCGGCTCCTCGGCCTTGTCCAGCAACTGGCCTTGGGCGTTCACCACTTTGTAGTGCATGGTGACGACGGTGTCTTTTCCAATTTTCATGGGGTTCTTTCTTTTCAAAAAAATCAAACAAGGGT
>JBEEJQ010000126.1:0-7662 GCA_041169105.1 Pseudomonadota bacterium | reverse complement strand
AGCCATACACCGCTGTTGTGGCCCGGCCTGAACGAATACGACAGCGAAGCGGTGATCAAAGCCATCCACCCCATGCCGCTGGAAAAACCCGACACACCCGAGCTGTACCGCCACCACTTTCGTCTGCTGCGCGACGGCCTCACGCAATGGATGAACGGCGTGGTCAGCCCCCACGGTATGCCCACTTACAACGCATTTGTGCACGGCGTGAGCAGCGCGCTGGAGCATGTGCGCAAGCGCCACACCGGCAACGTGCTGCTGGTGAGCAGCGGCGGCCCCATCTCCACCGCCGTGGGCCACATACTGGGCACATCGCCCGAAACCACCATTGAGCTGAACCTGCGCATTCGCAACAGTGCTGTCACCGAGTTCCACTTCACACCCAAGCGCCACATGCTGGTGACCTATAACACTTTGCCGCATCTGGATGCGCCCGAGTACGCCGACTGGGTGACCTTCGCCTAGGCCCTACGCGCGCACCACGGGGGTGCACCCACATCTGGCACGCAGCGTGCATAGGGAGTGCTGGTACCACTAGCCCCCCAATGCTGTCCGATGCCTACGCCTGAACCACTGACCTACCCCGCACTCGTGGCGTTCGACGCCATCAACGCTGCCGACACTGCATGGATGATGACCAGCACCGCACTGGTGTTGCTGATGACGCTGCCCGGCATCGCCCTGTTTTATGGCGGCATGGTGCGGCGCAAAAGCGTCATCAACACCATGGCCAGCGTGGTGGCGATTGCTGCGCTGGTGTCGCTGCTCTGGTTTGCCGTGGGCTACTCGCTGGCCTTCACGCCAGGCAACGGTTTGCTCGGCGGCAGCGATCGCCTGTGGTTCAGCGGGCTCAGTTACCTGAAAGACGCAGGGCGCGTCGCCGTGAGCCATGTGGCCCCCAATGTGCCGGAGTCGGTGTACGCCATGTTCCAGCTCACGTTTGCCATCATCACCGCCGCGCTGGTTGTGGGCGCGCTGGTAGAGCGCATGCTGTTCTCGGCCATGTTGTGGTTCGTGGCGTTGTGGTCGATTGCCGTGTATGCGCCCATTGCCCACTGGGTGTGGGAGCCCGGTGGCTGGCTGGCACAGATGGGCGTGCTGGACTTTGCGGGTGGCTCGGTGGTGCACATCAATGCAGGCGTTACCGGCCTGGTGTGCGCTTATGTGTTGGGCCCACGCAAGGGCTACGGGCAAGAGGCGTTTGAACCGTTCAACCTGGGCCTGACCATGGCCGGTGCGGGCTTGCTGTGGGTGGGATGGTTTGGGTTTAACGCGGGCTCTGCGGTTGCGTCGGATGGTCGTGCAGGCCTGGCCATGGCGGTGACGCACATTGCAGCCTCTGCCGGGGCCATGGCGTGGATGCTGGCCGAGTGGGTGGTGCGCGGCAAGCCCTCGCTGTTGGGCCTGTGTTCCGGGCTCGTGGCAGGGCTGGTAGCCATCACGCCAGCAGCCGGCTTTGTGACGCCCGCATCGGCCTTGTTGATTGGCGCAGTGGCAGGTGTGGCCTGCTACTGGGGTGCGACAGGCCTCAAGCGTTGGCTCAACGCCGACGATTCGCTGGACGTGTTTGGCGTGCACGGCATAGGCGGCATCGTGGGCTCGCTGCTCACTGGCTTGCTGGCCAGCAACTCGGTCTCGGGCGCGCATGGCAATGTGGGCACCCAGCTCATTGGCGTGGCGGCCGTGGTGGCCTACAGCGCCGCCATGACCGCAGTGCTGCTGTGGCTGACCAAGGGAATTGTGGGCCTGCGGGTGACTGACGCGGCTGAGGTGGCAGGTTTGGACATTTCGCAGCACCGCGAGAAAATGGGCGCTTGAGGAGAAACCAACGTGTTAGCCAGTGAAAAACTCGCCATTGCCGCCCACCTGCATGTGCTGCTGCGGCGCAAAGTGGGCCGCGTGACCGACACCGAGTGGATGGCCACCAACACCGACTACGCCACCGAAATCATTCGCATCGCCCGCGCCAGTGCGGCCCAGGAGGGCCACACCGATCTGGCGGAGTGGGCCGAGAAGCTGGAACTGGCCATGCAAGACGCGCCACCGCCCACGCTGATGAAGAAAATCTTCAGCCCCGCGTCACCCGCCATATCCAGCCCGCCATCCCAGCCCAAAGCCCCGGGTGAGGTGGTGCCGGATGGGGGTGGGCTGAGCCGGTATATACGCGGCATCCGGTAGGTCGACGCTCTGCGTTGCAGCTTCCCACACCAAACCCAGCTGTGCCGCAGGCTCTGGCGGCCATGACTCCAACACCACCACCTGCCCCGCCTGTAGCGCCAAACTGGCATGGCCCACGAGAAACACATCGTCACCGGCCAGCCCCTGGCCCAGAGTGACCCACGCGCGACCACTGGTGACGCGCAACACGCCTGCTGCGTGGGGTTTGAAAGTCTGCGCACGGCCTTGCGGCAAAACCCAGGACTGCTGATACGGCTGATATTGAGACAGATTGCGCATGAATAACTCCTTTGCGGTGTGTGGCATTGGATGATTGACCAGTGATGCCTTTGCGTCCAATGAAATCGCGGTAAGCTATTCATTCCAAAATCACATCAATCACCATCACGCGGCATCACCACCATGGGCACACCCAAAGCACCTGTTTCAGAAAAGCGCCTGCGCAGCCGCCCCATTGCGGTGGGCAATTTGCGCGCGCTGGAAGCCGTGGCCCGGCACCTGAACTTTCTCCTGGCCGCCGACGAGCTGGCGCTAACGCAAAGCGCCGTCAGCCGCCAGGTGCAGGCGCTGGAAGACGAGGTGGGCGTTCCCCTGTTTTTGCGCCACACCCGCGCAGTGGAACTCACCAGCGCGGGCTCGGAACTGCTGCGCGCGGTGGCACCGTCGCTGGACCAGATCGACAGTGCAGTGCGCCTGGTGCGCCAAAGCGCAGGCCGCAAAACGGTGACGCTCAACACCTGGGCGTCGTTTGCGTCCATGTGGCTGATCCCGCGGCTGCACCAGTTTCAGGCGCTGCACCCTGACATCGACATCCGCATCGACGCCACCGACAAACCCATAGACCTGGAGACCCACGACGCCGACTTGGCGCTGCGCTACACCTTGCCGGAAAAAGTGGGGGCCAATGCGCTGCGCCTGTTCGGCGAGCAGCTCACGCCAGTGGCCAGCCCCTTGTTATTCAAGGGCGGAAAACCACTGCGTCGGGGCACCGACTTTGCGCACCACACGCTGATTGAAGCCGGCGACAGCCACCGCACCCAGCACCTGCAGTGGTAATCCCCCCGACAAACCAAAGGACCGAGAAGTAGAATTTTCCAAGAAGGAATTTCTACGTGAAGAAGTCAAGATTTACGGACAGCCAGATCATTACTGCCCTCAAGCGTGTTGAAGCCGGTTTGCCGGTCCCCGATATCTGCCGGGAGTTGGGCATCAGCACCGCCACGTTCTACAAGTGGCGCGCCAAGTTCGGCGGCATGGACACATCCCTGATGGCCCGCATGAAGGAGCTCGAAGACGAGAACCGGCGCCTCAAGAAGATGTACCTCGAAGAGAAGCTCAAGGCCGAGATCGCCAACGAGTACCTCGCAAAAAAGTAACCCGGCCGTCTCGCCGGCGCGAGATGGCCAAAGAGGTTGTGCAGCAGCGTAGGCTGACCATACGGGTCGCCTGTGCCGTGTTCTCGATCAGCGAGTCCTGCTACCGCTACGAGTCCAAGCAAAACGCTGAGAACGAACTGATCGCTGATTGGTTGATGCGGCTGACGGATAACCATCGCAACTGGGGCTTTGGCCTGTGCTACCTCTATCTGCGCAACGTGAAGGACTTTGGCTGGAACCATAAGCGCGTTTACCGCATCTACCGCGAATTGGAACTCAACCTGCGCATCAAACCCAGGAAACGCCTGGTGCGGGAGAAACCGGAACCCCTGGCCGTTCCTGATGCCATCAATCAGGTCTGGTCGATGGACTTCATGCACGACAAACTGGAAGACGGCAGGAACCTGCGCTTGTTCAATGTCATTGATGACTTCAACCGCGAGGCGCTGGGCATTGAGGTGGATTTTTCGTTGCCCTCTGAGCGGGTGATCCGGGCTTTGAAACAGATCATTTCCTGGCGAGGAAAGCCACAAGTGATTCGATGTGACAACGGGCCAGAGAACATCAGTGGCACCATCCAGAACTGGGCCGAGGAGTGGGGCATCCGGTTTGAATATATCCAGCCGGGCAAGCCACAGCAGAATGCCTATGTCGAACGGTTCAACAGGACAGTTCGCTACGAATGGTTATCCCAGTATTACTGGTCCAGTATTGAAGAAGTGCAGTGACCTTGCCCCCATATTCCCGGACCCGTGCTATTCGCAATTAAGCGCCAGATCCGTTATGGACTCTGAGCGCACCTGTGCGGCCTGATGCCGCCTGAACTCCCGGGGTGAGCGCATTTTCAACGATGAGTGCGGATGCACCTCGTTGAAGTGCTCGAATGCGGCCGGCAACTGCGCCAACACGATGGTCGCATTGCGCAGATCCATGCGGGCCACATAGTCGCGCTTGAACGTGTTGACGAAGCTCTCGGCCATGCCGTTGCTTTGGGGGCTGCATACCGGTGTGTTCACCGGTGTCAGTCCCAGTGAGCGGGCCACCGAGCGTGTATCGGCCGCGATGTAGGCGCCACCGTTGTCCGTGAGGAACTCCAGCCGGTGACCTGCAGGAATAGCCTCCACAGCGCCAAAGCGCTTTTCCACGGCCTCGATCAGCATCTCGCGCACCGGCTCGCCCGGCAGTCCCTTGCCTTCCCACGCGCGCCAGGCCATTACCTCTCGGTCGCAGCAGTCCTTGGCGAAGGTGGCCGTCACCGTCTGGCCTGAGTCACACTTGATCTCTAGGCCGTCGGAGCACCAGCGCATATCGCTGCGCCCCACAGCGACTTGACCATCATGCACACGGCTCGATTGGCGCCGCCGTGGCGCCTTGGGCAGCAGCAAGCTGGCCTGGGCCATAACCCGGTAGGCCCGCTTGGGATTGACCAGTGCACCACCCTCAGAGCCGCGCTGGCGATTGACCAGGGCACAGGCACGCCGATAGCCGTAGCTGGGCAGCTCGGCAATCTGTTCCCGGATCTGGGCAAGCAACTGTGCATCTCCTTGCCGGTTGCGGTTCTTGCGACCATCTCGCCAATCTTCGTGGCGATGATGCAGATCATGAATATGCGAACGCGCCACCCCCAGCACCCGGCACAGCGTCTTCATTGCTCGTCCCCGGGCTGCAAGGGCGAGCGCGCAATCCACTTTTTTTCTGCGGCGTACTCCACAGCTTCCTTGAGGATTTCATTCTCCAAGGTCTTCTTGCCCAAGACGCGTTGAAGCTTGGCAATCTCGGCACGGGCTGCCGCCAGTTCTGACGCCGGCACTACCGCTTCACCAGCAGACACCGCAGTCAATGCACCCTGACGTTCGAGCTTTCTCCAAAGGAACAACAGGCTGGCGGCCACTCCTTCCTGGCGCGCCACCAACGACACGCTCATGCCGGGCTCGTACGTGCGCCTGACCAGCGCTGCTTTTTCTGCGGGGGACCAGCGCCTGCGGCGCTGGTCTTTCAAAATGACTTCAACAGAGTTTGTATGCCTAGTCGTATTCATAGTCCTATTCCTATCTCCAAAGATAAGCGATAGAACAGGTCCGGGGAATCAGGGGGCTAGCTCATGCAGGACTTCGCCACGCAATGGGTGTGGTCCTACAATCACGACCGCCCGAATATGGCCCTGGGCGGTTTCACCCCAATGCAGCATTTGGCCATGGCTGCATAACCGTTCTACTTTTAGGTCCGGTGGAAATCGGGGGGATTACCGGTGCAGAGAAGGTCGTTCCGGACAGCGCTATTTACAGTGGAAACGCTTTGTACGGATTGAGCGCGCATGCCCTGCATGACCATTTTGCAGCAATCCAGCCATGCGCTGTGCACGAGCCCACCACGATGACGCTTTGATCCCAGACATTCAAAGAGTCTGGCACGCCAACATGCAGGTCTATGGGGCAGACACGGTGTGGAAGCAAATGAGACGCGAAGGCATTGACGTGGCCCGCCGCACGGTCGAGCGGTTGATGCGACGCTTGGGACTGCGCGGTGTGCGCCGTGGCAAGGTTGTGCGCACCACAGTTTCGGATGCCAATTCCCCATGCCCGATGGATCGAGTCAACCGGCAATTCAGGGCATACCGGCCCAACCAGCTGTGGGTGTCGGACTTCACGTACGTCTCAACCTGGCAGGGCTGGCAGTACGTGGCCTTTGTGATTGATGTCTATGCACGCCGAATCGCGAGTTGACTGCAAAGCAGTTCAACTTCATTGCATCTGAGCATCATGAATCGCCCCGGGAATTGAGGAGGCTCCAACTTTTAAGAGAATGGAGCCATGAGAAAGTCAATCAAGTTTTCCCCCGAAGTACGCGAACGTGCTGTGCGCATGGTGCAAGAGCACCGTGGCGAGTACCCATCGTTATGGGCAGCCATTGAATCCATCGCACCCAAGATCGGTTGCGTGCCGCAAACCCTCAATGAGTGGGTCAAGGCCGATCAGATCGACAAGGGTGAGCGAGAGGGGCTGACCACCAGCGAACGCGAGCAACTCAAGGCATTGCAACGCGAGGTCAAGGAACTGCGCAGGGCCAATGACATCCTCAAGACGGCCAGTGCGTTTTTCGCCCAGGCGGAGCTCGACCGCCGACTCAAGAGTTGAAGGCGTACATCGACCGCTACCGGGATGCGTACGGGGTCGAGCCGATCTGCAAGGTCCTGCAGATTGCCCCGTCGTGTTACCGGCGCCACGCAGCCCAAATGCGCAACCCGGCCTTGCGCTGTGCACGAGCCCACCATGATGACGCTTTGATCCCAGACATTCAACGGGTCTGGCACGCCAACATGCAGGTCTATGGTGCTGACAAGGTCTGGAAGCAAATGAGGCGCGAAGGCATTGACGTGGCCCGCTGCACGGTCGAGCGGTTGATGCGCCGCTTGGGTCTGCGCGGTGTACGCCGTGGCAAGGTCGTGCGAACCACCATCGGGGACGCCAATGCACCGTGCCCGCTGGATCGGGTCAATAGGCAATTCAAGGCAGACCGCCCCAATCAACTTTGGGTGTCGGACTTCACGTACGTTTCAACCTGGCAGGGCTGGCAATACGTGGCCTTCGTGATTGACGTTTACGCCCGCCGGATTGTGGGCTGGCGGCAAAGCAGCTCCATGCGGACGGACTTCGTTCTGGATGCGCTGGAGCAAGCTTTGTACGACCGCCAGCCTGAACGTACTGATGCTCTGATCCACCACAGCGACAGAGGTTCGCAATACGTGTCCATTCGGTATAGCGAGCGGCTGGCCGAAGCTGGAATCGAGCCGTCGGTCGGGAGTCGGGGTGACAGCTATGACAACGCGCTGGCCGAAACGATTAACGGCTTGTACAAAGCCGAATTGATTCATCGCCGGGCACCCTGGAAGACCAAGGAATCGCTCGAGCTGGCAACGCTGGAATGGGTGTCCTGGTTTAACCACCACAGACTGCTTGAGCCCATCGGATACATTCCCCCTGCCGAAGCTGAAGAAAATTACTATCGGCAATTAACTCGTCAAACCGTCACAACGGAATGACTTAACCCAACGGGCCTCCACGAAACCCGGGGCGATTCAGGACAGCATCTAGGAATGTGGCATTACAGC
>JBEEJQ010000125.1:0-7692 GCA_041169105.1 Pseudomonadota bacterium | reverse complement strand
GGTGATTCATGCCCGCCCAGTTGGCGAGCAGCCCCACACCATCAAACCCACCATGACAAAAGGCGCCTACATGGGCGCCTTTTCTTTGGGTCTCACGCTTGGCCGCTCAGACCAACCGCTTGTGCCGAGTGATCAAGCCATGCGACGACGCAGCGAGGGAAAGGGCAAAGCTTTGACCTTGCTGGAGCTCACCAGACGTGGTGCTTGTGGCGCAGCACGCAACAGTTCAGACACCAGCGCATCGGCATTGGTGTGAGGGCCCACGCGGTTGGACTCAAACGCCAGACGGGTCTGCTGGGCCATTTGGGTCACGAAATTCTGAGGGTAATCCCGAACACTGAACCCGCGCAGGGCCATCACTTTCATGAAGGCATTGGCAGCCTCCTCAACGGCACACTGGTATTCCTTGGAAGTATCTGGCGTCATGTCGACCTCGTTCATTGGATGAAGTTACTCACACATCATCAACGCAGCTGAATGAGGTTCGGAATACACCGAACTCAAGTTTTTTGAAAATATTTTGCAAAACGGCCTGGCCGACCTGTTTTCCACTGGCCAAACAGGCGGTCAACAGATAGCCCCCGGTGGGGGCCTCCCAGTCCAGCATCTCGCCTGCGCAATAGACACCGGGGTGGCTGGACAGCATCAAACCCGGACTCAAGCCCTCCAGCGCCACGCCACCGGCGGTGCTGATCGCCTCGGCCACAGGCCTGGGCGCCTTGAGCGAAATCTGCAAGTTTTTGATGCTGGCCGCCAATGACTCGGGCTGGATCAGCATTTGCGGGCTGCACAACTCGTGCAACAAGCCCATTTTGACCCCGTCCAGGCCCAAACGGCTCTTGAGGTGGCTGGACAAGCTTCGACTTCCACGCGGCCATCGGACCGCTTCCAGCACTTGCGCCATGGATTTGTCCGGCAACAAATCGATCACCACATCGGCTTGGCCGTGGTCCAGCAAGTCATCGCGCAGCCACGCCGAGGCCGCATAGACCAAGCTGCCCTCGATGCCGCTGTCGGTGACCACAAACTCCCCTTTGCGCGAAAAACGGGGGCGGCCACCGCCATCAGGGCCTGAAGGCACGCTGATGGCCACCGACTTCAAGGGATGTCCCGCGAATTTCTGGCGAAAGTGGGCCGTCCAGCCCGAGCCATCGCGGCCCTGCACATCAAAACCACAATTGGCGGGCTTCAGGGGATTCACGGCGATGCCCTGCGCATTCAAAATTGGCACCCAGGCACCGTCAGAGCCCAAGCGGGGCCAGCTCGCACCGCCCAGTGCCAAAACCGTTGCCCGGGCCTGCACATGCAGCGCAGCGGCTTGGCCCGTGTGCTCAAAGACCAATGCCCCCTCCTGCCAACCTGCCCAGCGGTGACGCATGTGAAACTGGACCGGCACGCCCAAGGCGGGATGCCGCAACCGCTGCAGCCAGGCCCGCAAGAGCGGTGCCGCTTTCATCTCCATCGGGAAGACCCGACCAGAAGAACCCACAAAAGTTTCAATCCCCAGGCCCTGCGCCCAATCGCGCACACCTTGTGCATCCAGCTGGTCCAGCCAATGGCCAACGTCCTGCTGGCGTTCGCCATACCGCGACCGAAAAGCTTGAGCGTCTTCTGAATGGGTCAAGTTCAGGCCTCCGCGACCTGCCAGCAAAAACTTGCGCCCCACAGACGGCATGGCATCAAACAAGTGCACGCTGACACCAGCCTGTGACAAGACATCAGCAGCCATCAAGCCGGCCGGGCCACCGCCCACAATGGCCACATCGACAGACAGCGAGGAAGAAACAAGCGGTGGGGAGCTGGGGTTTGGAAAAGACATCAAGGCAAATGGTGGCAACACGCGCGTGACAGGTGCGCGTGTCTGGATTCTGTCAAAATAGCCTCAACTTTAGCCGCATCTTCAATGTTCACAAGGAAAAGGCCATGGCCAGCGATTTGATCAAACACATTACCGACACCAGCTTCGACGCCGACGTGATCCAGTCGAGCCAGCCCGTGGTGGTCGATTTTTGGGCCGAATGGTGCGGCCCTTGCAAAATGATCGCCCCCATCCTGGACGAAGTGGCTGGCGCTTACGAAGGCAAGCTGCAAGTGGCCAAGATGAACGTGGACGAAAACCGCGATATTCCCGCCAAGTTCGGCATCCGTGGCATTCCAACTTTGATGATTTTCAAAGATGGTCAATTGGCCGCGACCAAAGTCGGCGCCATGAGCAAGTCGCAACTGACGGCCTTCATCGACCAGCAATTGGCTTGATGCACGCCTGCCTGCGGTCTGTACCGCAGGTCACACGCCAAAAACCGGGACATTCGTACCCGGTTTTTGTTTTTCTGGCGCACGGCAAAAACCTGTCATAATTTCCAGCAAGGCACCCCCAACAGGGAACCCCGCCTTGATCACCGGAAGATCCTGCCCCTGACCCCGGGCGGCATCCGGTCCTGAACACCTCCACCCGGTTTACTGATAACGATCCCCGACGGATCGTTGATATACAGGCCAACTCCCATGCATTTGAATGAACTCAAGGCACTTCATGTGTCCGAACTCCTGAAGCAAGCCGAAGCGCTCGAAATCGAGAACACAGGCCGCATGCGCAAACAGGAGCTGATGTTTGCCATCATCAAAAAGCGCGCCAAAGCGGGCGAGCAGGTGTTTGCCGACGGCGTGCTGGAAATCCTGCCCGACGGCTTTGGCTTTCTGCGCAGCCCCGACAGCAGCTACACCGCCAGCACCGACGACATCTACATCAGCCCCAGCCAGGTGCGGCGCTTCAACCTGCACACCGGCGACATGATCGAAGGTGAAGTGCGTATCCCCAAAGACGGCGAGCGATACTTTGCACTGACCAAACTCGACAAGGTCAACGACGACCTGCCCGAGAACAACAAGCACAAAGTCATGTTCGAGAACTTGACGCCCCTGTTTCCCAAAGAGCAGATGCGTCTGGAGCGTGACATCAAGGGCGAAGAAAACATCACCGCCCGCGTGATCGACATCATTGCCCCCCTGGGCCGTGGCCAACGCGCCTTGATCGTGGCCCAGCCCAAGTCAGGCAAGACCGTGATGATGCAGCAGATCGCCCACGCCATCACCGCCAACTACCCCGATGTGCACCTGATGGTGCTGCTGGTCGACGAGCGCCCTGAAGAAGTGACCGAAATGCAGCGCAGCGTGCGCGGCGAAGTGATCTCTTCCACCTTCGACGAACCTGCGGCCCGCCACGTGCACGTGGCCGAGATGGTGATCGAGCGCGCCAAACGCTTGGTCGAGCTGAAAAAAGACGTGGTCATCTTGCTGGACTCGATCACCCGCTTGGCCCGCGCCTACAACAACGTGGTGCCCTCGTCGGGCAAAGTGTTGTCCGGCGGTGTGGACGCCAACGCGCTGCAGCGCCCCAAGCGCTTCTTTGGCGCGGCCCGCAATGTGGAAGAAGGCGGCAGCCTGACCATCATCGCCACGGCCCTGGTGGACACCGGCAGCCGCATGGACGAAGTGATCTTTGAAGAATTCAAAGGCACCGGCAACAGCGAAATCCACCTGGAACGCCGCCTTTACGAAAAACGCGTCTTCCCTGCCATCAACCTCAACCGCAGCGGCACCCGCCGCGAAGAGATGCTTTTGTCGCCCGAAGTACTGCAAAAGACCCGCATCTTGCGCCAGTTCATGTACAACATGGACGAGATCGAGGCCATGGAAATGGTGCTCAAGAGCATGAAAGCGACCAAGTCCAACGTCGAATTCTTCGACATGATGCGACGCGGCGGCTGATACCCTATAATCGATAGGTTTTGCGGAAAGTGCGCTCAGATGGGCTGAGGCGTGGCTACCGTAGCGAAAATAAAAGGATTTCCCCATGAAAGACGGCATTCACCCCAACTACCGTGAAATTTGCTTCCAGGACATGTCCAACGGTTTCAAGTTCGTGACCCGCTCATGCGCTAACACCAAAGAGATGATCACCATGGAAGACGGCCGCGAGCTGCCTTTGTACAAGTTGGACACGACCAGCGAGTCGCACCCCTTCTACACAGGTACACAGAAGTCGGTCGACAACATGGGCGGGCGCGTGGAGAAATTCCGCAACCGTTTCGGCAAGATTTCCACCGGCAAGTAATCAGCTGGTCGCAATCCCCACAAGGGCAGTCCGGGCAACCGGCCTGCCCTTGTTGCATTGGGAAAGCCCTTTTGTCATCGTCAAGACCTGCTATCTTCTGACCCTGTGAACCAACCCACCCCCGCCATCGTTGCCCAACATGCCGTGCGCCGACTGCCGCGCCTGGCTTTGATTTTGCTGTGCGCCGCTTATGTGTTGCCCGGTTTCTGGGGGCGTGCGCCCTGGAAAGCCAATGACATCGAGTCTTTTGGCTACATGCTGCAACTGGCGCAACCGGCATGGGGCGAAGTGGTCAGCTGGCTCAAACCCAGCTTGCTCGGCCAAGCCGATGACAGCTTGGCCTTGCTGCCTTACTGGTTGGGCGCAGCGGCCATCCGCGTGGCGCCTGCGGGTTGGGAGCATGTTTTCGCACGTGTGCCTTTCATTGCCATGCTGGCGCTCACGCTCGCATCGACTTGGTATGCGGTCTATGCCTTGGCCCGCCACCCTGCAGCCCAGCCTGTGGCCTTTGCCTTTGGTGGCGAAGCCAAGCCCAAGGATTACGCCTGTGCGCTCGCCGATGGCGGCTTGCTGGCTTTGCTCGCCTGTCTGGGCCTGGCGCGGCTGTCGCACGAAACCACGCCCGCCTTGAGCCAGTTGTGCCTGGCCGCCTTGCTGTTTTTCGGTCTGGCCACCTTGCCCCGTCACCGCCTGCAAAGCGCCATCGCCATTGCCACCGGCATGCTGGGGCTGACCTTGTCCGGGGCACCCAGTCTGGCACTGTGGCTGGGCATCGGCGGCTCATGGCTGTGCGCCATGGCGCAGCCCGACCCTGCACAACGCCGCTTGAGCATGCTCGACCTGGGCCTGCTGGCACTGATCGCCCTGCTGTGCATCACCACCGCAGGCGCACTGGATTTGTGGCGCTGGCGCGTTGTGCCCCACCAGATGGTGGATGTGCACATCCTGGCCAAATTGCTCATGTGGTTCACCTGGCCAGCCTGGCCGTTGGCACTGTGGTCGCTGTGGCGCTGGCGCGGCCAGCTTTCACAGGGTTGGCGTTACCCCCATTTGGGTCTGCCTTTGTGGTTTGCCATCGTCACTGTGGGTGCCACCTGGTTCACCGGTTTGTCTGACCGTGCATTGCTGGTCGCGCTTCCTGCCGTGGCCACCTTGGCGGCCTTCGCTTTGCCGACGCTGCGCCGCAGCTTGAGCGCCTGGATCGACTGGTTCACGCTCTTGTTTTTCAGCTGCTGCGCCCTGATTGTCTGGGTGGTCTGGATCGCCCTTCAGACTGGCGTTCCCGCCCAGCCCGCCCTCAACGTGGCACGCTTGGTGCCGGGTTTCGTCCCCGAGTTCTCACTCGTGCCCATGAGCCTGGCCCTGGCGGCCACCGTGGCCTGGGCAGGCCTCGTCAAATGGCGGATTGGTCACCACCGCACCGCCTTGTGGAAGAGCATGGTCCTGCCTGCCAGTGGAGCCACCTTGTGCTGGTTGCTGGTGATGAGCCTGTGGCTGCCCTTGCTTGACTTTGCCCGCAGCTACGCCCCGATGGTGAAACAAGTCACCGCCGTCACGGGACCTGTGGATTGCCTGCAGTACGCCGGCATCAGCCGTGCACAAGGCACCGCCTTCCGTTTCCATGGCCAGGTCCGACTGATCCCGGCCCAAGCCCCTCAGGCCAACTGCCGCTGGTTGATCGTGGACCGTGCCAACTTGCCGCTGCTGTCCACCAAGCTCCAACAGCTCGGTTGGAGCGAAACGGGCAAAGCCCATCGCGTGCAGAGCAAGGAAGAAAGCATCCTGATTTTCAAACCGACCGTGGCCCTGCCTTGAGCGATGTCTGAACTCGGCACCATTGCCCGCCATGCGGGCACTGTCTTGATTGGGCAACTGGCCGTCATGGCCTTTGGCATTGCCGACACCGTGATTGCCGGGCGCTACAGCCCGCAGGCCCTGGCTGTTTTGTCCCTCGCATCTTCCATTTACATCAGCATTTATGTGGCGCTCAACGGCATGCTGCAAGCTTTGCTGCCCGTTTGGGCGCAGCTGCGCGGCGCCGGTCGTACCGCCGAAATCGGTCAGTCGGTGCGCCAGGCCCTGTACATCTGCGCTGGGGCCGCTCTCATCGGCTGCACCGCGCTGTGGTTCCCGCAACCCTGGCTGAGCTGGACCGATGTACCCCAAGCGCTTTGGCCCGAGGTGCGGGCCTACCTGCAGGTGCTGGCGCTGGCCCTCGTGCCCTCTTTGTTGTTTCGGATGTACAGCACCCTCAACCAAAGCCTGGGCTATCCCCGATTGGTGACCTGGCTGCAAGCGGGTGCGCTGCTGGTGAAGATCCCGTTGTCCTATGCCCTGACCTTTGGTGTGCAACTGGGTGAATGGCAGCTGCAAGGCATGGGCGTGGTGGGCTGTGCCTGGGCCACGCTGGGGGTGAACATGTTCATGCTGCTCACCGGTTTGTACCTGCTGCGCACGCAAGACATCTACCAGCCTTATCGCTTGTGGCAAGGCATGGAAAGCCCGCAGTGGCTCCAACTGCGCCGCTTTTTGCAACTGGGCGTGCCGGCCGGCTTGTCCATCATGGTCGAAGTCACTTCCTTCACCTTGATGGCCTTGTTCATCGCGCGTTGGGGTGCCGTGGCATCGGCCAGTCACCAGATCGCCGCCAGCCTGGCCGCCGTGCTGTACATGGTGCCGCTGGCCCTGGGCATTGCCAGCAGCGCACGCACCGGTTATTGGCTGGGGGCGGGCCAAGCCCACAAAGCCCGCCGCGCCGCAGGCACAGGGATCGCACTGGCGGTGGCCGCCGCCTTGGTCGGGGCTGGGCTGCTGGGCCTGTTTCGCCACCCCATTGCGCAGGCGTTCACCAATGATGCGGACGTCGCCCAAGCCGCGACCCTCTGGCTGGGCTGGGTTGCGCTGTACCACCTGGCCGATGCGGTGCAAGCGGTGTGCGCATTCTTGCTGCGCTGCTACCGCATCACCCTGACGCCATTGCTCATCTACACCGCCTTGCTTTGGGGCTTCGGGCTGTATGGCGGTTACCGGCTGGCCTACCAGGGCCTGCCCCCGTGGTCTGCACGCCCGGGCGTGAACACCTTCTGGATGACCAGCACCGCGGCCTTGGCCATGGTGTCTGTCTTGTTTGCCGCCTTGGTCTGGCGAGCCTCCCGAGTGCCCCCAAAGCCTTGAACTGAGTCACAGGACTGGTGCTGAGAGCAGCGCCCTTTTCAGTCACCTGAGCGGCCTTTGCACCACATAAATTGGGTTATGGTCAGTGTTTTTCCAACCCAACACGCCAAAACCCATGATCCTCGAAATCGCCGACATCCGAATCCAGCCCGGTCAACAAGCCGCCTTTCAAAAAGCCATTGAGCACGGGCTGAGCACAGTGGCCAGCCAAGCCAAGGGCTTTCGCGGTGCCAAGGTCAATCACGGCATCGAAAACCCAGAGCGCTACGTGCTGCAAATTTTCTGGGACACGCTGGAGGATCACACGGTGGGCTTTCGCGAATCCGATCTGTTCACCCAGTGGCGCGCCATCGTGGGCCCGTTCTTCGCAGCGCCCCCACAGGTCGAACACTTCAATTTGACTT
>JBEEJQ010000124.1:0-7858 GCA_041169105.1 Pseudomonadota bacterium | reverse complement strand
GACATGACCGAGCGCATGGCCAAGGGCGTGGCCCAGGCCGACGGCAGCATCAAGGCCGAACCCCGCATGGACATGTCGGCGGTCGTTGACACCTTCTTGACCATGTCGCGCCTGCCGCTGTCGGCCAACATCCTGTTCACCACGGTCATGGCCACCAACATGCCTTATGTCGGTCGCGGCTGATCGGATTGGTGAACTCCCCCATCAAAAACAGGCGCATCAAGCGCCTGTTTTTTTGGGAGCTGTACACAGCTCAGCGGCGGCTGCGGAACTTCTTGAGTTCTCCATAGAAGGACTGCGCGAATTCTGAGCCGATCGTCTCGGAATTCTTGTCAATCACCGGTTGCACGGCCGCACGGATTTTGTCCAATTCGACCGCAGGCATCTCGGTCACCGACATGCCTTTGGCCTTCAACTGGGAGACCACTTCACCGGCTTGCTGCAACTCTTGACTGCGCTGGAAGGTGCGGGTCTCTTCGGCCACTTTTTGCACCGTCTTTTGCTGCTCCGGCGTCAGGCTGGCCCACCATTTTTTGGAGGCCAACAGTGCCACCGGGGTGTACACGTGGTTGGTGATCGTCAGGTACTTTTGCACCTCGAACATTTTGTTGGCGTACATGTCCACCACAGGATGCTCATAGCCATCGAGCGCACGGGTCTCCAGCGCCGGATAGACCTCAGGGAAAGCCATCGGCACCGCGTTCATGCCCATGGCATTGAAGCTGGCCAAAGCCATGGGGCTTTGCATGACACGGACCTTGAGCCCTTTCATGTCGGTCATGGCGGACAGCGGTTTCTTGCTGTTGGACATGTTGCGAAACGCGCCACCCGACCAGACCAGACCCTGGATGTTCATGTCGGTCAGCCCATCGAGCATCTTGCGGCCCACTGGACCGTCCAGCACATAAGCTGCTTCGGCATCGCTGCCAAAGAGAAACGGGAAATCAAAAATTTGCAATTCTTTTTTACGCGCCGAGATGGGTGCCAATGCCCCCATGTACAGGTCTTGCGTGCCGCTTTGCAAGGCAATCAGCATCTTGTCTTCGCCACCCAGTGTGGAGTTGCCAAACACCTCGATCACGACCTTGCCGCCCGTGGCTTTCTCGACATTGGCCGCGAACTGTTTCATGGCCAAGGCACGCGGGTGCGCATCGGCAAAGGAATGGCCCAGTTTGGCCTTCTTGACTTCTTGTGCCCAGGCCGCGCCCAGCAGCAGGGACGAGCCCAGCAAAGCCGCGACCGACCGAACCATCCAACGACGAGATGAAGATTGCATGTTGTGCTCCTGTGAATTGTGGACAAGCAAAGGAAACTGACTCAAGGGAACTCAGGTGCGGGTCATCATGTGCAGCGGCCACATGACGATTTCAGGAAAGACCACCAGCATCACCATGACCACGGTTTGCGCGATCATGAAAGGCATCACACCCTTGATGGCACCCGACATGGGAATCTTGGCGATGCTGCACACCACGTTGAGCACAGTGCCCACAGGCGGCGTGACCAAGCCGATGGCGTTGTTGATGATGAAGAGCACGCCAAAGTAAACCGGGTCAATACCGGCTTGCTTGACCACCGGCATCAACACGGGCGTCATGATCAGCACGGTGGGCGTGAAGTCCAGTGCCGTGCCGATGATGAACACCATCACCATCAATATGAAGGTGAGCAGCATCTTGTTGTCCATGAAGGGCTGCACCAGTTCGGCCACTTGCTGTGGGATGCCCGCTGTGGTGATGAGCCAGGCCGACACACCTGCGGCGGCCACAAGGAACATCACAATGGCTGTGGTCTCGGCCGCGCGGTAAAACAGATGGAACAACTCTTTGTATTGGATCTCGCGGTAAACAAAGAGACCGACCACCAGCGAGTAGGCCGCAGCAATCACGGCCGCCTCGGTGGGGGTGAAAAATCCAATTTTCAGACCGCCAATGATGACCAGCGGCAAGGTCAGTGCCCACAGCGATTTGCGTGTTTCGCTCAAGCGTTCAGCCATGCTGCGCTTGGGCTCGACCGTGATCTTGTCGCGTTGGATGGACCAGCGCCAAGCGATCATGATGGCCACACCCATCAGCACACCGGGCACGATGCCCGCGATGAACAGTTTGGTGATGCTCACGCCACCGGCCACGCCAAAAATGATCATGCCAATCGAGGGCGGGATCACGGGCGCGATGATGCCGCCGCAGGCGATCAGCCCGCAAGAGCGGTTCACGTCATAGCCTGCTGTGCGCATCATGGGCACCAGCACCGAAGCCAGTGCCGCGGTATCGGCCACGGCCGAGCCGGACAGCGAGGCCATGATCACGGCAGCCGTCACGGCCACATAGCCCAGGCCACCAGGAATGTGACCAATCCAGGCCATGGCCATGTTGATGATGCGGCGGGTCATGCCGCCCGCATTCATGAACTCGCCCGCCAACATGAAGAAAGGCACGGCCAGCAAAGGAAAACTGTTGGAGCCGTCCCACATGTTCTGGATCACGATCTGCGGATCGGTCACGCCCATGTGGAACATCATCGCCAAACCGCAACCGATCAGGGCAAAGGCAATTGGCATACCCAAGGCCATCAAGCCCAGCAGGGAACCAATGAAAACAAATATGGTCATGGTGGACGCCTCTTACGCTTTCTGGCCAACTTCGGCCGCCATGTCATCCACTTCTGACATGCCTTCTTCCATCACGTCGGACAACTCGGATTCCTCGACCTGCCCCGTCAACAAGCGGTACAGGTTGAACAGGCACATGATGCCGATGAAGGTGCCGGTGAGGTAGCTCACGCCAAACACCCAGATCATGCTGATCTGGGCCACAGGCGAGGCGTTGCCCTGCAGGATGTCGTGCTGCAGGTAGGTGCCATAGACGATGTAGCCACAGCACACCGCCATGATGAATTGGCTGATGCCCCAGCAGACTTTCTTGCCCGCCAGCGGCAGCAGTTGGGTGATCACGTCGACCCCCAGGTGCGCATGCTTGCGCATGCCCACGATGGCCCCGATGAAGGTCATCCAGACAAAAGCAAATCGCGGAATTTCTTCCGACAGGTCAATGCCCGTGTTGAAGAAAATGCGCAACATCACGTTGCCAAACACCATCACCAACATGGTGGCGATGCAGAGCACCATGACGGTTTCAAAGAGTTTGAAAACGCCGTCGATGATCGCTTGAATTGTTTTTGTCATGGAGACCTCCAGGGGAGTCGCTGTTCAGGGCTTATTTGCCTGAACGTGCTTTTTCGATTTCAGCGTAGAACTGCTTGACGAAGTCTTCGCCAATCACCGGCGCGAACTTGGTCACCACAGACTTGACCTTGTCCTGGATGCGGGCCAACTCGGCTGCAGGCACCGGGGTCACGGTCACACCGGCTTTGGCAAACTTGCCGACCACGTCCTTGTCGCCTTCTTCCAGGTATTTGCGTTGCAGCAGACCGGCTTCGGTGGCGGCTTTTTGCACGCCGGCTTTGTCAGCCGCAGACAGGCCATCCCAGAATTTCTTGGAAGCGACCAGGGCCACAGGCGTGTAGACGTGGTTGGTCAAAGAGATGAACTTCTGCACTTCCTGCATCTTGTTGGCGTACATGTGCACCAGTGGGTTTTCCTGCCCGTCCAGCGCCTTGGTTTCCAGTGCGGGGAAGACTTCAGAGAAGGCCATGGGCACGGCGTTGGCACCGATGGTTTTCCAGGTTTCCAGCGCCACAGGGTTGGCCATCACGCGCACCTTCAGGCCGCTGACGTCTTCGAGCTTGGTGACCGGGCGCTTGCTGTTGGACAGGTTGCGAAAACCCATGCCCGTCCAGGTCAGGCCGACCAGACCACTGGGTTCGATCTTCTGGAAAATTTGTTTGGATGAAGCCCCATCCAGAACAGAATAAACCTCTTTCTCGTTGGCAAACATGAAAGGCAAGTCCCAGATCTGGACTTCTTTCACTTTGGACGACAAAGGCGCCAAGGTGCCGATGTACATCTCTTGCGTGCCCGATTGCACGGCTTGCAGTTGCTTTTCGTCGCTGCCCAAGACGGCGTTGTGGAAGACCTGGATCTTCACATCGTTGTTGGTGTATTTGGCGGCCAGTTCTGCAAACTTGTTCATAGCCATGGCCTGGGGGTGAGTCTCAGGCATGGCGTGGCCAATTTTGGCCTTGACCTCGGCGAAAGCCGCACCCGAGCAAAGGGCCAGGCTGGCAGCCGCCAGCAGTGTCGCGCGGCGCAAAGAAGAAGTCTTTGAAATCATGGAATGTCTCCGTCTTGGTGGGTTGAAGTGAATCAGCAGATTTGGCCCAAGCGCTGCACTGCTGCATCAGAAAATCAAGGGGTGTGCAAACTGCCGTCGATCAGCCGTGTCTGGGTCCAGGTGGTCACACCGCTGTCGCAGGGATAAAGCGCCGCTTGCGCCTCGTCAATGTCCACCCCCAGACCGGGCAAGTCGTTGGCGTACACATAGCCCTTGCGGAATTCGGGCAAGCCAGGGAACACATCGAGCAGCGCCTCGCGCGGCCCCTTGAGTTCCTGGATCACAAAGTTGGGAGGCTCGGTGCCCGACCACTCCTGCACCCCGAAGTTGCGGGAGGCCAGATCAATGTGGATGTTGGCCGCATGCGCCAGTGGCGACATGTCGCCCGGGCCATGCCAGGCGGTGCGCACGCCATATTGCTCGGCAAACAATTGCAGTTTGCGTGCGGGTGTGATGCCCCCGACTTGGCTGAGGTGCACGCGGATGAAATCGATCAGCCGCTCGGCGATCAGGCCGCGCCACTCAAACGGGTGGTTGAACAGCTCGCCTTGCGCCAAGGGGATGTTGGTCTTGTCGCGCAACTGGCGCAGCCATTCGCCCTCTTCGAGCGGGATGGCGTCTTCGAGGAAAAACAGATCGAAGGGCTCCAGCGCCTGCGCAAAGCGGATCGCATCGGTGGGTTTGAGTCGCTCGTGCACGTCGTGGCACAGCTCCACATCGAAGCCCACCCGGCTGCGGATGCCGTCAAACATCTTGACGGTTTCGCGCATGTACTTGCGAGCATCGAGGTAGATCCCGTCTTGCGCCTGGCTGGGCGCATGGGCTGGTGCTCGGCCGTAACCCCCGCCGCCGTACCCGCCGCTTTGGCAGCGGATGTGCGTGATGCCCTGCTCGCGGTACTTCTGGATGTTCTCGCACAGCTCGCTCAAGTCCTTGCCGTCGGCATGTCGGTAGATCGGTACCGCGTCGCGCACTTTGCCGCCCAACAACTGGTACAGCGGCATATTGGCCAGCTTGCCCTTGATGTCCCACAAGGCCATGTCGATGCCGGAGATCGCGTTGTTCTCGATCGGGCCGTTGCGCCAATAGGCATTTTGGTGCATCAGCTGCCAGATTTCTTCGATCGCGTGCACATCACGCCCCAGCACCAGGGGACGGATGTATTCCTCGATCAGGCACTTCACGGCCAGATGGCGGTACGCAAAAGTGCCGCAACCCAAGCCATACAGACCTGGCTGGTTGGTTTCGACCTTGACCACCAGCAGGTTGATGCCTTCGGGGGCGGTCAGGATGACTTTGACGTCGGTGATGAGGATGCTCATGGGATCGGTCTGCGATGGGTAGGGAGGTCTGAGGATCAGAGCACCGAGAGCCAGCCGCCATCGACATAGATGATCTGGCCGTTGACGTAATTGGAGGCCCCTGAAGCCAGGTAAATGGCGGTGCCCACGAGTTCGTCAGGGCGGCCCCAACGCTGTGCGGGGTTGCTGCTTTTGACCCAGGCGTCAAACGTGGGGTTGTTGACCAAGGCCTCGTTCATGTCGGTCAGGATGTAACCGGGGCCAATCGAGTTGGCCTGGATGTTGTGCTGCGCCCATTCGGCGGCCATGGCTTTGGACAGCATCTTGATGCCGCCTTTGGCCACGGTGTAAGGGGCCACGGTGGCGCGGGCGGCCTCGCTGGTGAGCGAGCCGATGTTGATGATCTTGCCGCCGGTGCCGCGCGCGATCATGCGGCGGGCCGCTGCGCGCCCCACCATGAAGGCGGCGGTGAGGTTGGTGTTGATGACGCGGTTCCAGTCGTCCAGTGACACGTCCAGCATGGGCTGGCGGTGCTGGATGCCCGCGTTGTTGACGACGATGTCAATGGCCAGGCCAGCACGGTCAAAACCGTCAAAGGCCGCGTCCACCGAGGCCGGATCGGCCACATCGAAGGCCGCGCCTTGGGCATTCAGACCCAAGGCCTGCAGCTGCGCCACTGCGGCATCCACCGCCGCTGGCTGGCGGCTGTTGAGAACGACGGTGGCACCCGACTCGGCCAAGCCTTGCGCCAAAGCCAGGCCAATGCCGCGGGTGGAGCCGGTGATCAGGGCCGTGCGACCGCGAAGGTCAAACAAGCTGGGCGCAGTAGGTGATTTCATGCCCGGAAATATATATGACGTATGATGAATGAACTCACATGGAAAACCCTAGGAAAGATGGATACCTTTCTTCGCTGATACTCTGAGTAAGAGAAGGATTGGTCGCAATCCATTTGTCATACCTGGAACACCATGAATCCCAAACCGGCCGCACCCCGCACCACCTTTCAGCAACAGGTTCTGGACACCTTGGGCCGGGACATTTGCAGTGGCCGGGTCAAGCCCGGGCAATTGCTGCCGCCCGAGGCCGAGCTGTGCGAGCGCTTTGGTTTCAGCCGCATCGTCATCCGCGAGGCCATCAAATCGCTGGCGGCCAAAGGCTTGCTGGAAGTCACGCGCCGTGTGGGCACGCTGGTGCTGGAGCCCACGCGCTGGAATTTGTTCGACACGGACATCATCGTCTGGCGAGCCGAGTCCACCGTGTTCGACCCGACCTTGTCGCGCGACCTGATGGAGATGCGGCGCATCATCGAACCGGCTGCTGTGCGCTTGGCAGCCTTGCGCGCCAGTGACGACGACCGGCGCAACCTGCGCTCGGCCTACATGGCCATGGCGCGGGCTGTGGCGGGCAAAGGCGATTACGTCAAAGCCGATCTGGCTTTCCACACCACCATCTTGTCGGCCTGCGGCAACCAGTTTGTGCGCCAGATGCAAGATGCCATGGGCGCTTTGCTGCGCGTGAGTTTTGAAGTCATCACCACCAAGCCCGGTGGCCCGGCCCATTCATTGCCCTTGCACGAAGCCGTTTGCGAAGCCATTGAACGCGGTGACGCAGACGCCGCCGAACGCGCGGCGATGATTTTGATCGAGGGCGCTGAAGAGGATCTGCGGGAATTGATTCCGCAGCGCACGCCAGCGGTCAAAGCACAGGACCGCTGAAGCGCTGTCAACGGCTGACGCGCACCACCGCATCGGCCCGCTTGTGCAGGTCGGGCAACAGCTCCAAACCCAGGCCCGGCTTGTCGTTCAGACTGATCATGCCGTTCTTCACTTGCGGCAATTCGGTCACGAGTTCCTTGTACCAGCCGGTGTAGAAGGCGCGCACGCTTTCCTGAATGAGCGCGTTGGGCGCGTGCAGTGACAAATGTGTCGAAGCCGCCCACACCACCGGCCCGGTGCAGTCATGCGGGGCCACGGGCAGCTGCCAGGCGTCGGCCATGGCGGCGATCTTGCGCGCTTCGGTGAGGCCCCCACACCAGCTCAGGTCGAGCATGGCGACACCGGCCACGCCGGTTTGCAAATAGTCCTTGAAGCCCCATTTGTAGCTCAGCGTTTCGCTGGCACAGATCAGCGCCTTGCTGTCCACCGCGTACTGCTTGAGCAAATCGAGGCTGTCCATGCGGATCGCGTCTTCGTGCCAGAAGGTGTCGAACTCTTGCAGGGCGCGTGCAATTTTTTGCGCCATGGGCAAGCGCCAGAGGCTGTGGAACTCGACCATGATGTCCATCTTGTCGCCCACCGCTTGGCGGATCTTGCGGAAAGGCTC